>NZ_JAOYTG010000008.1:0-176305 GCF_025847175.2 Paeniglutamicibacter sp. ZC-3 | reverse complement strand
GAAGGTGGAGAAGGCCGGGTCCGGAGCGGCCAGGACCCGGCCCGACCGGGCGATGGCCGACAAGGCCTACTCCTCCAAAGCCATCCGCAAATACCTGCGGGACCGCGGCATCCAATGCGTGATCCCGGAAAAGGTCGACCAGAAGGCCAACTGGAAGCGCAAGGGCTCCGCCGGAGGACGGCCGGTCACCTACGATAAGGAGGCCTACAAACGCCGCAACGTCGTCTAACGTAGCTTCAACGCCCTGAAGCAATGGCGCGGCATGGCGACGCGCTATGACAAGCTCGCCCTGACCTACCGCTTGGCCGTGGTGCTCCACGGGGTGGTCATCTGGAGCGCCGCCCTCGAGAAAACACGATTGGGAGACACGCCCTAGTTGAGTTCGGCCTCGCGGTGCCACGGTCCGACTGCCTTGGGGACGTGCCAGCGCAACTTCAATGAGAGCACGCGGAGCGTAAAGACGATGGCCGCCACGCCAAGCTCCCACACCCACCCCGAGAAGCCCGCCACCCAGAGGGCAGCGATGAGCCCGGCACCCATCATGGCCGGAACCGCATACATGTCGCGCGGGTCGAAGATCGCCGGGGTCTGGTTGGCCACCACGTCACGCAGCAGGCCGCCGCCCACTGCGGTCGTGACTCCCAGCAGGGCAGCGGCAAAGGGGTTCATCCCGAGCTCCAGCGCCTTGACCGTGCCTGAGGTGCAGAACAGCGCCAGGCCCGCGGCGTCAAAGACCAGCAGCGGCCGCTTCAGCCGCTGCACGCCGGGGGCCACGAAATAGACCAGCAAGGCGGCAAGTGTCGGCGGGACGAAGTAATAGGGATTGGCGAACGCAGTGGGGACCTCGCCCAGGATCACGTCGCGAACGATGCCGCCGCCGATTCCCGTCAGGCCCGCCAGCAGCAACGACCCGACGATGTCGAAGCCGCGCCGGGCAGCCAACAGGGATCCGGAGACGCCAAAGAAGAAGACACCCAAAAGGTCGAACATCAAGGGCATTGTCACCGGTTCTCATCCTCTGTCTTCGGGGCCCGGTTGCGGCAGGGCGCTCAGGATTCATTACAACACGGAGAGGGAATGGATTACGGTTTCGGTGACGTCATCGCCAGGTGGATCTTCCGGATGGTGTTCATGTTCCGGGTCGTCACCAGCGTCCCGGAGGCGACCTTGGCGAAGTGCTTTGCCAGCGGTGTCTTCAGGCTTTCCCCACGCGGCACCTCCCAGCAGATGGCGTGGCCCAGCCTCGCCACACGCTCGGCGGACGCGGGTTCCGGGGCGCCGGCCAGAATCGCGGCAGCATCCTTTTGGCTGCCAGTGAGCACCAGGTATTCGTGGCGCTGGATCCCGTCGTCGGGCGATTCAAAGGGAAACCCGGTCACGATTCGCTCAAGCTGTTCCACGTCCTGGACGATCACCGGGATGTCCCGGCCATAGCGCTCCCGCAGGGCTTGTTCAATGCCTGCCTTGATGCGCGCCGGATCGGTCTCCTCGCTGGCCAGCACCACGTTGCCGCTGGCCAGCAACGTGCGGACCTGCGTGAACCCGGCATCCTGCAGCAATGCGACGAGGTCCTTCATGAGGACCTTCACGCCGCCGACGTTCACCCCGCGCAGGAAGATCGTATAGAGACTCATGAGGCCCAGTCTGCTCCGTACGCACCGACGGTGTCCATTCGATCCCCGACGCACCACGGGGCCCTACCCGCAAAGCGGGCAGGGCCCCGTGGGGATTGGTGCGTGGCGGTGCTAGCCGCCCACCAGCGGCGAGATTGCCTTGAAGAGCTGCTGGACACCGAGGGAAATGAAGAGCAGGGCGGTGATGCCCAGCAGGATGTTGGTGTGCAGCTTGTTGGCCCAGACCTTGGGGATCCGCTTGCCGTTGAGCAGGCCGAGCAGCGTGATGGCCAGGAACGGCATGAACAGCGAGCCAAGCACGCCGTAGGCCAGGATCAGGCCGATCGGCTGGTCCAGCAGGAACAGGACCATCGGAGGGAAGGTGAGCCACAGGACGTAGAACTTGAAGTACTTGCCGCCCACGCGGGTGTCCGGGTGTCCGGATTCCTTGCCGCGCATGTTTCCCCAGAAGTCGGCGAACATCAGCGAAACGCCGTTCCACACACCGATGATCGAGGAGAAGGATGCTGCCCAGAAGCCCACGAGGAACCCGGTGCCCACCACGGTTCCGTATTTCTCGTTCAGCACGGTGGTCAGGTCCAGCAGGCCGGCGTCGCCGGCGGACAACGAAACACCTGCAGCGCGCACGACCTCGGCGCCGACAATGAGCATGGCAATCACGAAGATGCCGGTGATGACGTACGCCATGGAGTTGTCGATCCGCATGACCTTCATCCACTTGGGCGTGTACCAGCCCTTTTCACGCAGCCAATAGCCGTAGGCCGCCAGGGTGATGGTGCCGCCCACGCCGCCGGCCAGTGCCAGGGTGTAGACCAGGCCGCCTTCGGGGATCATGGGGATGAGCCCGGAGAACATCTCGGGGATGTTCGGCACGGCGATGACGGCCAGGCCGACGACGGTGACGAACATGATGCCCACCAGCACCGCGGTGATCTTTTCGAAGATCTCGTAGCGGCCGAACCAGACCATGGCGAAACCGGCCAGGCCCATCAGGACCGCCCAGATCTTCAGGTCCACGGCGGGCATCAAAGCGGCCAGCGGCATGGCCGCGGAGCTCATCGCGGTGGCGCCGTAGACGAAGCCCCAGATGATGATGTACGGGCCGAAGTACCAGGTGGTCCACTTGCCCAGGGACTTCCAGCCCTCGAAGATCGTCTTGCCGGTGGCCAGGGTGAAGCGCCCGGCGCCTTCGACCAGGATGATCTTCAGGATGACGCCGACGATCACTGCCCACATCAGGGCGTAGCCATAGCGGGAACCGGCGACCAGGGTGGCAACCATGTCGGCTGCACCGACACCGGTGGCGGCAACGACAAGGCCGGGCCCGACGATCTTCCATTTGGCCGGCTTGCCGCCGTCATCGTCGATGCGGTCGGCGTGCGCCCCCTTGATAAGGGGCAGGTTTTCTTCTGTTGGCATGAGCCCGTGATTCCTAATCCTTGTGGTTGCCGTCTGTGCCTGCAGCGCAGCCAGCGAGGCGGCACATCCGGCACGATCCTTCGTGTCCTTGCGGGCCGGCACACTACCCGCAAGACTCCTTGCGGCGGAAGGTGCCCGCCGGTGGCACGGGGGGAGTGGCCCCGTGTATGGGGGTGCATCCTTGCCGGACCATGTGGGCCAAGTCCCGTGCGAGTGTCTTGTCACACACCAAGGTATAGGTGATCGTTCGCACATCCGTACTTATTTGCGCAGTCCTAACACTTTCTTAGGGAACCACCCGGTGTGCCGTATTGGCATTCCCCGCTCCGGCCTGCGGCATGTGAACATCGGCGGGCCGGGGCGGCGGGTGTTCATCCGGAAGTTCCGGACGGCTAGGATCGCCTCATGGATACGCATTTGCCCTATGGCTCCTGGCCCTCGCCCATCACCGCCGAACATGTCGCCGCCGGCACCACCCCGGTGGGCGGCGGGGCATTTGTGGGGGACGAGCTTTGGTGGCTCGAGGCCCGCCCGGCCGAGGGCGGACGGCTGACGGTGTTGGCCCGCCATTCCGATTCCGCCGGGGCGACGCGCGAACTACTCGCCGCCCCCTTCAGCGTCCGCAGCCGCGTCAACGAGTACGGCGGAGCGGCCTGGGCCGCCATCGAGGCGGGAGCGGGACACCGGCTGGTGTTCGTGAATTTCGTCGACCAGCGCCTGTACGCGGTGGACGCCGGCGGCGGAAGACCGGCGCCTTTGACCCCCGCCAGCGCCGGGGAGGACGGGGATCCGCAATTGCGCTTCGCCGAGATCATTCCCGGCCCGACCCCGGGGCAGGTGCTGGCCATCTGCGAGGACCACCGCACCGAACTTCGCCGCTACATTGCCTCGATCCCGCTGGACGGATCGGCTGCCGAGGACCCCGGCGCGCTGGGGGAAGTCACCCCCTCCTCGCGCTTCGTGGCCGCTCCGCGGCTGAACCCCTCGGCAACCCGGATCAGCTGGATCTCCTGGGAACACCCGCAGATGCCGTGGGACGGCACCGAGCTGCACGTGGCCGACCTGGAATCCGTGGCCGCGGTCAACGACACCGTGCTGGCGGGGTCCACCACGGAATCGGTGCTGCAGCCCGAATGGCTCGGCGAGGACAAGCTGGTCTTCGTCTCGGACCGCAGCGGCTGGTGGAACCCCTACCTGCACGACCTGGCCACCGGAACCCAGCGGGCCCTGTGCGAGCGCCCCGAGGAATTCGCCGGACCCCTGTGGGCCGTGGGACAGACCTGGTACAAGGTCATCGACGCGCACACGCTGCTGGTTACCCACGGGACCCACGGCACCTCCTTGGCCACACTGGATGTGTCCAGCGGGAAGCTTAGCCAGCTGGTGCTTCCCTTCACCCGCATCTCGCCCTCGGCGCTGAGCGGACAACGGTTGCTGGCCACCGCCACCTCGCTGGTGGAAGGGGACGGGCTGCGGCTCATCGACCTCGACACCCTGGCTACCGAAAACATCTCCCTGGCCCTGAAGGCGCTGCCCGATCCCGAGGCGCTGCCCGGCGCCGAGGCCATGGAGTTCCGCACGGCCGACGGCTCTCGCGTCTACGCACATGTGTATGAGCCGAAGCTGGGCAACCTCGCAGGTCCCGAGGGGGAACTGCCGCCCTATGTGGCCTTCGTCCACGGCGGGCCCACCGCCCAGGCCTTTGCCCAGCTCTCGCTGTCCATCGCCTACTACACCTCCCGCGGCATCGGGGTGGTTGACGTGAACTACGGCGGCTCCACCGGATTCGGGCGGGCCTACCGCGAGCGCCTGCGCGGCCAATGGGGAGTGGTCGACGTGCAGGACACCGTCGCGGTGCTCGAGGGCCTGGTGGCGGCGGGCATGGCCGATCCCAAGCGCCTGGCCATCGAGGGCGGGTCCGCCGGCGGCTGGACAGTACTCAGCGCGCTGACCACCACCAAGACCTTCTCCGCCGGGATCTCCCGGTACGGGGTCTCGGACCTGGTGGGCTTGGTGCAGGACACCCACGACTTCGAGTCGCGTTACATGGACTCGTTGGTCGGGCCGTACCCGGAAGCGGCCGAGCTCTATGCCCAACGCGCGCCGATCAACCACGTGGACGAAATCAGCTGTCCGGTGCTGTTGCTGCAGGGCGACCAGGACAAGGTGGTGCCGCCGGCCCAGTCGCAGGTGGTCGCCGACGCGCTGGCGGCCAACGGCATCCCGCACGCCTACGTGCTGTTCAAGGGCGAGCAGCACGGCTTCCGCCGGGCGGAAAACATCGCCACGGCGCTGGAAACCTCGCTGGGCTTCTATGCCGCGGTCTTCGGCTTCGAGGCAGATGTCCCGGTGCTCGAACTGAGCTAGCCCACGCCAATCACCGCCGCCGGTGCCCCGGTGCGCCGGAAGGAACCAGGAGAGCAGATGACCACCAACGGAAACGTGTCGTTTTGGTATGCCGCCGACGGGCTGCCCGCCCCGCGCCCGGCGCTCGCCGGGGACTTGGACGTCGATGTGGCAATCGTCGGTGCCGGGTACACGGGGCTGTGGACCGCCTACTACCTGGCCAAGGCCGATCCCTCCCTGCGCATTGCCGTGCTGGAGGCGCGCTTTGCCGGGTTCGGTGCCTCCGGGCGCAACGGCGGGTGGCTGGCCAACACGATCACCGGCGGCCGTGCCGGGTACGTCAGGAGCCACGGCCGGGCCCTGGTGGGCGACTTCCAACGGATGCTCAACGACACCGTCGACGAGGTCATGTCCGTGGCTGCGGCCGAAGGCATCGAGGCGCACATCGTCAAGGGCGGCGAGCTGCTGGTGGCCCGCAACACCGCCCAGCTGACCCGGCTCGAGGCACTGGCTGCCGAACAGGCCACGTGGCCGGAGGACGACGCGGTGCGGCTGTCGGCCGATGAAACCAACGCGCGGGTCCGCGTCGCCGGGGCGTTGGGCGGCATCCACATCCCGCATTGCGCACGCATCCACCCGGCCAGGTTGGTGCAGGGGTTGGCGCAGGCGGTTCAACGCCTCGGCGTGGTGATCCATGAAAACACGCTGGTGACCGAGATCCGGGCCGGAGGGCGGGGGACACCGGCAACCGCCGTGACTGAACGCGGGACCGTGCGTGCCGCCCACGTGCTGCGGGCCACCGAGGGTTTCACCGCGAATCTGGCCTCGGCGCACCGCGACTGGCTGCCAATGAACTCCTCCATGATCGTCACCGAGCCGCTGGATGCGGCAGCGTGGGCAGGGATCGGTTGGGAGGGCTGCGAGACCCTCGAGGATTTCGCCCATGCCTACGTGTACCTGCAGCGCACGCACGACGGTCGCATCGCCATCGGCGGTCGCGGGGTGCCCTACCGTTTTGGCTCGCGTACTGACATGGACGGGGCCACGCAACCCAAGACCATCAAGGCGTTGACGGGCATCCTGCATTCGATGTTTCCCGCTGCCGAGGGCGCTCGGATCGAGCATGCCTGGTCCGGGGTGCTGGGGGTGCCGCGCGACTGGAAAGCCACGGTCAACTACGATCCGGCCACGGGACTCGGCTTCGCCGGGGGATATGTGGGCACCGGGGTGACGGCGACCAACCTCGCCGGAAGCACCCTCGCCGACCTGGTCATGGGACGGGACACCAAGGCCATTTCCATGCCGTGGGTCAACCGCACGGTGCGGCGCTGGGAACCGGAACCGCTTCGCTGGATCGGGGTCCAGGCGATGTACGCGATGTACCACCGAGCGGACCGGCAGGAAGCCGGCGGCCGGGAGACCACGTCGCCGCTGGCGTTGTTGGCGGACAAGGTCTCCGGGCGCCGCTAACCACGCGGGTGCGCCACGCAAAAAGAGGCGCGGTCCCCTTGACGGGACCGCGCCTCTGCTCTGGCAGCGATGTCTAGTCGAGAACCGATTCGCGTTCGGCACTGCGCGCCGGGACGGACGTGTCGGTGACGCGCGGCGGGATCATTGCCACGGACAGTGCCGCAACCACGCCGACGATGGCGAAGAAGACGAAGTTGAACTGGAAGTTCATGCCGGTGGAGGCGATCCAGCCGCCGATGATCGGCCCGGAGATGGCGCCGAGCCGGGCGAAGGACAACGCCCAGCCGGTAGCCGTGCCGCGCTGGGCCGCGGGGTAGTAGTCGGCGATGTAACCGGTGAGCACCAGGGAGGTGGAGATCGAGCCGATGCCCGCGAAGGCAACGAAGCACAGGTTGATGAACATGGTGTTCGGGAACATCAGCAACAGGATGCCGCCCGCGCCGAGCAGGAAGAAGATCACCAGGATGGGCTTCTGGCCGAACTTGTCGGCCATGGCGCCAAGGGCCAGGCCGCCGGCGGCGGAGGCCAGGGAGAAGACCAGCAGGAACGTCAGCGAGGTGCCCAGGTCATAGCCGGCCTTGCGCATGATTTGCGGAAGCCACGTGTTCAGTCCGTAGACCAGCACCATGCCGCAGAATAATGAGATCCAGAAGAAGACCGTGGAGCGCAGGTACTTCCCGGAGAACATCGCGCCCATGACCTCGCGCCACGGAACCTTGGCTCCTGGCCTGGCCGGGGCCACAGGCTTGTAGTCGCGCACGTTGAGTTTGGCCGCCAACGCCTTGGCCTCGGAGATCTTGCCCTTGGAGACCAGGTATTCGAGGGATTCCGGGAGCATCCAGGCAATCAGCGGCAGGAGGAGGATAGGCAGAGCGCCGACAGCGACGACCCAGCGCCAGCCCAGCACGGGAAGCAGGTTCATTGCCACCAGTGCGGCGGCAACGATGCCCAGCGAGTAGCCGGAATACATGATTCCGTAGTTCAGCGAGCGCTTCTTGGGAGCCGAGTATTCAATGGTCAGCGCTGCGGCGACGGGGATGATGCCGCCCATGCCCAGGCCGCCGAGGAACCTGAAGAGGCCGAAGATCTCCGGGGTCGGGGCCATCGCGGCACCGGCCTGGGTGATGGTGAAGATGACCATGGCGAGCATCAGCATCTTGCGACGCCCAATGATGTCGCTCAACGTCCCGATGAACAAGGCGCCGAAGAGCATGCCGGCAAGCGCGTAGGCGCCCAGGCCGCCGAGCTCCATCGGGGAGAGCGACCATGCCTTGTATTCGGCAAGCGCCGGCAACACCGCACCGAGGACACCGACGTCGTAGCCTTCGGCCAGAATGGCCAGCCAGCAGGCGAAAAGCACAATGCCGGTGGTCCGTTTGGGAATGTTCCAGTCCGAAACCGTGGGTGAAGACGCCACGTTGTTCTCCTTGGTTGGATGGGAAAGAGGCTTGGGTGGTGCGGTGATCCCTAGTATTATGTCGTTAAAGTGACGCACGTAACAATAGTTGGATGGAGATTGTTTTTCGATGGTCAAGGATTCGATTCAAATGCAACAGTCCGGCGAAGCCTCGGTCGACGCACTGCTGGGTGGGTTCCTCACCGGCGCCGTGGCCGGAACCTCGCTGCTCCGCACCATCGAATGGGTCGACACCGACGCTGCGGGGCACCAACACAACTCCGTGATCATGCGGATGGTCGAAGCCGCGGAGGCCAAGCTGTTCCGGGAACTGGGAGCCACCTCGTACTTTGCCATTGCGCCCCGGGTCCGCCATGAGATCGACTACCGCGCAAAACTCTACTTCGGGCAGGCGGTGAGCACGGCAATCGTTATCGAACATGTCGGCACCGCATCCATGCGCTTTGCCTTCAAGGTCTGGGGACATCCACACGAGATGCGTGAAACCGTGCTGGCCGCGGAGGGCCGCTTTGTCACGGTCTGCGTGCCCGAAGGCTCCGAGAAGTCAGCGCCCTGGCCCGAGTCGATACGCCTGGCGCTTCACAGGTAGCGCCAGGGGTCCAGGTGACAGATGCTCGGTGCCGCCCGGGAATATGCGGCGATGGCCAACCGCTTCGCCAACGGTTTCGACCACCCGCCGGATTTTGCCGATTGGTTCATGGGCGAGGCAGCCACGGCTTCCTGCCTTTTTCCTTCGAATCGGTGCGTTGGCACCATCGCCACCTCCCTGTCCCGCCGGGGGTCTGGAGAAGTCCCAGCGCCATCGACGGTGCGGTAAAGCGGTGCCTGGCTGCGCCACCAGGCGTTTGGCCCGCGGGTGATCCGCAATGTGAGAAGGGGTTCTTCCGGGACCGGGTTGACTGATATGTTGGCCAAGGTCTGTGTGTGACGATCGTCATACAGGCTATATGGCGATCCTTACGGGCGTCAGTTCGCCGTCCACCCCTCAGCACTGGAGTTCCGATGAGTCCTGTTCATGCAGTCCTGGCGTCCTTGGCCGCCGGTGCCATTGAAATCCACGACCTGACCGCGCCGCTGTCGGCCGAAACCCCTAGCCTGGTGTTGCCGGAACCATTCTCGAACCTGATTGATTTCAGCATCGAGCAGGTCTCCGCATACAACGAGCCGGGTCCGTTCTGGAAGCACCACAACATCCACACCGGCGAACACATCGGCACGCACATCGATGCGCCGATCCACTGGGTCACCGGCAAGGACGGCAAGGATGTTTCCCAACTGGACCCCGCCCGCCTCATCGGCCCGGCGGTCGTGCTCGACTTCAGCGCCGAGGCCGCGGCGGACCCCGACTTTCTGGTCGACGTGGAGCACCTGGTTGCCTGGCAGGAGGAACACGGCGCCTTCCCCGCGAACTCGTGGCTGCTCTTCCGCACCGGATGGGACCAGTACGGACATGACAAGCTGGCGTTCCTGAACCTTGATGACGAAGGATCGCACACCCCGGGCTTCACCGCCGAGTGCGCCACATGGATCGCCGGGAAACCGGAGATCTCCGGTGTCGGGGTGGAAACCGTGGGCATCGACGCCGGCAACGCCGGGGCACTCACCCCTCCGTTCCCGATGCACCATTTCCTGCTGGGTGCAGACAAGTACGGGATCACCTCGCTGAAAAACCTGGCCAAGCTGCCCACCTTCGGCGCGATGGTCGTGGTGGCCCCGCTGCGCATAGTGGGAGGCACGGGATCACCGGCGCGCGTGCTGGCCATGGTGGGAGGAAACCCGGCATGAACGTTGCACAACTGGTAGGCAAGACCCTGGCCGAGCTGGGCGTTGGCCACTGCTTCGGAGTGGTGGGCTCGGGAAACTTCACCATCACCAACGCCCTCATGGAGCACGGCGTGCCGTTCACCGCCGCCCGGCACGAGGGAGGGGCCGCCACCATGGCCGATGCCTATTCGCGCACCAGCGGCAAGGTCTCCCTGCTCTCGGTCCACCAGGGCTGCGGGCTGACCAACGCCGCCACCGGCATCGGCGAGGCGGCCAAGTCCCGCACCCCGATGATCGTGCTGGCCGCCGAGGCCGCACCCTCCGCCGTCTACTCGAACTTCGCCATGGACCAGGACGGCTTTGCCGCTTCCGTCCATGCGGTGCCCGAGCGCGTGCATTCGGCAACCAGCGCCGTGGCCGACACCGTCCGCGCCTACCGACGCGCGGTCAACGACCGCCGCACCGTGGTACTGAACCTGCCGCTGAACGTGCAGGCGCAGGAAGTCACCGGGGAGCAGGCCGCGGCACCGGCAGCCGTTGTCCCGGCCGAACCCATCAGGCCATCCCGTGCCTCGGTTCAAGCACTGGCCGGCCTGCTGGCCGATGCGCAGCGCCCGGTGTTCGTTGCGGGCCGTGGCGGGCGCGGAGCCAGGGACGAGATCCTGGCCCTGGCGAAGCACACGGGCGCGCTGGTGGCCACCTCCGCGGTGGCCAAGGGCCTGTTCAACCGGGACGACTTCAACCTCGGCATCTCCGGTGGCTTCTCCTCCCCGCTGGCAGCCGAGCTGATCACCGGCGCCGATCTCATCGTTGGGTTCGGCTGTGCCTTGAACATGTGGACGATGCGCCACGGGCACCTGATCGGCACGGAAACCAAGGTTGTCCAGGTCGACCTTGAGGAACAGGCCCTAGGCGCCAACCGCCCCATCGGCTTAGGTGTGGTGGGGGACTCGGCGCAGTGTGCAGCCGATGTGCTCGACGCACTTGTCGCCGGAAACGTCCAGGCGCGCGAGGGCTATCGGAGCGCGTCCGTGAAAGCGCGGATCGACGAATCCATCCACTGGCAACAGGTCGACTTCGAGGACCTCTCCGACGGGCAGTACATAGACCCGCGCACGCTGACCATGGCGCTGGACGGGATTCTCCCGGCCGAGCGGATCGTCAGCGTGGATTCGGGGAACTTCATGGGCTACCCCAGCCAGTTCCTCTCGGTGCCCGACGAGTTCGGCTTCTGCTTCACCCAGGCCTTCCAGTCCATCGGGCTGGGCCTGTACACGGCCATCGGCGCCGGGCTGGCGCAGCCGGGACGGATCCCGGTGCTGGGAACAGGGGACGGCGGCTTCCACATGGCCATCGCGGAGCTGGATACCGCGGTGCGGCTGAACATGCCGTTGGTGTGCATCGTCTACAACGACGCCGCCTACGGGGCCGAGGTCCATCACTTCGCGCTCGAGGACCCGGAAGCCGACATGAGCTCGGTGCAATTCCCCGACACGGACTTTGCGGCGATCGGGCGTGGTTTCGGGGCCGATGGGATCACCGTGCGGACGCTCGCCGACCTGGATGCGGTGGGTCAGTGGGTGGCCTCGAACCCGACAAAGCCGCTGGTCATCGATGCGAAGATCGCCTCGGACTCAGGTTCCTGGTGGCTAGCCGAGGCTTTCAAGGGGCACTGAACCCGGGACCTCGGACGGCACTGGCGAAGTCCCGGCGGGGGATAAGGCTCCCCACCGGGACTTTCTTGCCTTCGAGCGGCCCCGCCCGGGTCCATCCATGACGACCCAAGCTCCACACCGGATCCCGCGGTGCACGGACGACAACTCCGCATGCCCTCCAAGGGGACAACGCAGAGAAGGAGCGGCCCGACCCGCTTGTCGCGAATCGAACCACTCCCGCTCTGCTTCCGAAGCTAGGCGCTGGGCACCAGGTTCTCCGTTGCCTTGTTGTTGGCCGGGGTCCAGCGCAGGTGCACCGTGCCCTCATCCTGAACGTCCTCGCGCAGCAGCGACAGGCGCGGACGGACAGCGTCGGTGCGTGCACTGGGCGGCTTGCGGCGCCCGGCCTTGAACGGCAGTGGCCAGGTGGCACCGTCGCCAACATACTCCTGCTCGGCGGCGGCCTGCAGCGTCCATTGCGGGTTGTACAGGTGCGTGCGACCCAGAGCCACCAGGTCGGCGCGTCCCGCCAGCAGGATCGAGTTCACGTCGTCGTAGGAGGAGATCGCACCGACCGCGATGACGGCAACGCCGGCTGCGGCTGCCACCTGGTTGCGGATCTTGTCGGCAAACGGCGTCTGGTAGCTGCGCCCGAAGGCCGGCTTTTCCGCCTTGATGATCTGTCCGGAGGACACATCAATCGACTTGACCCCGTGGTCGATGAACGCCTGGGCGATGGCCAGTGCGTCGTCCTCGGTGTTCCCGCCCTCGGTCCAGTCGGTGGCCGAGATGCGCACGCCGATCGGCTTGTGCGTAGGCCACGCCTCGCGCACCGCGTCGAGCACCTCGAGCGGGTAGCGCAGGCGGTTCTCCAGCGATCCGCCGTATTCGTCGGTGCGCTTGTTGGACAGCGGGGACAGGAAGGAGGAGAGCAGGTAGCCGTGGGCTGCGTGCAGTTCCAACAGGTCGAAGCCAGCTTCATCCGCGCGGCGGGCGGCGGCCACGAACTGGTCGCGGACCTCGTCCATCATGCTCCGGTCCATTTCCACCGGGACGTGGCAGCCCTCGCCGTAGGGGATGGCGCTGGGGGCCAGCACCTCCCAGTTGCCGGTTTCCAGCGGCTCGTCGATGCCTTCCCACATGAGCCTGGTGGAACCCTTGCGGCCGGAGTGGCCGATCTGCGCGCCGATCTTGGCGTTGGAATTGCCGTGCACGTAGTCGGTGACGCGCTTCCACGCGGCGCCCTGTTCGTCGTTGTACAGCCCGGTGCAACCGGGAGTGATGCGCCCGATGTCCGAGACGCAGACCATCTCGGTCATGACCAGCCCGGCCCCGCCCATGGCCTTGGAACCCAGGTGCACCAAGTGGAAGTCGCCCGGCACTCCGTCGGTGGCCGAGTACATGTCCATGGGGGAGACGACGACGCGATTCACCAGTTCCAGTTCGCCGATTCGGTACGGCTGGAACATCGCCGGGGCGATCTCCTTGGAGCCAGCCAGGCGGGCAAAGTCCTCATCGACGCGGGCGGCGAACTCGGTGTCGCGCAGCTTCAGGTTGTCGTAGGTGATGCGGCGGGAGCGGGTGAGCAGGTTGAAGCAGAACTGCACCGGATCCTGGTCCTTGTACTGCCCGATGTTCTCGAACCACTCCAGCGAGGCCTGGGCGGCACGCTGGGTGGAAGCCACCACCGGGCGGCGCTCGGTCTCGTACGCTTCCAGCGCGTCCTGGACGGAGGGGTGCTCGTGCAGGCAGGCGGCCAGGGCCAGGGAATCCTCCATGGCCAGCTTGGTGCCCGAGCCGATGGAGAAGTGCGCGGTGTGGGCGGCATCGCCCAGCAGCACGATGTTCTCGTGGCGCCAGTTTTCGTTGCGCACGGTGGTGAAGTTGATCCACTTCGAGTTGTTGGTCAGCACGTCGTAGCCGGCCAGTTCCTCGGCGAAGATCTCCTTGACCTTGGCCACTGCCTTTTCGTCGCTGACGCCGGGGGCGAAGACCTCGTCCTGGGTCTCGTCGAAGCCGGCCGCCCGCCAGACATCCTCGTGCATTTCCACGATGAAGGTGGAGCCCTCGTCCGAGTACGGGTAACCGTGGATCTGCATGGTTCCCGCGTCGGTTTCCTTGACGAAGAACTTGAAGGCCTCGAAGACCTGGTTGGTGCCCAGCCACATGTACTTGGAGGTGCGTGGATCCAGTGACGGCTTGAAGGAATCTGCGAAGCGGGTGCGGATCGCCGAGTTCAGGCCGTCGGCCGCCAACACCAGGTCGTAGTTTGCCGAAAGCTCTTCGACGTCCGGGGCCATCGTGGAGAAGCGCACGTCGACGCCGAGTTCGATGCAGCGGCGCTGCAGCAGCTCGAGCAGTTCCTTGCGGCTCATGGCCGCAAAGCCCTGGCCGCCGACGGTGTGCATCTCGCCGCGGAAGTGGATGTCGATGTCGGACCAGCGGGCGAAGCGGCGGGACATGTAGTCGGCAATGACGGTGTCCGCATTGCCAATGCCGCCGAGCGTCTCATCCGAGAACACCACGCCGAAGCCGAAGGTGTCCGAGGCTGCGTTGCGCTCCCAGAGCGTTACCTCGTGCGCGGGGTCCAGCTGCTTCATCAGGGCCGCAAAGTACAGGCCGCCTGGGCCGCCGCCAACAACTGCGATTTTCATGGTGGATCCTTTTCTGTGACACGGTGCGGCCGGTGGGGGCCGAGCGTTGCTGCCTAAGTTGGGTGGGAGGGGGGGAAAGCTAGGATGCGTGGGACTCGGAAAGGGCTTCGCGCAGCTTGAAATGTTGGAGCTTGCCGCTGGGGTTCCGCGGAAGCTCATCGACAAACCGGATGTCGCGCGGGTACTTGTAGGGGGAGATGACTGACTTGACGAAGTCCTGGATCTCCTTGGCTTTCGCCTCGGAACCCGCGACGCCCTCGACGAGGACCACGAAGGCGCAAACCACCGAGCCGCGTTGCTCGTCGGGCCGGGCCACCACCGCCGTTTCCAGCACATCGTCGTGCTGCATGATGGCTTCCTCGACCTCGGGGCCGCCGATGTTGTAGCCGGAGGAGATGATCATGTTGTCGCTGCGCGCCTGGTACGTAAAGTAGCCGTCGGCGTCCCGCACGAAGGTGTCTCCCGTGACGTTCCAGCCGTTGGAGACATAGGCGTGCTGGCGCTCGTCGTCGAGGTACCGGCAGCCGGTGGGGCCGATCACTGCCAGCCGTCCGGACTCGTCGGGTCCCAGTTCGTTGCCTTCCGGATCAAGGATGGTGGCGCGGTAGCCGGGGACCGGGATTCCGGTGGCGCCCGGGCGGATGTCGTCGCCGGCTGCGGAGATGAAGACGTGCAGCAATTCGGTGGAGCCTATTCCGTCAATCAGCGACAGGCCCGTGGCATCGTGGACCTGCTGCCAGGTTGCCGCCGGAAGGTGTTCACCGGCGGAGATGGCCAGGCGCAGTGGGCGCAGCAGGTCCGCCTTGCCCTCCTTGAGGATGGCGCGGTAGGCGGTGGGTGCGGTGAACAGGATCGTGGCACCGGCGTCGTGGGAATACTGCGCCAACTCCACCGGGGTGGTGCGCTCGGTGAGTAGGGTGCTGGCGCCAAAGCGCAGCGGGAACACCACCAGTCCGCCCAGGCCGAAGGTGAAGGCCAGCGGAGGGGATCCGGCAAAGACGTCGTCTGGGATTGGTGCCAGGATGTGCCGGGCGAAGGTGTCCGCGTTGGCCAGGATGTCCCGGTGGAAGTGCATGGTGATCTTCGGGACGCCGGTGGTCCCGGAGGTCGGGCCCAGCAGCGCCACGTCGTCGGCAGCGGTTTCCACGTTGGTGAATTCACCGGACTTGGAACCGGTGCGGGCTACCAGGTCCAGGGCATCGGCGGAGCCGACCGCGACGACCGGGTAGGCCGAGCCGGCGGCCTCACGGGCGTCGTCCAGGAATCGGTGGTCGCAGAGCATCAGCGAGGGCCTGGTCAGGGTCGCGAGCTTGCCGATTTCCGGGGCGCGCAGGGCGGGCATGGTGGTGACCACCACGGCGCCGGCCTTCAACACGCCGAGCCAGCAGGCCACGAGCCACGCGTTGTTCGGTGCCCGCAGCATGACCCGGTTTCCCGGGACGATCCCGAAGTCCTCGGTGAGGACCTGGGCGACCTGGTTGGCCCGGGTCAGCAGCTCGCCGTAGCTCTGCCGCGACCCGTCCGGTGCCAGCAGCGCCGGACGGTCGGGCCCAAAGGCCGCGACGGCGTCATCGATCAGGACCGTGGCCGCGTTGAGACGATCGGGGTATTGCAGCTCTGGCAGTGTGAATTCAAGGGTGGGCCATAATTCCTGCGGCGGCAGGTGGTCACGTGTGAACGTGTCGTGATGGGCCGAAAGCGATAATTCCATGAACTTGCCGTCTCTTTCCAGGAGTCGATTTTCAATGGGGGGGGTGTGCGGTGGTGCCTTAGCCGCGGGGTCCGCGGATCATGCCCTCCTGGGCAACGGTGGCCAGAAGCTGGCCGTCACGGGTGTAGAAGCGGCCCAGCGCCAGGCCGCGGTTGTTTTGGCTGGAGATGGCTTCCTGGACGTAAAGCACCCAGTCGTCCACGCGCCCGGGGCGGTGGAACCACATGGAGTGGTCAAGGCTCGCGGTGACAAGTCCCTCGGTGCTCCAGGACAGGTTTTGGGTCCGCAGCAGCGGCTCCAGGATGGTGTAGTCGCAAACATAGGCCAGTGCCGCACGCTGGGTGATGGCATCGTCGGGGAGCTCGGTGAAGGCCTTGACCCAGACAGCCTGGTGGGCGGCCGGTGCCCCGTCCACCTCGAGGTACAGGGCGCCCGGGACGTGGCGCATGTCGAAGGAGCGGCCGGCCGACCAGTATTCCGCGACCGGGCCCTCGGCCTCGGCGAGCACCGTCGCGGCGCTGGCCAGGGTTTCGGGATCAAGGTCAAGGTATTCCGCGGGGGCCGTGGAGGACTGCTCGGGTCCGGTCTCCGGGACGTGGAAGGAGCCGAGTGCGGTGTAGACCGCCTTGCCGTTCTGGAATCCACGCACCTGTCGGGTGGAGTAGCCGCGGCCGTCACGCATGAGCTCGACTTCGTAGCGGACGGGCACGTGCATGTCCACGGGACGCAGGAAGTAGGAGTGCATTGAATGCAGTTCCCTGTCCTGGCCCACCGACCGCATCATGGCCGTGGCCGCTTGGGCCACCATGTCCCCGCCGTAGGCCTTGGGCCACGGAACATATTGGGGGATGGCGGTGTAGGCCTGGTCAAAGAACTCGGCCTCGCAGGAGGTCATGTCGATGGCATCGAGGAAGATTTGTGAGCTCATGCCCGGCGGTATCCTTCCAGGCTTTCGTCGGCGACATCCTCGAGGTTCACGACGATGTTTTCCGGGGTGCGCGCGGTCAGCCAGACCAGGTCCTCGGTGATCGACATGTTCGCTTCGACGTGAGGCATGAACGGCGGGACAAAGACCCAGTCCCCGGCGGTCATGTCCAGGAACTGCTCGTAGTTCTCGCCAAAGTAGATCCGCCCATGACCCCTGAGCACGTATCCACCGGTCTCGGCCTCGCCGTGGTGGTGGGGCAGGGAGCGGTAGCCGGGGGTGTTGGAGACCTGGCCGAACCAGATCTTGGTGGCCGGTGTGTGCTGGATGCTGACCCCGGAAACGCGGATGCAGTCGCCGGATTGCGCGGTGTTGGTGTCTTCCTCGCCCTTGCGGGTGACCACGGGGACCACGACGCCATCGGCGTTGGCGTAGACGGTGTTGTCGCCTTCGGTGCGGTAGATCGTGGGGGTGGTGTTGCTCATGAGCTGTTCTCCTTGGCTTTCCTGGATGGTGGGATTGTTGGTGGGCGCGGTCTAGAGGGCGGCAGTGACGCGGGTCCGGACGATGTTCCTCAGGGTCCCGATGCCGGGGATCTCGGTGATCAGTTCATCCCCGTCCTTCAGGAAGAGCGGAGGGGTCATGCCCATGCCGACACCGCCGGGGGTACCGGTGAGGACGACATCTCCGGGCCGCAGGATGGTGAAGGTGGAGATATAGGCCAGGAGCTTGGCAGCGGAGAAAACCAGCGTCTTGGTATTGCCGCGTTGGACTTCGGTGCCGTTGAGCGTGCAAATGACCTCGAGCCCGGCCTCTGGATTGATCTCATCGGCTGTGACCATGACCGGACCCAGCGGCGTGGTGCGGTCGAAGGCCTTGCCCTGGAACCACTGGAGGGTCCGGCGCTGCCAATCACGCATGGAGATGTCGTTGGCCACGGTGTAGCCGGCGATGGCTGCGGCCGCCTCGTCCTCGCCGGCGTTCTGCAGGGTGGTTCCAACCACTACCGCGAGCTCGGCTTCCCAATCGAGGTCCACGGATTCGTCGGCAACGATCTGGGCGTCGGGATCGGTGAGCGTATCAGCAAATTTTGCGAAGAGCGTGGGATATGCCGGAAGGTCGCGACCCATCTCTAGGATGTGATCCGAGTAATTCAAGCCGCAGCAGATGACCTTGGCGGGTGTTGGCACGGGGTTGAGCACCTCGACGTCGGATGCCGGGACGACGGCGAGACCGGGATGTTCCGAAGCGGCCTCACTGACAATTTGCTTCCACGCGGGCATGCCCAAGAGATCGCTGAGATTGCCTGCGGGTAGTGGCTGATAAGCGTCGCCCACCACCAGGGCAGCGGTGGTGCTTCCAGCGTGTCGAATTGTTGCGAGTTTCATTCCTCGGTCCCTTGCTACTCATCAAATCCATGTGTGTCGACTTTTTGACCGCCGTCACGTATCCTCAATGTAACACGCGTCACCAGTCCGGCGCCAGAGCGGAACAGCCGCAATCGCCAAGAGAATACTTAGGAGAGCACGATGACCGAAACCACCCTCTTCCAGAACCTCACCATCAATCCGGATTCCCTGGGCAAGCCTTCTGGATTCGCGCACGGCGTGCTCGCGGGCACGACCGTTTATCTGGGCGGGCAGACAGCCCTGGACAAGGACATGAAGATCGTTCCGGGCAACATCGTCGATCAGTTCAAGCAAGCGTTCTCGAATGTCCTGGCGACCCTGGCCGAGGCCGGCGGCCATCCCGAGGACTTGGTCTCCGTGACCATTTACCTCACCGACGTAGATGACTACATGGCCAATGGCAGGGAGATTGGCCGGCTTTGGCGCGAAATGGCTGGCAGCAAATATCCGGCCATGGCCGGCATTGGCGTCAGCCGGCTTTGGCAGAAGGAAGCCCTCATTGAAATCCAGGGCGTGGCAGTGATCCAGGATCGCGCCTAGTTTCCCTCAGGACGTGACTACCGTCTGTATTAAATAAGGATGCCGTGCCGTGCAACCGAATCCCTGGGAAAGGGGAAGGTCGCGCGGCACGGCTTTTTCTTGGGCCGGGATCGTCCGTCAGCGGGCCGCCGCGTTGTTGTCAATGGCGCGGTCGGCATGGCGCTGGGCGCAGGGCGACAACAGTGCGTGGAGTTCCTGAAAAAGATGCTCGGCCTCCAACGCATTCCAGTTCTCCGGCAGGAATTTGATGGGCAGCCCGGGATCGAGGTAGGGCAGACGCCGCCATTGGGTGATCAGCACCAGGTAGTCCGCAAAGGCGAGGGCGTCGGATTCAGGATTGCTGCCCGACTTGCTTCGCCGGGCCCAGGCGCTCAATAGCCCACGATTGCGATCCAGAAAATCGGAATACAGGGCGTCAAGCGCCGGCAAGTCCCACCACGTCCCGATGTTCTTACGCAGGTCGGCGTCGCCAATATGATCAGCCATGAAGAATTCGAGGTATTCGTTCAATCCACGGGTATCAAAGTAGGCGAGCACCGAGTCGCGTAGGTGCCCCGGGGCAATCCATAGACCTGGAGTGACCGAACCAAAGCCCATCCGCACCAGGGATGAACGGATCTTGTGCCGGATGTTGCGTTGGGATTCGGGCACCGTGAACGTAGCCAGAAGCCATTGGTCATCTGCCTTGGCCCGACGCGGGTGGAAAATTCGTTCATCGCCCTCAACAAACGTTTCGATGACCGACGGCGCCAATGCATATCCGTTGCGGCCGTTGACCTGAATACTGTCAATGACGCCGCGCTTCTTCAGACGGGATATCGACGACCTGGTCCCCGTGGATTCGACGCCGATGTCTTGCATCAGGGAGATGATGGTGGCCACGGCCAGGGCGCCGCCGTGTTGGCGTGCATACAGGCCGAAGAGCGAGACGATTAATTGGTGGTGCCGAGGAACAGGGGCCTCGCCGGGCCCCTGTTGATCGCCCACGTGTGTAGTCATGCGCTCACTTTATCCAATGGGCACCGATAGCCTGTTCGAATGGGCAGGGAGTCACTGTCGTGTCGTTTTGGTGACGCCAGTTACGGTAACGCCTACTAATGGAGTTCGAATCCCGGTCGTCACCCGTTGAAAGAGGTCAAGGAATTTCATGCGTCCACAGGTATTGATCTGCTCGTATCTCCAGAAGGAATTGGTCGACAAACTGATCGCCGATCTGCCCGAGATCGACGTCGTCTACCGAGCCGAACTGCTGCCGGTCCCACAGTTCGGCGCCGACCACCGGGGAAGGCAACGCGATCTGCGCGAGAGCCAAATCGCCGAATGGCGAACTCACTTGGCGGACGCCACCATCATGTTTGACTTTGACTGGTGGCAGCCAAAGGCCTGGCGGGAGCACAGCCCGAACCTCGAGTGGATCCAGGCCACGCAGGCAGGTGTTGGAGTGCGGGCCAAGGCACTGGGGCACACCGAGAACCAGGTTCGGATTACCACTGCAGCGGGTGTCCACGCCAAGCCACTGGCTGAATTCGCACTGGCCGGGTTGCTGTACTTCGTTCGAGAACTACCGCGCTTGGGATCCCAAAAAGATCAGCAACGGTGGGCGACGGGGGCGTCGAACACACTCTATGGCCAAAAAGCCTTGATCGTTGGCGCGGGCAGCATCGGTAGCGAAGTGGCAAGGACCCTGAGCTTCATGGGAGTCAGGTGCGATGGAACGATTCGCGGCACCAGAGTCCTTGGCCAGCCTTTCGAAAGGTCCGTCGCCTTGCAGGATTGCGATCTGGGGGAGTACGACATCGTGGTCTTGGCGTGCCCGCTGACCGAGGAAACCAGAGGCCTCTTCAACCGGCAGCGAATTTCCTCCATGAAGGTGGGTGCCCTGCTCGTGAACCTGGCACGAGGTCCGGTACTCGACCAGGAATCTGTAGTCGAGTCCTTGAACGCAGGTCGCCTTGGTGGAGCCGTACTTGACGTGACGGATCCTGAACCCCTGCCGGCAGACCATCCCTTGTGGGATGCGCCGAATCTCATACTGTCGCCACATACGGCCGCAAATGTGGACGCCGAGAACGCACGCCTGGTGGAACTCTTCACCAAAAATCTGCGCCTTTATCTGAGCGGTGAGAAGCTGATCAATTCCTATGATCCCTTCCTGGGCTACTGACAGCGGACCCGGGAATCAAGCTCTGGGTGTTGCATAGCGCAAGGGGCCGGCACTGAGGGGTGCGGTCGGCCGGACGTCATCGAGAAGTCCGGCCTGGACGACAAGCACCGCGAGTTGAACACGGTTGCTGATGTCGAGCGGTTCCATGATTTTCGCAAGTTGGGCCTTCACGGTCCCTTCACTGACGTGAAGAAGTGAGGCTATCTGGGCATTTGTGTAACCTTGCGTCAGGGAATGCAGCAAGCGTCGATCCCGCGGGCTCGCTTGACGCAGGAGCTGAGACTTGAAGTCGTACTTGCTTGTGGAGTGAGGTGGGAACTGATCTCCATCGGCTGGCTTGGAAAAGATCATGTTTCCCGAGTGGATCATCCGAAGCGCTACTCCGAGATCCGTCGAGACGGCATTCTTGGCCAGATAGCTGCAGGCACCCGCTGAATGCGCTCGGGTCATGGTTTCTATGTCGTGAACCGCCGAAAGCATGACAACCCTGGTTGCCGGGGCACCCGCCAATATCCGCTTGGTGGCCTCCGGGCTGGAGACATCTCTAATAGTGGTTTCCATGAGAACTAGATCGGGTCGCTGGTCCAGGGCGGCTTCGATGGCTTCGTCGCCAGTTCCGGTGACTGCCTCGAGCTCAACATCGGGGCTTGATGCCAAGAGGCTTTCGAGTCCAAGCCGAAGAAAGTAATCACCGTCTGCTAAATGGACTCGTATGCGAGGCTGCATTGGAGGGCTCCTGAAGGAATCTGAAAATATAGCAATAGCGCACAATAAATCAAACGCAGAACCAACGACCAGTGCCCAAAAACTATATTTTTCGCTGTATTTCATTCCCATATTAGCCATGTTGAATAGCCGGTTGGCGAATGAAGCGCACAAAAGAGTACAAGTTACGGAAACAGAGTGAATTATGGCCGAGTGTCCAGCTTAGATGACCCATCGATGGGAGTTTCAGGACGCTGGATCCCCGGGCGACGTGCCTGTTCGTGATAACCATACGGTGAATGGATTATGACTCGTGCGGCCCAGTCGAGGACCCGGCCCCTTACATGGCGTCAAGCGTGGAGACGCGAACGGGATGTTCCTCTGAACACTTTCCATCGGCTGGAAGATGCACTGGCAGTAGACGCTTCGCCCCAAAAGGTGGGAAGCGTCGCCCACCATCGGCCAGCAAAATCTTGGCCGACGCGCCCGCGTCCAGCCATCCGATGGTGTCGACCTACAGCATTCTCAAATAAAGAATGAGCGGGGCTACTTTTTCTTTGCGCGTCCGAAGGCAAGGTATGCAAGGGGCCCAAGGAAGTTAATGAACGTAGCTGCGGCCCAGGCGCTCTTTGGACCGTTGACTTCCAACGCAGGGCGTTTGACCAGGTCGCGCAGGGCTACGAATTGGAGAGCCAGCTGGGCAATTCCCATAACGGCGATTCGCCATCGTGCCACGACTGATAGTTCGTTCCAGCTTGTGTTCCGGGCCATGCTTCTCCTCGTGAGTCATTTCGGATGCGTCTGGCGCAACCGGCTACCATCTGCCATCGTATCCCTGGCGCTAATGGAAGTGGTCTCGAAGCCGTTCCATCTCGCGTCGGTCCTTTTTCGTCGGCCGGCCGGCGCCCCTGTCCCTGACGGGAACCTGGGGGATGACTTCCTTGGGCCGGACCGGGGTGTGGTCGAGATAGCAGCGGGAGGCGATGTCGGCACCCACCCTCTTGGATATTACGGCGGTCACTTCGAGGATCCTGTCGAATCCGGATTGCCTGACCCGGATGGTGTCTCCCGGAACGACAATCTGTGCGGCCTTGGCGGGTTTGTCGTTTAGGCGCACGTGGCCGGCGCGGCAGGCTGTCGTTGCCGCCGAGCGGGTCTTATAGATTCGAATCGACCATAACCAGGCATCGATTCTGACGGCCTTGGATTCCTGCTTCACCCCGTCAGTCTATCCATCGCAGGACATCGGGCACGGTTATTGAGCAGAGAGCGAGCCGACTGGAGCTGTTCCCGGCCATGCCGGCTTGCTTCGACTGCCAACGAGGGCGAGAGCTCGTTCAGCTGCAACCGTTGGCAGGATCAAACATCCCCGCCTCGATCTGTTGGGCCTGCCGTTGTGCATCGCGCAGTTGCTCGTAGAATCTCACGTTGGGCTCGACCTTCATTGCCGTCGCGTGTCCGGATGCCACGAGGGCTCCGTTGATGAATTCTCCCCCGTGGCTCAGTGCGGCGAGGGTCCGCCCATATTGGTCCAGGCGTTCGGCATCGAATTGCAGCTCGACCTCCGAACCCTTGGGCAGTTTCTTGGCCAGGAATTCGGCCGCCTGCCGGCCGAAGCATTCCCCGGGTTGGTCCGGGCGGGGAATCTCCGGTGCGTCGACGTTTAGCAGCCGGACCTTGGTTCGTTCGCCGTCCAGCATGAGGTAGAGGGTGTCACCGTCGACCACATGCTGAACCGTTGCGCGTGCGTCCGGGTCACCCGTTCGGTCCCCGTAACCGCCGTTGACCTTGGGAAGCAACAACCACGTTCCGGCGACCACCGCTACGCACAAGACAAGCACCGGGACGGCACTGCCTCGACGACGGGACCTACTCATGGCTGTCGCTCATTTTCCTAGACCAGGGCGTTGTCGCAGGCGGTAACGAGCCGGGCCTGAACATCGGCCGGGACCTGGTCGCCGGAGGCAGCGACATCGTCAAGTGCGCTGACGATCTCCGGGGGCAGCCCGCCCTCGCGGACGGCGTCGACCATGGAGGCAACGACCTTGAGGTCGGCTGCGTTGATGGTGCCGTCCTGGATGGGGGCACAAGCCTGCTTGATGAGTTCCTTCTTGGCGCCGTCGGCCAGTTGCGTGGCGGCGGAGGAAGCTGCGGAAGAGGCCGTGTCGGCAATGGTTGCGCAACCGGTCGCCGAGAGCAGGAGGACTGCGCCGGAAACCAGCAGTGCACTTTTGGAGCGTGAAAATGTCATGGGTTCCATCTTAGTTGTTCCCCGGTGGGAGAACTCTGGGTAACCCATGAGTGCTCCCACCCTGGAGATGAACTGCTATCCGCGTGCCGGCACCGTTTCCAGGCGCGCAGGCCTGGCCAGGCCCAGTGTTTCGCGCAGCGTGGTTCCCGGGTAGGCGGAGCGGAACAGGCCGCGCTCTTGGAGGATCGGTACGACCAATCCCACAAAATCATCCAATCCCGCCGGATAACTTGGGCACATGAGGTTGAAGCCCTCACAGGCGCCCGACATGAACCATTCCTCGATCTCGTCCGCGATCTCGGCGGGGGTGCCGATCATGGTTGCATGGCCCCCGCCCGCGGCCAGGAACCCCAGCAGTTCGCGAAGCGTGGGGCGCTGGGTTTCGATGATGCGCTGAACGGTCAGGTAGCGGCCTTGTGGGCCGGTGAAGTCCTCGGCCGGGGGCAGCGGGTCCACCCTGTCGTCCAGCGGATGGGTGTTGTAGTCCTGGCCGGTGAACATGTTGAGCTGGGCGATGGCCGACCCGGTGTCAATGAAGGAATCCAGCACGCGCTTCTTTTCCCATGCCTCTTCCCGCGTGGCACCGATGTACGTGACCAGCCCGGGAAGCACGGGAACCGGATCATTGGAGCGTCCGGCAAAACCCAGTAGTCGCCGGATGTCGGCGGCATACTCGACTGCCGATTCCCTGTCCCAGGAAACGGAGTAGATGGCTTCGGCATGGCGGGCCGCAAAGGAGCGGCCGGCTTCCGAGGATCCCGCCTGGAACAGCACCGGCCGCCCCTGCGGGCACCGGGGGACTGTCAGCGGGCCGGCAACCGAGAAATGGTTGCCGCGGTGGTTGATCGGCCGGACCTGCGCCGGATCAAGGTAACGTCCGGCTTCCCGGTCAACCAGCAGTGCAGAATCCGACCAGGAATCCCACAACCCCTGCAACGCGACAACAAACTCTTCGGCGCGCTCGTAGCGCTGGGCATGAGCCGGCAGGGAATCCATGGAATGATTGCGGGCCTCGGCGTCAAACATGGAGGTCACCACGTTGATGCCCGCCCGCCCGCCGCTGATGTGGTCCAGCGAGGCCAACAGCCTGGCGGCGTGGAAGGGCGTGTAGAAGCTGGCCGAGATCGTGGTGACCAACCCGATGCGGCTGGTGGCACGAGCCATGGCACTGAGAGCAGTCACCGGTTCCAGGAACCAGGGGATCCCTGCCGCGTATTCATGGTTCACGCTCTGCCCGTCGGCAAAAAAGACAGCATCCAGGCAACCGCGCTCGGCAATCCGGGCAAGTTCCTCGTAGTAGGAAATGTCGCCGAGGCGGTCGGCGCTGGATTCGGGGTGGCGCCATCCCATGGTGTGGTGGCCCGCCCCGTAGATGAAGGCGTTCAGGTGCAATTGGCGTGTGGCGTCCACGATGCTTTACCCGACCCCTAGTTCATCACCAGGCCGCCGTCGACAACCAGGTTCTGCCCGGTCACCGCCCGGGACCACGGTGAAGCGAACAGCAGTGCGGCGTCGGCGAACTCCGCCGGGGAAGTGACCCTGCGCAGTGGCGTGGAGCCGGCGATCAGGTCGAAGACCGCTTCCGGGGTGGCGGCGGAGGCATCGGTGGTGCGAAGCAGGCCGCCGGAGATCATGTTCACGCGGATGTTTTCCGGGCCGAGGTCGGCCGCGAACGTGCGGGTCATGGCCAGCAGGGCAGCCTTGGCCGCGGTGTAGTCGTGGTAGGGGACCACGGGGTTCTGGAAGAGGTTTGTCCCGATGTTGACGATGTTGCCAAAGCCCGCGGTTCTCATGCCGGGCAGGGTTGCCTGGATCGTGTTCAGCGCACCGCCAACGATGCCGGTGAACTGCTCCCCGAAAGCCATGTAGCCGATTCCATCGGCCTTGGCACGGGCGTCGCCATTGAACGAAAAATCGGGCAGGGCGTTGTTGACGACAGTGGTGATGGGAGCACCAAAATGTTCGTGCGCCCCGGCCACCAATTGGGAGACTTGATCCGCGTTCGCGACATCGGCTTGGACCGCTATCGCGCGATCGGCCCCGAACTCGGCTGCCAGTTCCCGGGCGGCGGTTTCGCTGGAGCGGTAGTTCAATACAAGCCGTGCGCCCTCGCGCGCAAAGGCCCGGGCCAGGTCTGCCCCGAGTCCGCGTCCTGCCCCGGTGATCAACACGATTTGGTCCTTGATAAGCATTTTCTTGCACCCTTCTGCTGGGCGAAGGGATGCCATGGAACCAGCCGACGGTCGTCCAGGAATTTGGGTACGAGGGCAGTTCAAGCCGGACCGGCATCCCTTCGCTCGGATTATCGAGATCAGGTTCAACGGGTCTATCTCTCAGCCGCCAGGCGGCACCCCGTGTCGAGTCCTGTGGCCAACGTAGCACCGGTACGGGGCAATCCCCGAATCAAGGGCAAGGACGGAGGCGACACACACGAGGCCTCGCCGGTCGGTGTCCGCGGGCAGTGCCACGGATGCGGCAAACTAGTGTGGGTGAGCCAGATGCGAATAATCCAGACCATTGCCGCCGAGTTAACTTCCGGGGGTGCTTCGGTTGCCGACTGGCAGGTGAAGGCCGCCGTCGAATTGCTCGATGCCGGATCGACCGTCCCCTTCATTGCCCGATACCGCAAGGAAGCCACCGGAACCCTGGACGACACCCAGCTGCGCCTGCTTGAGGAGCGGCTGCGCTACCTGCGTGAATTGGAGGACCGCCGGGAAGCGATCCTGAAGGCCATCGAGGAGCAGGGGAAACTCACCGACGAGCTGCGGGCCGCCATCATGGCTGCCGGTACCAAGGCCGAATTGGAGGACCTGTATCTGCCATACAAGTCCAAGCGCCGCACCCGCGCCCAGATCGCCCGCGAGGCCGGACTCGAGCCGCTGGCCGACTCGCTGATCCGCGATCCCGCCCAGGATCCCGAAGCGTTGGCAGCCACCTTCCTAAACCCCGAGCACGAGGTCAATGCGGCATCCGATGCCCTGGCCGGTGCCCGGGCCATTCTCACCGAACGTGCCTCGCAGGACGCGGTGCTGGTCTCCGAATTGCGCGAACGGCTGTGGACACGAGGGAAGATCTCGTCCAAGATCGCATCCGGCGCCCCTGCCGCGGATGCCTCGAAGTTCTCCGACTACGAAGACTTCGTGCAGCCCGTTGCCACCCAGCCCTCGCACCGCATCCTCGCGCTGCTGCGCGGAGAACGCGAGGGTGCGCTGAACCTGGAGCTGGCCGAGGCCGACCCGCGCGACGAGGCGGCGCTCACCGAGGCGCGGGCCGGATATGAGGCCGCCGTCGCCCGTTCGCTGGGCATCAAGGCCGCTGCCGATGCGCCGGCTGGCAAGTGGCTGGCACAAACCGTTCGCCTGGCCTGGCGCGGACGCCTGTTGGCACGGTTGGAGGCGGACCTGCGCACGCGGCTCTTCGAGGCCGCGGAGGAAGCCAGTGTCAAGGTCTTCGCCGCCAACCTGCGCGACGTGCTGCTGGCCGCCCCTGCCGGAAACCGGGCGGTGCTTGGGCTGGACCCCGGGTTGCGCACCGGGGTGAAGGTTGCCGTCGTCGACGCCACCGGCAAAGTGGTCGACATTGCCACCATCTACCCACACGCCCCGGCGAACAAATGGGATGCCTCCGTGGCGACCCTGGTGGCACTGGCAACCAAGCACGGCACCGAACTGATTGCCGTGGGCAACGGGACCGCAAGCCGCGAGACCGACAAACTGGCCGGCGAGGTCATCGCCAAGCTGACCAACAAGCCTGCCAAGGTCATCGTCTCCGAGGCCGGGGCATCGGTGTATTCGGCGTCGGCGCTGGCAAGCGCCGAGTTGCCGGACCTGGATGTCTCCATCCGCGGTGCGGTGTCCATTGCCCGCCGACTGCAGGATCCGCTGGCCGAACTGGTGAAGATCGAACCCAAGTCCATCGGCGTGGGCCAGTATCAGCACGATTTGACCCCGGCCAAGCTTGACCGCTCCCTGGATGCCGTGGTCGAGGACTGCGTCAACGCCGTCGGCGTGGATGTGAACACCGCATCCCCGGCGCTGCTGGCCCGGGTGGCCGGAGTCGGTTCGCTGCTGAGCCGCAACATCGTCGAACACCGCAATGCGAACGGCCCTTTCACCACCCGCCGGTCCCTGTTGAAGGTTCCGCGCCTGGGAGCCAAGGCCTTTGAGCAATGTGCCGGATTCCTGCGCATCACCGGCGGCAAGCAGCCGCTGGATGCCTCCGCCGTGCACCCCGAGGCGTACGGGCTGGCCGAAACCCTGCTGGCAGCCGCCGACGCCGGCAACCAGTCGGTGGCCACCCTGAATGCCGCAGACTTTGTCACCGAGCAATTCGGCCTGCCCACGGTCAAGGACGTCATCGCCGAACTGGTGCGTCCTGCCCGTGACCCGCGCCCCGACTTCAAGACCGCTAACCTCAAGGAAGGCGTGGAAAAGATCGGCGACCTGCAAGTCGGCATGATCCTGGAAGGCACCGTTTCCAATGTGGCAGCCTTCGGTGCTTTCGTTGACGTGGGAGTCCACCAAGACGGACTGGTCCATGTCTCGGCGATGAGCAACAAGTTTATTTCCGATCCACGCGAAGTCGTCACATCGGGCCAGGTTGTCAAGGTCAAGGTGCTGGAGGTCGACCCGGAACGCAAGCGCATCTCGCTTACCCTGCGCCTGGATGACGAGCCCGGGGCCAAAGCCGAGCGGACGGACCGGGCACCGCGAGGCAACGGGCAGCGCAACGAACAGCGGGGCCAACGCCCGGCACGCGGCGGCGAGGGAAACCAGCGCGGCGGCAAACCGCAACAGAGCCGGCCGGCCAGCGCCCCCGGGTCGAACGCAAACACCGCCATGGCCGAGGCCCTGCGCCGCGCCGGCTTGAGCAGCTAGCACCGGCCCACCGCGCCACGGCATCCGGTGGCGGCCCCGAATGGTCCGCCACCGGAAACCCGGCGCGTTGCCACGGATATCGGGCCACGCGAAAGGTGGCGTACCGTTGTCTGCGATGCCCCACGCTCCGGAGGGGCATTCCGGCCGCGAAACACACTGAGAGAAGCCCGCAATGGATGGCGAAACACTGAGCGAATTGATCATGACGGTATTCATGGTGCTGCTCATGGTTGCCATGGCCTACATGATGAAAGCCGCCGCCACCGGACAAATCAGGCGTAATGCCTGGATCGGGATCCGCACCGCAGCCCTGACCCACTGCGACAAGTGCTGGCTGCTGGGCCATCACGCGGCGGCGAACAAGAGCACCATGGGCTGTTGGCTGGCCGCAGTGATCATGGCAGCCGGAGGCATCCTCTCAACATTGGTGACGCTACCTGGCTTTGTCCATCCCGCAGCCCTGATGGCGGGGCTGGCCGTGATGCTGGTCGGCCTGTTTCTTGGGGTGCGCGACGGCCACCGGGCGGCTGCCAAGATCCATGCCGGGCAGCGCATCGTTTCCTCTTAAACCCGTCGTGACCAAGACCTGCGAACCAAGGTGAGCATCACCTTGGTAGCCCTTCGCCGGTACGCAATGCATGACATATTTAGCCCGAGGTAAGTACGGCCATACTTCGGTGACAAGCCCCCGCGGAGCGCGTAGCGTGTGTGCCATGGAACTTACAGGAAAGCTTGCCGACGCATTCAACGACCAGATCACCCTGGAACTCCAGGCCTCGACGGTGTACCGCCAGTTGGCCATCGAAATGGATGTCCTGAGCCTGCCCGGCATCGCCGCATGGTTCCGTGCACAGTCCGCCGAGGAACTGGTACACGCGGAGAAGTTCATCGCGCATATGACCAACCGCGGAGCACACCCGGCGATCGGCGCCATCGGTGCCCCCGGGCTGAACGTGGTAACGGTTGACGGTGCTTTCCAGGCCTCCCTCGACCACGAGAAGAAGGTCTCCGAATCCATCCGGGACCTCTACCGCCTGGCCCACAACGAGGGCGACATCGACTCGGTGCCGATGCTGACCTGGTTCATCGAGGAACAGGTCGAAGAGGAAGCCACCGTCGGTGAAATCCTGGACCGCGTGAAGATGATCAACAACGATGGCAACGGCCTGCTTCGCCTGGACAGCGAACTGGCTGCACGCTAGAAACCATCGTCGCGGGGTTGCCCGTGGCGAAGATGTGATCAAGGCCCCCGGTCCGCGACTGGGGGCCTTGACCGTGTGTGCAATAACATGGGGTAAGGCATGTCCAGGTGCCGCGCCTCGATACGTGGTTATTCGTGAACGATCCTGGCGAACCGTGACGCCGTGCAAGACGTTGCTCCATGCATTCCATTCCCAGGTCAACCACTTGTTCAGTGAGGTCATAACCGTGTTTCACGTCCGTGCACGTATGGCATTGACCAACCCCGGATCGGGCGCTTTCGGGTGGAGACTGTCCGCATGAAGAAACTCGACTTCGCACGCACCGAGCCGATTTCCGCCCCGGTGGAAGCCTCGGGACCCACGCACCGGACCTCCGCGGAACTCAAGCTGCGCAAAGGGGCTGGCCGGCATTACGCGGTCCAGTACCTGATTCCCCAGAGCACCCCGGTCTACCTGCTTCGAGTCAGCGGGCTATGGGCCAGCGTGCAGCACGGACAGACCTTTGGCTGGCTCCCGGCCCAATGTCTCGAACGACTCGAAGCGCCCCGGCAGCCCCCGCAGGTTCCCGTACGTCCGGTCGCCAGCCAGCTGCCGGAAAATCCCGCATCGGTGGGCGGAGCCCCCAGCGCGCCGGAAGTCCCGGACGAAGACTTCATACCCACCCACCGCAGCACTGCCGACCTGAACCTGCGCAAGGGCTCTGGCACCAACTATCCGGTGCTGCGCGTGCTGGCGGCAAACATCCAGGTCCGGAAGGTTGACGAACTTGGCACCTGGGCCAAGATCTCCACCGGCAAGGACGTCGGCTGGGTTCCCAGCGCCTACCTGGCTCGCATCAACGTGAGCCGCCCCGCCACCGGCATACAGGCCATGGCACCAACCGAGTTCACGACCACCGTGCGCTTGAACGTCCGCAAGGACGCCGGCGACCGCTTCCCGATCCTGCGCATCATGCAGGCCGGAACCTTGGTGAAGGTCAACGGGAAACTAGGACCATGGCGAAGGATCATGCTGGATCAGGAAACCGGCTGGGTCCCGGCGAGCCAGCTCCAGTTGCGCTACGTGGTCTCGAAGACCCCCGTCACCATCACCGAGACCACGCTCTACCGGGGTGCCTCGGCAAACTACCGCGCCATCGCGCAGCTGGCTGTCGGCGAGCAACTGGAAGTCATTGCCAGCCGCGGACAATGGACCAAAGTCCGCGCTGGGCGGCTTGAAGGCTGGGTCCACAGTTCCCACTTGGGATGACACGGCCAATTTGCCGCGGCAGCTTCCTGCCACTTGGTGTCCTTATTGCCTAAAGTAAGGCTCTGGGGGTAGAAGAACTTGGTAATGTCCCCGCACACGCAACTATTGTGGATTCCTTGCGGGGCCACAACCGTTCAAAGGACGCGCCTTGACGATGGCCACACCGAAATACATTCGTGCCCTTTTCGCGGGGGTGTTGGCGGCAGGAATGGTTTTCACCGCGCTGCCGGCAACCTCCCAGGTCCGTGTCAACGCCGATTCCGGCAGCAAGGTCCGCGTCGGCAATTTCGCTTTGCCGCTTGACCCCGACACGTACCGAATGACCTCCCCGATGGGGCCGCGTTGCATGCCGGTGGTGGGAGGGTCGACCCACCACCTGGGTCAGGACATGGGCACAAGGGACAACGCCCCGATCTATGCGGTGGCCGCAGGCACCGTGCGCAAAGTCGTCAACGGCACCGGATCGACCTCAGGACAAGTGGTGGTTACCCACCGCATCGACGGGGGAACCTACGAGTCGGCCTACATGCACATGTGGCCCAACGACGTCTTGGTCAAAACGGGCCAAAAGGTCGCGGCAGGACAAAAGATTGCCCTGGTGGGCTCCTCGGGGCCATCCACCGGCCCACACCTGCACCTGGAAATCTGGAAGGATCGCTTCTACTCCAGCGATTCGAACGTTCGCAACCCCCGTGCCTTCCTCAAGGACCGCGGGCTGGACCTGAACTCCCATGCCACCGCCACTTACGCAGAGTCGCTGAAGACTTGCACCTATTATGCGCGAGGCAAGGCCGAGCTCTTTGCCTCGGCTTCCGCCGACTCGAAGGTCCTGGCCAGGCCGAACCGCAACGCCCCTGTCAGCAGCAAACCCGGTGCCATCAACGGACTTCGTAACGGGTCCTTTGTCAAGGTCAAGTACGGCTCGGTTACCGGTTGGATGAACCGATTTGCCGTCACGCCCTATGAATTGGGGGCAGCACCCGAGGGGTCGATGACATCCACGGGAACCGTCACCAACGGTGTCCGGGTGCCCTTTGCCAAATACAGCAACCCCTATGGCTTGAACATGCGCTCCGGCGCGGCCACCTGGTACTCGAAGCTCCTGATGATTCCCGCCGGCACCACTTTCGAAGCCTATGAAAGCTCCGCTGGCTGGTTGCGCGTGAAGTACAAGGGAACCGAAGGCTGGGTATCGGCAAGCTTGGCGCGCAAGACCGCGTCCATCGACCAGACTAAACTACCCGCAACCCACGAAGTCCTTCGTGACCTCAAGCTGCGTTCCGGGGCCGGGACCACGTATCAGGAAACCCATCCTCTCAAGCGAGGCGCAAAAGTTGCGGTGCGCCAGGTACGGGGCGGCTGGTCCCAGATTCAATCCGGGAAGCACTCCGGATGGGTCAGCTCGGCGGACATGAAGAAAATCGGATCAGCGACGCCCCAGACGGCAAAGCCACCGGTAGCCAAGCCCACGCCAACCAAGGCAACGCATGAGACCACCGCGAATCTGAACATGCGCGCGGGGGCCGGCACCAACACCAAGATCGTCAAGGTCCTGCGCAGCGGAACCGACGTCATCGAACTCCGTCGCCAAGGCACCTGGAGCAATATCAAGGCCGGGAACGCCGCCGGATGGGTCAGCAACAAGTACCTGCGCGTCATCAAGCCTGCCGCAACGAAGCCGCCGGTGGTCCAGTCGGTGAAGAAGGCGACCTACACGTCCAAGGCGAAGGTCGTTGCGCGCAAGAGCGCGAGTGCGAAGGCCGCGGCGGTCGTGAGCATTCCTGCCAAGACGAACGTGACGGTGGATGCTAGGAGCGGTTCGTGGCTGCGTGTGAAGTATGCGGGCAAGACCGGGTGGGTTCCGGCGAACCAATTGTCCGCCTACAAGGCACCGGCCAAGCCGAAGCCGCCGGTGGTCCAGTCGGTGAAGAAGGCGACCTACACGTCCAAGGTGAAGGTCGTTGCGCGCAAGAGCGCGAGTGCGAAGGCCGCGGCGGTCGTGAGCATTCCTGCCAAGAAGAACGTGACGGTGGATGCGAAGAGCGGTTCGTGGCTGCGTGTGAAGTATGCGGGCAAGACCGGGTGGGTTCCGGCGAACCAAGTGTCCGCCTACAAGGCACCGGCCAAGCCGAAGCCGCCGGTGGTCCAGTCGGTGAAGAAGACGACCTACACGTCCAAGGTGAAGGTCGTTGCGCGCAAGAGCGCGAGTGCGAAGGCCGCGGCGGTCGTGAGCATTCCTGCCAAGAAGAACGTGACGGTGGATGCTAAGAGCGGTTCGTGGCTGCGCGTGAAGTATGCGGGCAAGACCGGGTGGGTCCCGGCGAACCAATTGTCCGCCTACAAGGCACCGGCCAAGAGCAGGACAACCACCGTCCGGCTGAACCTGCGAACCGGAACAAACACATCAACACGATCGCTGTTGGTGATTCCGAAGGGCAAGAAGATCACGGTCAAGGCGACACGAGGAAGCTGGACACAGACCAGCTATTCAGGGAAAACGGGCTGGGTTAGCTCCAGGTACCTTCGCTAAGCCAGGCGCGACGCGTCGAATCCGGAAGAAGAATGGTCCGTGCAACCAGTCAGGACGGTTGCACGGACCATTGCCGTTTCAGCTACGGTTGTCGCTATTTTTCGGATTTTTCAGGGGGGGACTGGGAACCTGCTGCGTGCATGGCATCCGCTTCGTGCGCCGATGCCGATACGTTTGATTCTGCATGCGCCAAGACCTGAGCTGCCGTGGGTTCCCCTGCGGATGCTTCCTTCTCCGGGTCGGCCCCGGGGTCAAGCTCCGGCAAATCCCGGTCGGCCCAGATTTTTACGATGCCCCAGGCAACAGCGGTCAGGGGTACGGCCAGCACTGCGCCCACCAATCCGCCCAACACCGTGCCTGCGGCCAATGACAGCAAGATCACCAACGCGTGCAGGTTCAGCGCGTGGGCCATGACCACAGGCTGCAGGAAGTTACCCTCCAGCTGGTTCACGACGATCACCGCTCCCAGAACAATCAGGGCAATCACGGGGCCGTTTGTCACCAAGGCAATCAAGGTGGCCAGGATTCCGGCGAAGGTGGCACCTATCAATGGAATGAAGGAGCTCATGAACACTACTACGCCCAGGGGAATGGCCAACGGAACCCGCAGGATGAGCAAGACAACGGTGATGGCGATGGCATCCACGGCTGCAACGGTGGCGGTTCCGCGCATGTAGCCGCCCAGCGTCTCTACGGTGCGCCCACCGGTGGACAGCCAACGGTGCATCTGGTGGTCTGGCATCCAAGAGAGGAAGAACGCCCAGATCCTGTCTCCGTCTTTCAGGAAGAAGAACAAGATCACCAGCAAGAGCGCCAGACCGGTGAAGAAATTCCCGGCTGCAGAAAGGCCGCTCAGGGCACCAGCGCCAAATTGGGAACTCGTCAGGAAGCCCGTGACTTGGCTGACGGCTTGGTCAATCTGGTCCTCCGAGATGTTCCACGGCAACCGATTCAACATGCCCTGGAGCTTGTTGAATCCTTCGACGCCCCTGTCAACCAAGGTTTGCCACTCGGCAAGCACGGAATATACCAGGGCCGTACCGATGCCGCCGATCACGAGCAGTGAACCGAGGAACACGGTCCACGCTGCCAGTAGTGGGGACATGAACTTGCGCAATAGGCGCACCAATGGCCACAGTGCGCAGGAAAGAATTAGGGCAATCAGGATCGGCAGAGCGATAACGCTCAACCTGAGGAGGGTGTAGACGACTGCCCCGGCCAGGATCACCACCACCAGTAATTGGACCGAGCGCGTGGCAATACGGCCGAGCGGATCGATCCACATTCCAGACACGGTGTGCATCGGGGGCCTGGCGCTGGATACCTCGGCTTTTGAAGTCGCGGGTGGATCCTGTCGCGACTTTTTCTTGAAACCTAACTTCGCTGACATCCAGTGACTCCTCGCAATTGGCAACAGGTCCACTCTATGCAATGGCGCAGGGCGGATACCCGAAATAACCTCTTAGCAAAAAGGTTAGTCTAACAATGTACTAGTGGGCTTGGAGTGCCACTCATTCAACTCGCAAGAAATTAATTCCCCGGGGGATCAATGAAGCACATGACCACTACAGACGGTGCAATGCCCGTCAATCGCGCAGGGACGGCAATGCTGCTGGGCACGGCGATTGCCCTTGCTCTCGCCGCCCTGAACCCGGTGCAGGCACAGGCGGCCCCGCAGGCGGTGCCGCATGTCGCGGCGGCGCAGACCGGTCCATCCGCATACATCGCGCAACCCGAAAGCATGTTTCGCGCAGGAGTCGCGAGGGTATTGCAAACCACCGCGAACCTGAACCTGCGCGCAGCGCCTTCCACATCGGGCAAGAAGCTGAAGGTCGTGCCCAAGGGCACGCGGTTGACGGTGACGGCAACCAGATCCGGATGGAGCCAGGTACGCCATGCCGGACAGACAGGTTGGGTTTCCAGCACCTACCTACGCTCCATTCCCAAGGCCGTGAAACAAGGCGACCTCGGCAAGACCACTGCCCGGCTGACGTTGCGGCAAAAGGCAAGCACCGCATCCAAAGCGCTGGCCACTGTGCCCAAGGGCGGCATCTACGCCGTCAAGAAGGTCTCCGGCGGACATGCCCAGATCACCAGCCGGGGAAAATCAGGGTGGATCCAAGGAAAACACCTCAAGATCGTCGCCAAAAAACCCGGTCGGGAAATCTACATCGACCAGAAGTACACGTCCAACCGTGCGGGTCTCACCGACAGGTATTGGACAAAGGTCTCCGGTGGCGACCTCTATGAAAGCGTGAACGGGAAAAAGCGCATCGGTGACATCCCCCGGAATTCCGTGGTGTACCGGGACATGAAGATGGAAAAAACCGCCGGATCGGTCAAGGGCTGGATCTTCGTGCGGACGCAGGGGATGAGCGGATGGATGAAAACCAGCCAGCTTGCCCGCACCTCGACCGCCTCTACGAAACCAAAGAAGTATTCGGCTAGGCAAGTCCTGGCGCAGAAGAACGGCAGGGTCCCCGAGAAGATGCTCGTGGCGATCCCGTGGGACAAGGAAAAGACGCTCATTGCCGCGCCGGCCCTCAAGGACCTGAACCGACTCAACGCAGCGTTCAAGAAAAAGTTCGGACGCAATCTCGATGTCGACCTGGCATACCGGACTCGTGCCACGCAGGACGCGTACTGGGTGGAGTTGGGTCCGTACGTCGCGGCACGTCCGGGAACCTCCAACCACGGTTGGGGGACGGCCATCGATGTGCCCGAAACCTATGACTATTCCTTCCGAGGCAAGTACTACAAATGGCTGAAGGCGAACTCCAAGAAGTACAACTGGGTGCACCGAAAGATCCTGGAGGAGGGATCGCCCTACGCCGAGGCCTGGCACTTCGACTACGTGGGGCGCTGACCACCACGGGGGAGTGCTCCACGGGGCCGACCCCGGGTTAATTGAGAAGGCCGCAGTCCGCATCCATCGTCACGATGAATGCGGACTGCGGCCTTGGCGTTTAAGCGAGCGTGGAAGTCAGTCGGCCACGTAGAACAGGCGCTTGTTGACGAACTCTTCCATGCCCAGCGGTCCCAGTTCCCGGCCGAAGCCCGAACGCTTCACTCCGCCAAAGGGCATCTCGGCTCCCTCGGCGCTCGGCGCATTCACGTTGGCCATTCCCGAGTTCAGACCGGCGGCTACCTTGGCCGCGCGAGCCGGATCGGTGGAGAACACCGCGCCGCCCAGACCGTACTGGGTGTCATTGGCCATGGCAAGTGCTTCCTCGTCGGAGGAGACCTTGTAGACAACGGCCACCGGGCCGAACAGCTCCTCGTAGTAGGCACGCATCTCCTTGGTGATTCCCGAGAGCACGGTCGGGGCCAGGTAGGCGCCTGGGCCCTCGTGCAGCGTGCCGCCGGCATGCAGGGTTGCGCCCTTGTCGATGGCGTCCTTCACCTGCTCGGCCAGGGCCTCGGCGGCACCCCTGGTGGAAAGGGGACCAAAGGTGCCCTCGAGCTCGGCCGCCGGATCGCCCGGGGCCAGGCCGTCGGCCAGCTTGGTCAGCTCACCCACGAAGTCATCGAAGATATCCTCCATGACAATCATGCGCTTGTTGGAGTTGCAGGCCTGGCCGGTGTTCTCCATGCGGGTGGCCCAGGCAGTGGCGGCGTCGCCCGCGACATCGTTCGAATCGAGGATGACGTACGGGTCCGAGCCGCCAAGTTCCAGCACTGCCTTCTTCAGGTTGCGTCCGGCCTGCTCACCGATGATGGCACCGGCACGCTCGGAACCGGTCAGCGAAACGCCCTGGATGCGCGGGTCCTCGATGATCGTGGAGATCTGCCCGTGGGAGGCGAAGACGTTGTTGTACACGCCTGCAGGAACGCCTGCGTCATCCATGATCTGCGCGATGGCCAGTGCCGAACGCGGGCAGGTCTCGGCGTGCTTGAGCACGATGGTGTTCCCCAGCATCAGGTTGGGAGCGGCAAAGCGGGCGACCTGGTAGTACGGGTAGTTCCACGGCATGATGCCCAGCAGGGGGCCGACCGGGAGGCGCTGGATGACGGCCTTGCCGCCGCCGATGTTCTTGATTTCGGTATCCGCGGCGAGCGTGGGCCCCTCGGTGGCGAAGTACTCGAAGATGTCCTTGCAGAACTCGGCCTCGCCCTTGGACTCGGAGAGGGGCTTGCCCATTTCCTGCGTGATGATCGCAGCGAGCTCGTCGGCGCGTTCGGCGAAGAGCTCGCCCACGCGTGCCACGATCTTGGCGCGTTCATTGATGTCGACGTTCTTCCATTGCTGGTAACCGGATTCGGCCGCCGCGATGGCGTCCTGGATCTCGGCGTCGGTGGCCGTGGGGAATTCCTCGACCACCTCGCCGGTGGCGGGGTTGAGGACTCGGTAGCCGGTGGAGGTCGACGTCTGGGCGTTGGCGGTCACAGCCATGCTCCTTCTGGTAGTCACTGGGCGGCGGGGATCTTCATCGCGCCACGTACCTGTCCATCATGTCCCGAAAACGACGATTTGTGAAGCCCGTCACGCATGGTTGGCGACCATATCCGCCGTGAGTGAACTAGCTAACTTCGGTATTCGTCGTTAACGGAGCAAAACCCTGCGAAATTCGAATATCGCAGGGTTTTGCTCCGTGTGCTCCGGCTGGCTTAGCTGGTGGCCGCCGTGCGCCAGCGGTCTATGTCGGCATCGCCGGCGGCGATCTTGTCGATCAGGTCCAGTTCCCCGGTGCTGAAGGTGGTGTTGCCCAGGGCGCCGAGGTTTTCATCAAGCTGCGCAGTCGAGGAGGCGCCGAGCAGCACTGAGCTCACTCCGCCGTCGCGCAACAACCAGGCGATGGCCAGCTGGGCCAGGGACTGGCCGCGGGACTCGGCGACCCGGGCCAGATCGCGGGCCTTCCCGAGATTTTCCTCGGTCAGGTGCCCGTCCAGCGTTGTCCGTCCACCGGACGGAATCGCCGAATCATTCTTGAGGTACTTGCCGGTCAGCAGGCCCTGGGCCAGCGGGGTGAAGGCGATGGACCCCATGCCGTGTTCGGCCAAGGTCTCGAGCAGGCCGTCCTCGACCCAGCGATTGAGCATCGAATAGGACGGCTGGTGGATCACCAGCGGTGTGCCCATCTCCTTGGCCACGCGCGCCGCCTCGGCGGTGCGTTCGGGGGAGTAAGAGGAGATCCCGACGTATAGCGCCTTCCCCTGGCGCACCAAGGTGTCAAGCGCGCCGATGGTTTCCTCGATGGGGGTGTCGGGGTCAGGGCGGTGCGAGTAGAAGATGTCCACGTAGTCCAGGCCCATGCGCTTGAGCGACTCGTCGGCCGAGGCCATGATGTACTTGCGCGAGCCCAGGGTGCCGTACGGGCCCGGCCACATGTCCCAGCCGGCTTTCGAGGAAATGATCAGCTCGTTGCGGTAGGCCTTGAAGTCGGTGCGCAACATGCGGCCGAAGTTCTCCTCTGCCGAGCCGTAGGGCGGACCGTAGTTGTTGGCCAGGTCGAAGTGCGTGATTCCGCGGTCAAAGGCGTGGCGAAGCACTTCGCGCTGGGTGTCGTAGGGGCGGTTGTCGCCAAAGTTCCACCACAGGCCCAGGGAAATCGGGGGGAGGACCAACCCCGAGTTCCCCACCCGGCGGTAGCCGGTCGATTCGTAGCGGTCCGGGGCGGCAACGTAGGGTGCGTGCGTTTCAGGGACGGGGGCGTACCGGAGCTCTTCGGCCATGGTGGTGATGTTCTCCTGGAAATTGGGGATGAAATCTCGCGGAAGCAGCATCGGCTCCCTCTTGTCCATTCTTGTCGCAAGGTGCCGCAAACGTCCACGGCATCGGGAGCTGGGCGCGGCGCGGTTCGGGGGGATCTGGCAGTGCAATGCGTTCCCGTGTGCCCGGCAGTTAAAAGCGAAGAACCGGCCGTGACGGCTAAGGAGGTGAAACTCCGCCGCGACCGGTTCTTCTGATCACTCGCACCTTGAGAAGGTAGCTTCAGCGTATTTGGAGTAACTGGGTGATTGCTGGTGATTTGTCGATAGTCGGCCGTGAGTCAGTAGTTGGAGGGTGGATCCGAGGCCGGAAACGATTCGTCTTCCCATTCCTCGACCAGCGCTTCGTCGTGCGCGCTGGCCACATGCTCTGGTTCTGCGGCAGTTTCTTCTTCTACCTCTTCGTCGCCGGTTGGTTGTTCAGTCATCTCGCGTACTCCTTGATCCGTAGAACGTGTCTCCCCGAACTTGCGGCGCCCGGTACCTTCAGTTTGGTCCGAAGTGCCGGAGTTGTCGAGGGCGGTGGCTTCCAGAGGTCGTGGTTGCGGACATCCTGCATTAAATGGTTGAGCACCGATCGGAAGGCTAGGGGGAATTTGCCTTGTGCCCGACCGGTGCTCTCATCACTCGCACCTCCATGAGGTGATTAAGACTCTAGGGAAGCAACCTTTGCACCAGCTGTATACCGTCGGGTAACAACATGTGAAATCAGCGTCGCAGGATCAGGGCATCACCCTGGCCGCCGCCTCCACACAGGGATACCACCCCCGTGCCGGAACCTCGCCGCGCCAGTTCCATGGCCTGGTGCAGGACCAGTCGCGCGCCGGAAGCACCCACGGGATGCCCCAGCGCAATGGCCCCGCCTTCCAGGTTGATCTTGGCGGGATCCACGCCGAGGTCTTTCGCCGATTGCAGGACAACCGACGCGAAGGCCTCATTGATTTCAATCAGGTCCAGCTCCGCGACTCCCATTCCCTCCTTGGCTAGGGCGGCGAGAATCGATGTGCTGGGCTGGGAATGCAATTGTCCGTCCGGGCCGGCCGTCTGTCCGTGGGCGCCGATCTCACAGTGCCATGTCAGGCCTGCCCGACGGGCGGCGCCCTTGGAGGCAACCACCACGGCTGCGGCACCGTCCGAAAGCGGCGAGGAAGAACCCGCCGTAATGGTGGCGGCGGGGTCGGTGGAGAAAGCCGGACGCAGTGCGGCAAGCTGTTCTTTCGTGGTGTCAGCGCGAACGCCTTCGTCGGTGGAAACGATGATCTCGCCCCCGCGCCGCTGCGGGATGGCCACTGGCGCGATCTCGGCATCGAGGTGCGCGCGCGCAGCCGCAGCGCGCTGGTGCGACCTGGCGGCAAAGGCGTCTTGGGCGGCGCGCGAAATCCCCAGCTTGGCAGTGCCGCTCTCGGTGGCCGAGCCCATCAGCTCGCCGCTGAACGGATCGGCCAACGCGTCGTGGTTCAGGGAATCCTCCAACGGCCGGTCGCCGATGGCCAACGGTATGCGCATGCCGCGGACCAGATGCGGGGCATTGGACATCGACTCCTGTCCGGCGGCGACGATGAAATCGGCCTCGCCGGCGCGGATCATGCGGGCTGCGTCGATGACGGCGGTGAGCCCCGACAGGCAGAGCTTGTTGATCGTCACCGTGGGGACCTCCCAGCCGATGCCGGCCTTCAGCGCGGCCTGGCGGGCCGGGCCCTGGCCGGTGCCCGCCAGGATGACCTGGCCCATGATGACGTGGTTGACCTGGGCGGCCTGCACCCCGCTGCGCTCCAGTGCCGAGGAAATTGCGTGGGCGCCTAGCTCGGTGGCTGACAACGCGGAGACGGCCCCGCGGAACTTTCCAAAGGGCGTACGTGCACCCCCGACAATCACGGGAGTCAGGTCGTCATTCATGGTGTTTCCTTTGCTTGGGAAAAGACCGGTCCGGTGCCATAAGCTCAGTATCATGCCCCATGCAGTGAACCCGGTTGATGCCCAGACTATCTACTTTGACGCCAGCGACACAGGGGCCCCACCGGTCCTGCTGCTGCACGGCTCCGCACTTTCCCGCTCCATCTGGCGCGGCCTGGGATACGTGAAGGCGCTGGAACCCGAGTTCGACACCATCCGCATGGACCTGCGCGGCCACGGACGATCGGGAAAACCCCACGACCCGGCCGCCTACGCCATGGACCTGGTGCTGGAGGACGTCAAGGCGGTGCTGGCTGCGACCGGACACGAGTCAATCCACCTCGTGGGATATTCATTCGGATCGCGCGTTGGCCTGTCGCTGGCCATCAAGCATCCATCCATGGTCCGCTCCCTGACCATGCTCGGCGGCACCCACGCCATTGAGGCACAGCACATCAGCACGCTCTTCTTCGACGGCTACCTCGAGGCACTGAAAACAGGTGACATGGACGCCTTCATTGACGGCATGGAAGCCGGCGGCGGGAAACTGGACCCCGCGACCCGTTATGCCTTTGCCTCGAATGACGCACTGGCACTGGCCGCGTACTTCGAGGCCACCGAGTCCGGCAGCGCGGTCAGCGAAACCCTGCTCCACCAACTGGCGACGCCGACCCTGCTGATGACCGGTACCCGGGATGTGCCACGCATTGATCATTCCCGGGTCATGGCCTCGGTCATGCCCCATGCCCGGCTGGTGGCGCTGGAGGGACGCAGCCACGGCGGAACACTCTATCCGCCACAGCCGATCCTGGAGCAGTTGCTGCCGTTCCTGCGCTCACATTCCTGAAGGGTGTGATTCCCCGGGCTGACAACCCGGAACCTGCCGCTCCCGGTGGCCGGATGCCCGATCACGGTAGATAAGGGGTGGCCGGCGGGTCAGGCACGATCGATGGCGGAACCACCAACACCGGAAGCTGCCGACGCGACAGAACCCGGGCAAGCGTTGAGGCACTGAACCTCGAACCGGAGAACGCGCGGCGCTTTCCACGGGGCGAGCCGACCACCAGATATGACGAACCCAGCTCCACGGCGAAGTCGCCAAGTGCGCCGGCCGCCTCGCCCACCAGGATGCGCAGGGTCCAAGGCATGGGGTAGGAGGCCAGGGTCTCGCCGAGCCGTTGTTGCAGGTCCTCGATCACTTCCGCCCCGAGTTCCTCTCGCTCATCCCGGTGCAGGGCATCAAAGTCGATGCTCGCCTTGACGTTCCATTCGGTCATGTCCAGGCCGGTGAGTGCATAGGCACACACCAGATCCTGACGGAGGACCGAAGCGAGGCGGGCCGCGGTTTCCAAGACCTCGGGATGCTGCCCCGGGAACACGCCCACGAGCACCGGCGAGTCAGAACGAAGGGGACGGGACCCCTCTGGATCGCGCATGGTGCACTCCTGTGGGTCCTAGCTGGGATCGGGTCGGGTGCCTGTCTTGCTTCAAGTATGCCCGGGGCGCTTCACCTTTCGATAGGGGGCTGGTGCCGCCACCGGCATCTGGCCCCGGCCCCTTGACCGAAAATGACACAGGGACAAGACTCGGGAATATGGAGGAACAGGCGGCGGCTATCTCGATCACCGGATTGAAAGTCATGCGCGGGAAGAACCTCGTCTTGCCCGGCCTTGACCTGCTGGTCCCGCGCGGCGAGGTGGTCGGGCTGCTAGGTCCCAGCGGCTGCGGGAAGTCCACCTTAATGCGCTCGATCGTGGGCACCCAGATCATTTCCGGCGGAGTGGTGAGGGTGCTCGGGGACACCGCCGGGTCCGAAAAGCTGCGCCATCGCGTCGGCTACATGACGCAGGAATCCAGCATCTACGACGACCTGCCGGTGGGCGCGAACCTGTCCTACTTCGCCAAGATCGTCGGTGCCCCGCCCGCCCAGGTTGCCGAAGTCATCGAGCGCACCGACCTGGGATCGGTGGCCAAGTCCATGGCGGCCGACCTCTCCGGCGGACAACGCAGCCGCCTCTCCTTGGCCATCGCCCTGTTGGGAACGCCCGAATTACTGGTCCTGGACGAGCCCACCGTCGGGCTGGACCCGGTGCTTCGCGTGGCATTGTGGGAACTGTTTGCAGAACTTGCGGCCGAGGGTGTCACGCTGTTGGTCTCCAGCCACGTGATGGACGAAGCCACCCGGTGTGACCGCCTGATCCTGATGCGCGAGGGCGGGATCATCGCCCAGGAAACGCCCGCTGGCCTGCTGGCGCGCACCGGAACCACCAACGCCGAGGACGCCTTCCTGGCGCTGATCCGCGACACACGGGAATCAGGGGCACCAGGCTCCGAACCCCATGCTCCCAAGCACCGCGCCACGGGAGGGACCCCATGAGCATCCCGCGCATCCTTGCCACCACCGCGCGCGTGCTGAACCAGGTGCGCCACGATCACCGCACCCTGGCACTTTTGCTGCTGGTCCCCGCACTGTTGGTCGGCCTGGTCGCCTGGATCTTCACTGACACCCCGGTCTTCGGGAGGATCGGCCCGGCGATGATCGCGCTCTTCCCCTTCATCGTGATGTTCATGGTCACCTCCATCGCCACGCTCCGGGAGCGGCGCAGCGGCACCCTGGAACGCCTGCTGTCCCTGCCGCTGGGCAAGGCCGACTTCATCCTGGGCTACGCGCTGGCCTTCGGGCTGCTGGCTATCGTGCAGACGGGGATCGCCGTGGGCTTTGCCGTGTGGGTCTGCGGGCTGGAGGTTGCCGGCAGCCTGGGGCTGCTCTTCGCCGTGGCCATCGCCGACGCGTTGCTGGGGACCTCGCTGGGGCTTCTTGCCAGCGCCTTTGCCCGCAGCGAATTCCAGGTCGTGCAGTTCATGCCCGCCTTCGTCTTCCCGCAGGTCCTGCTGGGCGGGATCTTCCTGCCGCGTGGCGAACTGCCCGAGGTCCTGGAGGGCATCGGGGACTGGCTGCCGCTGAGCCACGCCATCGATGCGCTGAACGCGGTGGCCAGGGACGACCAGGACGCCGGCTACATCTGGCTGCGGATCGGGTTCGTTGCCGCGTGGATCCTGGCCGCCATCGTGGTGGGGTCGATGACGCTGCGCCGCCGCACCGCCTGAGAGCGGCAAGGGGGGCGGCAACACTGGATAATGGGGCGGGTGAGTACGCAGCGGAACGGCCGGGACAAGCCCCGGCAGGACAATGGCTTCGACCTGGCTGCCATCGGGCGGGGGCTGGTCTTTGCCCAATCCCTGCCGGAGCTTGCCAGTGCGCTCGAGGCCGGCGGGGAATCCGGAACCGCCGTCATCCAGGCCCCCCCGGGCACCGGCAAGACCACGCTGGTCCCACCCCTGGTGGCCAACCTGGTTCGGGCCCGCAACGGGGGAGAAGCACGCATCCTGGTCACCCAGCCGCGCCGGGTCGCTGCCCGCTCCGCCGCCCGCCGCTTGGCATCCCTCGACGGCAGCTCACTGGGCGGCCGCGTGGGATTCACGGTGCGCGGGGAAAACCACGCCGGCCCGGACACCCTGATCGAGTTCGTGACCCCCGGAATCCTGCTGCGCCGGCTGCTGGCCGACCCGGGGCTGGAATCCATTGACGCGGTCGTCATCGACGAGGTGCACGAGCGCGGGCTGGAAACCGATTTGCTGCTGGGCATGTTGCGCGAGGTCCACGAACTGCGTGGGGACCTGGTGCTCGTGGCCATGTCCGCGACCCTCGACGCCCCGCGCTTTGCCCAATTGCTGGGTGATGCCTCGGGTGCGGGCAGTGCCCCGGTCATCGACTGCCCTGCGGCGCTGCACGAGCTGGAAACCCGGTGGGTGCCGGCCGCCGCTCCCCGGCTGACCGACCGCGGGGTCTCGCGCACCTTCCTCACCCACGTGGCAGCAACCGCCGCTGCCGCCCATGCCGAGGCGCTCACGCGGGACAAGTCCGTCGACGCGCTGGTGTTTGTTCCCGGTGCCTGGGAAGTGGCCGATGTCGCCGCGCAGCTCCGCACCCGCGCGCCGGGCACCGAGGTGCTGGAGTTGCATGGGCAGGTCGTTCCCGCCCTGCAGGACCGTGCCGTCTCGGGGCGCGAACCCGGGGGAGGGCCCCGCATCATCGTCTCCACCTCGCTGGCCGAGTCCTCGCTCACGGTTCCCGGGGTCCGGCTGGTCATCGACTCGGGCCTGGCCCGGGAGCCGCGCCGGGATGCGGCCCGGGGGATGAGCGGACTTGTCACGGTCTCCGCCTCGCGGGCCGCCGGCATCCAGCGGGCCGGCCGCGCCGCACGCCAGGGGCCGGGCACCGTGGTGCGCAGCTTTGCCGAAAAGAGCTTTGCGGCGGCCCCTGCACATCCGCGGGCCGAGATCACCGTTGCCGACCTCACCTCCGCGGCCCTGGTGCTGGCCTGCTGGGGCGCGCCGGGCGGTGCCGGGATGCACCTGCCCGAGCCCCCGCCTGCATCAAGCCTTGAGGCCGCAACCACGGTGCTGTCCCAGCTCGGCGCGATCGACGAGGCCGGGCACGCCACCGCACTGGGCCGCCGCCTGGCCCTGATTCCGGCCGACCCCCGGCTGGGCCGTGCCTTGCTCGACGGCGCCCCGCGGCTCGGGGCCGGAAACGTCGCACACATCGTTGCCTTGCTGGCCGGGGACTACCGCGCCCAGGCCGCCGACCTCGGCGCGCTGCTGGCGGCCCTGCGCAACGGCAGACACCCGCAGTCCGCCACCTGGAAGCGCGAATGCTCGCGCCTGGAACGGATCGCCGGCCGGGAAGCCCAGGCGCAGCGGCCGCCAGGCACAGCGACGATGCCTTCCTCCGGCACCGAGCTTGGCCTGGTAACAGCCCTTGCCTATCCGGGACAGGTTGCCCGTCGCGTGGACAACGCCACCGGCACCACCTACCTGCTGGCCTCCGGCACCCGCGCGGGCCTGCCCGCCGGAAGCCCTTTGTCACACCACCAGTGGCTGGCGGTCGCCGAGGTGGCACGGGCCGCCGGCCGCGACGCGGCAAGCACCGGCGCGTTGATCCGCGCCGCAGCGCCACTCGACGAGGGCACCGCACTGCTCGCTGCGGCCCACCTGGAAACCGAGACCGTCAACACGGTCTTTGCCAGCGGCAAGCTCTCCGCCCGCAAGGAGCACCGACTCGGGGCCATCGTCCTTTCCAGCACCCCCATGACCCCCACTCGTGCCCAGGGCCGCGCCGCGGTGCTGGACGCCTTGCGCGAGCGCGGGCTCGGCATGCTGAAATTCTCCCCCGCGGCGCAACTGCTGCGCAGTCGGCTGGGAATGTTGCACCGTGAACTCGGGGACCCCTGGCCGGCCATGGACGAGGACTCCCTGCTGGCGGCCGCCGAGAACTGGCTGGCCCCGGAACTCGAGGCGCTCGCCGGAGGGAAGTCCCCGGGTTCCCTGGACCTGGTGGATCCGCTGCGTCGCCTGCTGCCTTGGCCCGAGGCCGCCGCCATGGATGAGTTGGTCCCCGAACGCCTCACGGTGCCCAGCGGATCCAGGATCCGCATCGACTACCCGGGAATCGACGAGCCCGAAGCCCCTCCGGTGGTGGCGGTGAAGCTGCAGGAATGCTTCGGACTTGCCACCTCCCCGGCGCTGGTGCGCGGCCGGGTCCCGGTACTCTTCCACCTGCTCTCCCCGGCTGGTCGACCGCTGGCGGTCACCGACGAGCTGGCATCGTTCTGGTCAGGCCCCTACGCCCAGGTGCGCGCGGAAAACCGGGGCCGCTATCCCAAACACCCGTGGCCCGAGGACCCCTGGACCGCACCTGCCACCAAGCACGTCAAAAAGCGGATGGCCGGCGCTTAGGACACGCGGTTCGGGCGTGGGTGCTGCCGGCGATAGGTTGCCCGTCGGGACGTTCCCGAAAAACCACGATCGGCGCGGATGCCTGCGTTGTCACGCGATCCCCAGTAGTTGCCCGGACTGGTTCCACAGCGTCTCGGAAAGCGCATCGTCCCTGGCCTGGGGATTGGTCCGGGCCACCTTGCGACGGGAGAAGTATTCGCCCGAAGGCCACGTCCCGCCACTGCGCTGGTCGGCCAGCCAGATGAGAGTGTCGGCACCCTTCCTGGGCGTTGCGAGTAATTTGGAGATCAGCCTGTTGCCGTAGATGCCCTCCATGGACGTGCCGGGGGAACGGGAGAATCCGGTGCTGACAATCCCGGGGTGGAACGACGCGGAGGCCAGGCCCTTGGAACCGAAACGGCGATGCAGTTCGCGGGTGAACATGATCTGTTCGAGTTTGGCGTTCCCGTAGGCTCTTTTGGGATCGTAGTATCGCTCGGCGTTCAGGTCGGAGAGGTCAACCCTGCCGTACAACCTATTCGCCACGCTGGAGGTGTTGATGACTGCTGCCCGCGAGGCAATGAGCCGGTCAAGAAGCAGCCGGGTCAGTAGAAATGGGGCAAGGTAGTTGACCTGGAAGGTCATTTCGAACCCGTCGCCGGTCGACTGGCGGGCCGGGGTAAAGATGCCGCCGGCGTTGTTCGCCAGTACGTCAATCCGCGGGTACTTCTGAAGCAGTTGCACCGCGAGACCCCGGACTTCATCGAGATCGGAGAAGTCGACGAGGAAGTGATCGGCCTGGATTTCCCGGGCAATGGCTGCGGTCCTTTCCCGGTTCCGGCCCACCACGACCATTTCGTGTCCCAGACGGCTGAGCGCGCGTGCGGCTTCGGCACCGATCCCGTCGCTTGCGCCGGTGATGACGATCGTTTGACGACGCATGCGGGTGCCTTTCGAAACAGGTAGCGGGACAACTCCTCCGTGAAGCCTACGCGGGCCGGGTCGGCGCAGATCGACCTCAACACGCAATACATGTGATGCGCAACGTGGGGCGGGCGGCTACGAGGCTCCCGGTGGAGGCGCAATGGTCTTCCCGGCGTGGCCGCACATGGGCCGGCGATGGCTTCGCCACAGCAGCGCCATGGGGCGGAGGCCTACTGTAGGAATCCAAGGCACCAACCAGGATTCACGAGCGAGCGAGGAACGACGCCATGGAACAGCACCAGCAGCACCAGAGGCCGGGCGCCGGCCACCCGGCCTACAAGAGCCGGAGTCTTCCGCGGCCCCACCAGGATCTCGAGGACCAGGGACTCGGGTTCGATGTGCAGACGCTCATCGGGCGCCGCGGTGCGCTCAAGGCCTTCGGCGTTGGCGCCCTGGCACTGGGCCTGGCCGCGTGCACCGCCACCACCAACGACGCATCCACCGGCACCTCTGCGGGAGAGATCCCCGACGAGACGGCCGGGCCCTACCCGGGGGACGGATCAAACGGGCCGGACGTGCTGGAACAAAGTGGCATCGTGCGCCGCGACATCCGCTCGAGTTTCGGGGACGCCAACGGAACCGCGGAAGGCGTTGCCCTGGACCTGGAACTGAACATCAAGGACCTGGCCAACGGCGGCGCGGCATTTGCCGGCGTTGCCGTCTACGTCTGGCAATGCGACAGGGACGGGAACTACTCGATGTACACCCCGGCAGCCGAGCAGGAAAACTACCTGCGCGGGGTGCAGGTAGCCGATGCGGAGGGCACAGTGCGCTTCACCAGCATCTTCCCTGCCTGCTACCCCGGACGCTGGCCCCACATCCACTTCGAGGTCTACCCGGATGCCGCATCGATCACCGACTCCGCTCAGGCGATCGCCATCTCCCAGGTGGCGTTGCCCCAGGACGTTTCGGACGCCGTGTACGCGACTGACGGCTACGCGAATTCGGTGCGGACCTTGGCACGGTTGTCGCTGGAAAGCGACAACGTCTTCGGTGACGACGGCGGAGCCAGCCAATTGGCGACTGTCACGGGGGAGACCGTCGCCGGCTACAAGGCAGTGCTGGACGTGGGCGTTGATACCAGCACCGCACCCGCCGCCGGGGCGATGCCTCGCGGCACCCCGCACGGAGGCAACGGCTAGGAAACAGGGGAGAGACCTGCGCCGCGGCCTAGGCGAAGGCCGAGATCCCGGTGATCGAGCGCCCGATGATCAACGCCTGGACGGTCTCGGTGCCCTCATAGGTGTGGATGGCCTCGATGTCGGCAATGTGCCGCGCCACCCGGTTCTTGAGCAGGATGCCGTTGCCGCCGAGCAGGTCGCGGGCGTTGGACGCGATGCCGCGGGCCAGCCGCGTGCAGGTGAACTTCGCCAGCGATGCCTGCACCGGGGTCAGGGTTCCCGCCTCCTCGCGTCGGGTGGCCTGCATGACGGTGAGCTGCATGGTGGCAAGCTCGGAATGCATGCGGGCCAGGCGTTCCTGCACGATCTGGCTGGCCGCAAGCGGCCGGCCGAATTGGATGCGCTGGGCCGCGTACTGCACGGCCGTCTCGTAGCAGGCGGTGGCGTGGCCCACGGCGGACCAGGCGACGCCCAGGCGCGTGGCGAAGAGGACCTTGGAGGTGTCCTTAAAGCTGTTGGCCCCGGGCAGCACATGCGAGTCCGGGACAAAGACGTTCTCCATGCGGATGTGCGCCTGCCAGATGGCGCGCAGGGACAGCTTGCCCTCGATGGTGGTGCCTGTGTAGCCCTCCCACTCCTGCTGCACGATGAAGCCGCGGACCTTGTTCTCTTCGTCGCGCGCCCAGACGATGGTGATTCCGCCGGTGGAGCCGTTGCCGATCCACTTCTTTTCGCCGCTGATCCGGTAGCCGCCCGCAACGCGCACGGCGCGGGTCTCCAACGACACCGAGTCCGAGCCGTGGGTGGGTTCGGTGAGCGCGAAGGCACCGAGCACTTCGGCATTGGCAAGCTTCGGGCCCCAGTGGGCGATCTGCCCGGGGGAGCCGCACTCGGTGATCGAGCGCAGGGCCAGCCCGGCCTGCACCGCGGCAATGGTGCCCACCGATCCATCGGCGCGGGAGAGCTCCATGTTCACCAGGCCGGCCGCCAGCACGCTCATTTGCGGGTAGCCCTCAAGCTCCAGACCATCGCGCAGCAGGTCCAGCTCGCCCAGGCGCTTGGCCAGATCCAGCGGGTAGTCGGACTTGTCCCAGTACCCGTCGATGACGGGGCGCACCTCGTCCAGGCCGAACTTCCGTGCCCTGTCCCAGTAAACGCGATCCTCCGCATTGACATCCTCGAAGAGGCCTGCCGGATCGACATCCACCTCGCCCCAGAGCTCGTACTCCGGTTCAACGACACCGGAAGGAAAATCGGTGTTCAGGCTGGCTTCAATGCTCATGGCGGAGTGGTGCCCTTTCGTCGGCGGCGGGAATGTCGCTAAGGCACCAGCATACTGGAACTCAGTTTCAGGTCAAGAAACTCCGGTTCAGGCATTTTGTGTGGCGCGCCACTGGTCCGCAAGCAGCGCGTAGGCGTATCCGTCCTTCCAGGTGCCGTCGCGGTGCAGTGCGCCGGCGACCAGGTGGCTTTCGCGGCGCATCCCCACGCGTTCCATGAGTCGCCAAGAGGGCTCGTTGGCGGCAAAGCAGCGGGCATGGACCCGGCGCAGGCCCAGGTCGGCGAAGCAAAGGCGCAGCAGGAAGGACACCGCCTCGGTGGCAAGCCCGCGCCCGCCGGCCGCCGGGTCCAGCGACCACCCGAGCTCCGCCTCGGTGCCCGCTGCCAGGTGCGCGACCTCGCGCTGGGACCACGCGTCCCCGAGGCGAACCACCGCTTCCCCGACGACGGTGCCGGCGGATTCCATGACGAGTCTGTCGCGCAGGTGCGCCGGGTCGGTAAAGGAGCGGCGGTAGTCCGGAAGGTCGTTCCAGGCAGAGGTGACCCAGCGGGAGGACTCCGGAAGCCGGCGGTAGACCCAAGTGGCCTCGGCATCCGATGCGGCGGCGGGGCGCAGCACGAGCCGTTCGGTCGCCCGCGGCCAGCCGGGGAGGGAATGTAGCCTCGAGTGTGGGGGTTCCACCGCGGGGTGCCTCGCGTCCGGCCTAGCCGTTCGCGCGGTTCAGGGCATCGCGGACCTGGGACAGCACCGACTCGGTGTCCGGGGTGCCGCCGGCAATGGTGATGACCACCGTCGTCGGCTCGGGTGCGGGTGTCGATTCCTGCGGCTCGAGCACCGGGGCGAACACCGATCCCAGGGCCAGCAGCTCGCGCTCCAGGTCGGGACGGCGGGTGTCTTCCGGGTGGCGCAGCCAGCGGCGCAGGTGGTCGTTGTGGACCGAGACCACCCCGGAGGCAAACGCGATGGACATGGCCCGCCCGTTGGGCAGCGAGTACAACCCGCGGTCACGCAGGTGGTTGCGGAACACCCGCTCGTAGCGGTGGATCGAGACCAGCTCGCGGTCGCGCAGGGAGGGCACGTCAAGCAACAGCCGGTGGCGCAAGCCAGCGGCCTCGGGCCTGGCGGTGTGCTGGTCGAAGACGGTCAACCCCGCGTGCACCAGCGAGGCCACGGGGCCGGCCGAGGAGGTGGCAAGCACCGTTTCAAGGTGGTGGATGATGGTTTCCATGTCCGCGAAGACCATTTCCTCCTTCGAGCCGAAGCGCCGGAAGAAGGTGGAACGAGAGATGCCCGCAGCCTGTGCCAGCGAGTCGACGCTGGTGGCGTCGAAGCCCTTTTCCACGAGCAGGCGCAGCGCGGCATCGGGAACCGCGGAGGAGGTGATCATGCACGCGAATCTAGCATGCCGCCGGTTTCTCCCGCCCCCGATTGGACTCCGCATTGCGCGAATGTGTCACAGCCCATAGAGCATGCGGTCCCCGGACCTTGTCCCGCGCCACACCGGGGAAGCTATAGCCGTGGCGGAGCGCCAAACCATAGGGTGGGTTAACGAATACCACCACAGCGACCCACGACCAGGAGAAAAACCATGGGCTTCAGCATTGCCAACACCGCACTACGACTCGTCTCGGGCGCCTACATCCTCAACAGCGGCATCGGCAAGCTGCGCATGGACGCCGAATCCGCCGAGGGCCTGCAGTCCATGGCCTCCAATGCCATCCCGCAGGTCGAAAAGGTCGAACCAGCCGTCTTCGGCAAGGCGCTGGCCTTCGGGGAGATCGCCGTGGGCTCGGCCCTGCTGACCCCGTTCATCCCCTCGCGCCTGGCCGGCCTTGGACTGGGTGCCTTCGCGGCCGGACTGGTCGCCACCTACCTGAAGACCCCGGGACTGACCGAGTCCGACGGCATCCGCCCCACGCCCAACGGAGTCCCGATGGCCAAGGACCTCTGGCTGGCCGGCATCGCCGCGGCCCTGGTCTTCGGCCGCGGCAAGGCGAAGACCAAGATCAAGGAAGTCACCGCGAAAAAGAAGTAGCGCAACGCCCGCAAGGGCGCGCGGATCAGTTGCTGCGCGCGCCCTTGCGGAACAACGCCGCCAGCAGGGCAGCTGCCATGGCCACGATACCCGGCAGCAACAGCGCCTGGCCCAGCGCCAGCGAGAAGGCCTGATGCAGGAATTCGGGCACCGCTGCCCCGGTTCCCGGCTCGGCCAGGGAACCGCTCACCACGGAGGCAGGTCCGTCGGCAGCCAGTGCGGCAACGGCCTTTTCCGACTCCACGGCAATGCGCGATTCCATCATCAGCGCGATCAACGCCGAACCCAGCACCGCGCCGACCTGCCGGGTGGTGTTGTACACCCCGGATCCGGCCCCGGCGTCAGCCTGGCCCAGGTCGCGGGTGGCGGTCAGCGAAACTGCGGGCCAGATCATGGCCGAGCCCAGCCCCATGAACACCGGTGGAAGCAACAGCAGCCAGAACGGGGTGTCGGCCCGCAGCATTAGCCCGTAGGCCGTGATCGAGGCGCCAAAGAGGAAGAAGCCGGGGATCGCGAAGTACTTGGCCTCGATTTTGCCGACGTTCTTGCCGACCACCGGGGCCAGCGCGCCTGCCACCACGGCCATGGGCGCGAGCATGAGCGCGGAAAGCGTCGGGGTGAGTCCGCGCACCGACTGCAGGTAGAGGATCATCGGGAAGCTCATGGCGGTGATGGACAGCCCCATGAAGGCGATGGCGATGTTGGCCAGCGAGAAGTTCCTGTCCCTGAACAGGACCAGTGGTACCAGCGGCTCGGCCCGGTTGGCGCCCTGCCACCAGATGAACAGCCCCAGCAGCACGGCCCCGCCGATGATCAGTTGCCACGAGCCGATGGGCCCGATGAACGGTCCCCAATCGTGCGTGTTGCCTTCCTGGATTCCGAAGACCAGCGCGAACATCGCCACGGCGCTCAATCCCACGCCCAGCCAGTCGAAGGAGTGGGAGTGGCGCGGAAGTTCGGGCACCTTGGCCAACACGCGCCAGATGGCGATGATGCCCACCGGCACGTTCACGAAGAAGATCCATTCCCAGCCCAGCGTGTCGACGAACAAGCCGCCGGCGATCGGGCCGACCAGCGTGGCAAGGCCTGCCACCGCGCCCCACACGCCCATGGCGGCGCCGCGGCGGGCGTAGGGGAACATGCGGGTAATGAACGTCATCGTCTGCGGGCTCATCATCGAGGCGCCCAGGCCCTGGACCACGCGTGCAACGATCAGCGTGTTGATGTCGGGAGCCAGCCCGCACCACAGCGAGGCCGCGGTGAAGACGATGAGGCCGATGAGGTAGATGGTGCGCGGGCCGAACCTGTCCCCGAGGCGCCCGGTGATCAGCAGCGGCACCGCAAACGCCAGCAGGTAGGCGCTGTTGACCCAGATGACCCCGTTGATGTCGGTGTCCAGCCCGTTCATGATGGCCGGCATCGCGGTGGAGACGATGGTCGAGTCAAGCAGGATCATGAAGAAGCCGATGACCAGCGCCCACAGGGCACCCCAGGCAAGCTTGTCCTGCTTGGTTTCCGTTACGCGTTGGTTCACATTCACCGCCCGAGCCTACTCCGGGTCGCCACGGTAATACAGGGTATTGAGCCCCACCTCACACTGCACTGTTTTTGCGTCTAGGGGAGGTTGACGACGCCGTCGATGCAAGTCACCGAGTGCCCGGCAATCCATACGCCTGCGGCGTCGGATTCCACGTGCAGGATCGCCGAGCGGCCCAGGCGGGTTCCCTGGCGCACGGTGTAGGAGGCCGGGGCCAGCCCGGACCCGGTGAGCCACACGCCGAAGCCGGCATTCAGGGAGCCGGTGGCAGGGTCTTCCTGAAGGCCTTCGCCGGGGCAGAAGGCCCGCACCTCGTAGTCGGCCGGCGCGCCGGTGACCACGTTGCGGAAGCGCTGGGAGCCGCGGCGCTCGTCGGCCGCCGATACCGGGCTCAATTCCTCCCGCGCCCCGGCCGGCCGGGCCTCGGGTACATTCGGGTCGTAGGAACGGGCGGGAACGCCGCCGACGGTGTGCGGGGCGATGACCCCGATCTCCAGCCCGGCCAGGGCCGTATAGTCGGGCTCCAGCGAAAGCACCAGGTCCGCATCGCGCAGCAGCAATCCCGCCCAGTTGGGCCCGTTGGCCACCCATTGGTGCGCCAGCACGTCCTCGCGTGCCAGCCCGAGTCCGCCCAGCGCCCATTCCAGCACGTCGTCCTCGAGTTCGCCGGTGCGCATCATGGGCGGGGCCTTGAAGGCCAGGGATTCGGGGTCCTCGGGGTCCTCGCCGGGGACCCGGCGTACCTCGATGAGCCCGGCTCCGCATTCCTGGACCAGGCCCGCGGGGTTCTTGGGCACGCCGCCGGCTTCCAGCCATGCGTGCGCCGCACCCAGGGTGGGGTGCCCGGCAAAAGGCAGTTCCGTGGTGGTGGTGAAGATCCGTGCCCGGTAGTCGGCATCCGGATGCGTGGCCGGCAACAGGAACACGGTCTCGGCGAGGTTGGTCCAATTGGCGAAGCCCAGCATCTGGGCATCGCTGAGTCCCTCGCCGTCAAGCACCACGGCCAGGCCGTTGCCGGTGTAGGGGGAGGAGGCGAAGACATCTACTTGCTTGTACGGGCGGGCAATACTCATGCATGAATCGTGTCATATCCGCCGGCTCGGCGTCCCGGATGACGTTGTTTTGTCATCCAACACCGCTCTCGCGTGGGCCTTGCGTCCCTTCTGGCGTGCCGGTCCGGCTCCGGGCCGTGGCAACGCGGGCAGGGAAAGGGCACCGGTTCCGCGCCACGAAGCCGTGGTGCCGAACCGGTGCCCGCAGGTGTTCCCGCGCTCCGCTACCAGCGATGGGCCACGTCGATCACCAGGCGGCTGGTGCTCCCGTCGGCGGCGGTGAGGACGAAGGTGCGGAACGGAAGCCGGGCGCGGACGCCCAGGCCGAAGGAAGTCTGCCCCTCGAAACTGCCCAGGTAGGCGACTTGGCGGAAGGTGGTGTAGCCGGAAACGTTCTTGGCGTTGGTCCGGTTGGCCGGGTTGTAGGTGGGGGTGCCGGAGCTCGTGTAGGCGGGTGCCTTCACGATGATGCGCAGGTCGGCGGCGCCTGCAAGCGGGACATGCTTGCCCTGGCCCTCGGTGAAGACGGCGTTGACGTAGCGCACGTCGTAGCCCTTGACCTTGCCCTTGAGGTCGATGACCATCCGGTCATAGCAGGTGTGGCGGCCGGTGCGGACGTTGGCGATGGTGGCGGACGAGTATGCGGCGACGGAGTCGGCGAGTGAGCCCCAGGTGATGCCGCAATAGGGGGCGGTGGCCGCCGTGGCGGTTGCCGCAGGCGAAACAGGGGAGATGCCGAGTCCCGCGATGAGTAGTGCACCGGCGATGCCGGCGGTGATCCTGGATTTCATGGTGTGCCTCGCTAAGGGCGGAAAATGCGGGTGGAGGGGGTGGTGAGATCAGCTTGCGCGCCGGGAAACCGCCTCGCAAGGGGGTTTACGCACAATCCATGGCATTGCAACCCAGAGGAGATATGACCGACGTGGTGGGGCGATATCCAGCCGACACCCAAGGGCGTGTGACAACCTTGTGAGATGCAGATCTTTGCCACCGGAACATTGGACGACGCCCTGAACGAGGCCGTGCAGAACACGAACGCATTACCCGATGCCATTCGGCCCTGGGTTGTGGTTGCGATCGGGTTACTGTCCGCGATCGTTATCACCGTGGTCCTGTCCTTCATTCTCAAGCGGCTGCTGCGCCGGATCCAGGGACTTCCTCCCGAACGCACTCTGCGACGCGCGCCGTTGCTGTTCACCCTGGCCTTTGCCTTCACCAAGGTCGCGGTGGGAGTGGGCTTTGCCCCGAGCCAATGGGTCACCATCTGGCAGTTCCTGCTCTTGCTGGGGTTGATCAGCTCCATCGCGTGGTTGCTGATCGTCGTGATAGGCGTCTTCGAGGACATCGTCCTGGCCAGGTACCGCGAGGACGACGGGAATCCCCGGCGTCTGGCCAAGATCCAGACGCAAGTCGGATTGCTGCGCCGGGTGGTCACCGCGTTGATCATCACCCTGGCGGTGGCAGGGGCCCTGCTCACGATTCCCGAGGTCAGGGCGCTGGGAGCCGGCCTGTTGGCCTCCGCCGGCCTGATTTCCGTGGTCGCAGCGCTCGCCGTGCAGTCCTCCCTGGCCAACGTCTTTGCCGGGCTGCAGATCGCCTTCACGGACGCGATTCGGGTCAACGACACCGTGGTGGTGGAGACCCAGCGTGGAACCATCGAGGAAATCACGCTGACCTACGTGGTGGTGCTGCTGCTGGACGGGCGACGGATGATCATCCCCTCGACCCACTTCACCACGACCCCGTTTGAGAACTGGTCGCGCCGCAGCACCGAGATCAGCGGCTTCGTTCTGCTGGATTTGAACTGGAACGCACCCATCGAGCACTTGCGCACCCGCACCCAGCAATTGCTTGCCTCGACGGATTTGTGGGACGGACGGATCGGGGACCTGAACGTGACAGATGCCATCGGAGGAATCCTGAAGGTCACGATTGGTGTCAGCGCAAGGAACCCCGGGGACCTGTACGACCTGCGCAACTACGTCCGCGAGCACCTGATTGCCGAGCTCGGCAAGGACTACCCCGACGCACTGCCCAAGCCAGTGATGCCCGGTGCCGCCCCGGCCTGACCCGCAGCCCCATCATCAGGGGCCGGGGAACAATGCTCAGAGGTACAGCGCGGCGGGCCCGTAGTCGGCGCGCGCGCGGGCCGCGGCGGTGCGTTCGCGCAGGACAGCCACCATCTCATCGGCCTTGGCAATCAGGTCCCTGATCGCGGCATCGTCGCGGTCGACCCAACGGGTCAGCGGTTCGGCATGCATCGGGACGAAGTCCTTGTGCGGCTCCCAGACAAAAAGCGTGCGTTCGGCGCCGAGCACGTATTGCTGCCAGAACACCTGGCGCAGGTAGTTCCGCGGGATCGTCTTGAACGGCTTGTTGGTGGTCTTGATTTCCGCAAGCTCCACCCGGCCCGTCTCGCGGATGCCCAACCCGTCGGGCGTGGCGAGGTGGATGTGGTTCTCCGCCGCGTGGAAGAGCTGGCTGGAGGGAAGGATCCCGAAGTTCTCCTGCACCCACGCGGCGATCACCGGTTCACGGGCCCGGCCGTGGTCCGTGTACGGGTTCCCGCCGAAGCCCGAGCCGTGCAGCTTGTCCCAGGCCGCCGACTGGATGGACTTCGGGGTGGAAAGCTTGGCCACGTCGGTGGCGGTGATGCCCTGCGAACGGGCCCGCAGCCATGCGATCCGGTCCGAGGAATCGGCGACGATCCGTTGCAGGCAGGCGGCGGGGGCGGGTTCAACAGGCGAGGGGATCACCGACCCATTCTTCACAATAAAACCCCGCACCGCGAACCGTCGGCGCGCCGCGTATCGGCGGGCGGGGTCCCGGGCGATGTGCACCGCCCCGCACTGGCAGGGGCAACCGGGCGGACGTAGCATGGGCACCAAGGACTTCGGCGCACGTTCCGCGCGCCCGGGGCAATCGATACGCAGGCCAACGGCAGGGGAGCAGGAACCATGGAACGCACGTTGGGCGTGAGCACCCGGTTGTGGACCCGGCGGCTGGACGACGCCTCCCTCGCGGAACTGGCCGCCCATGCAGCGGCCCTGGGCTTCGGGGCCATCGAGTTGCCGCTGGAAAACCCCGGCGACTGGGACCCGGCCGCCGCCCGGGAGGTCCTCGCCGGCCACGGGCTGGCCCCGGTGGTGATCGGGGTGATGACCCCGTTGCGCAACCTGGTCTCCGCCCCGGAAGCGGAAATCACCGCCACCGGGCATTACCTGGCGCAGTGCATCGACGTGGCAGCGGAGCTCGGCGCCGACACCGTGGCCGGGCCGCTCCATGCCTCCACCGGGCGCACCTGGACGATGACCGGGGCCGAGCGCGAGCACGCCTACCTCCAGCTGCGCACCAACCTCGCCCCGTTGGTCGACCGTGCGGTGGCGCGCGGAGTCACCCTGGCCATCGAGCCGCTGAACCGCTACGAAACCAGTTTCATCAACACCGTCGACCAGGCCTTCGACGCCCTCGAACCGCTGCTGGGACCGGGCCTCGGCATGCTCCTTGACACCTACCACCTGAATATCGAGGAAGGGAACATCGCCGCCTCGGTGGCCCGCGCCATGGGCCACATCGCCCATGTGCAGGTCAGCGGCAACAACCGGGGAGCCGTCGGGGCCGACCACTTCGACTTCAACGCCTTCATCCACGCCCTGGACCTGGCCGGCTACACCGGGCCGCTGTGCGTGGAGTCCTTCGCGCCGGGCAGCGCGCACACCTGGCGCCCGCTGGCCAGCAGCCAGGATGCGCTAGCCTCGGACTCCCTCGGATACCTGCGCAACCTTCAGCTTGGCGGGCTGCGCTAGCGCCCTTCGACCGCCTCCGGGTGCGGGAGGAGCCGACCCGGGCCCCGGCGCGGAGCCGGTGCTAGTCCAGGGCCAGCGCGGCGGCGGCCAGCACCTGCTGCACGCTGGGCACCCCGGAGGCCCGGAACACCTCGGTGCCCTCGCGAAGCACCACCAGCGTGGGGGTCGAGACGATGCCGGAGGACTCGGACTCCCCGAGGTTCGAGGGCACGTCGACTTCCCGGAAGCGGGCCTGAGGCAGCAGTTTTTCGGCGTTCCCGAGGACGGAACGGGCACGCACGCAGGGTGCGCAGAAGGCGGAGGTGTAGAGCACGAGTTCCATTACCGGGGTACAACCCACGCCGGGCGAGTTCGATTCCCGTCCATGCCCATGGGGCGGCCCGGTCATTGTGCCCGAGGCCGCCACGGAGGATCATCGTGGCCACCATCAATGGAACAGGGCGAGGACCGATGCGAAGCATAATCCTGGGAGCAGCAGCCGGACTGGCGTGGTCGGCGACGATGCGCATGTACATGGGGAACCTCGTCGGGGACGCCTCGCGTGTCAATCCCCGGAACACCATCGTCGGGATCATGCTTCCCGGGGCCATCACGGGCGCGATGCTGGCGCACAGCGCCGACCTGCGGGCGGGGGACCCCGAACGAAATCTGGACCGGTTCTCGGCCAGCCCGCTGGTCTTCGCAGCTTGCACGCTGCCGCTTCCCGGGCTCATGCGCAAACTTCTTGAAACGGGCGAGGGATCCAACGCCATCGCCACACCCCTGTTTGGCATGGCCGGAGGAATGGTGCTGGCCGGCCGCGGCCCGCTCTGGGGGCGTATAGCGGCGGGCACGATCGTTGCGGGGCACATTCCGCTGCTGGCCGCGATGGGTCCGAAGTTTTTCATGACGTCCCCGCCCACCGGGCGCGACCGCGTGGGGTTCGCCGTGAACACCCTCATCTACGGCGCCTGCATGGCGGCCTTGGCCGCTGCCTGCTCCATACCGTTGCGCCGTGGCCGTCCGGTCCCGGGCGGTCCGGTCCAGCCGATGCCCTAAGCCCCCGCCACGGATCTCCGGCCCTGGCAGGAGATGGGCGTTGAACCCGTCACCATCGGCTCCGATGCCCGGTTGCGTGGTTCTGGAAAGCTCCTGGCGCGACCTGCACAAGTCCGCCACACCGCTGCCCAGGCAGCGGTGTGGCGGGGTGAGTCACCTAGTTTTTCCGGAGCATGTCCCAGTTGGCGGCAAGCTTCGAGTTTCGGCGCCCGTAGCCGAGGTAGATCGCGGCGCCGATGACCATCCACATCGCGAAGACCACCCAGGTGCCCACCCCGAGGTTGAGCATCAGGTAACCGCAGAAGAGGATCGCGAGGATCGGGGTCAGGGGGTAGAGCGGAACCTTGAAGGTGCGCGGCAATTCCGGCTGGGTGCGGCGCAGGAAGATCACCGCAAGGGAGACCAGCGAGAACGCGAAGAGTGTGCCGATGGACGTGGCATCGGCCAGCTGGCCCAGCGGCACCAGTCCGGCCACCAGGGCCACCACGCCGCCGGTGATCCAGGTCCCCGCCACCGGGGCCCCGTTACGCGGGGAGATGCGGCCGAAGACCTTCGGGACCATGCCGTCGCGACTCATCGCCACCAGGATGCGGGTCTGCCCGTAGAGCACCGTGATCACGATGGAGACGATGGCCAGCACGGCGCCGGCGGCAAAGAGCAGCGCCACCCAGCCCTGGCCAGTGACCTCCTCGAGCAGCTGCACCAGCGCCGCTTCCTTGCCTTCGAACCAGGTCCACTGGCGGGCGCCGATCGCGGCGATGGCCACCAGGATGTACAGGGAGGTGATGATGACCATTGACAGCACGATGGCCCGCGGCAGGTCGCGCTGCGGGTTCTTTGCTTCCTCGCCGGCCGTGGAGGCGGCATCGAAGCCGATGTAGGAGAAGAACAGGCGGGCTGCGGCCGCTGAGACCCCGGCGGTGCCCATCGGCAGCAGCGGGTCGAAGTTCCCGGAGGTGAAGGCGCTGAAGGCGATGACGATGAAGAAGAGCAGCACCGCGATCTTGGTGAACACCAGCACGGTGTTCACCATGGCGGATTCCTTGGTGCCGCGCACCAGCAGCACCGTGGCGAACAGAACGATCAGCAGGGCCGGAATGTTGAAAACGCCGCCGTCGGACCCCGGGGGATTGGTCAGTGCCGCGGGCGGGTCCACGCCCAGCGAACGGGCCATCTCATTCAGGTATTCGCCGGCTCCCACCGCAATCGCCGCGACGGAGACAGCGTACTCGAGCACCAAGCACCACCCGCAGATCCAGGCCAGGCCTTCGCCCATGGTCGCGTAGGTGTAGGTGTAGCTCGACCCGGAAACGGGCACCGCGCCGGCCATTTCCGCGTAGGAGAGCGCCGCGAAGAGTGCGGCGAGCCCGGCGATGGCGAAGGAGATCCACACCGCAGGCCCGGCCATCGGCACCGAGGAGGAGAGCACCACGAAGATGCCGGTGCCCAGGGTGGCGCCGACGCTGATCATGGTCAGGTGCAGCAGCCCGAGCGTGCGGCGCAGCTTGGGTCCGTCGCCGGTTCCGTTGCCTGCCTCGGCGATGAAGGACTCGATGGGCTTGCGAGCTCCCAGTTGCTGGCGAAGCGTCGGACGCGTCGTGCCCGGTGCGATGTTGTGCGTGGTCATGTAGGCAATTTTTGCATTCTTCCAAAGCTGCGGATTTTGCGGCAAGGGGCGGCCGACCGCGCAAAAACCGCGCAATATGCAGGTCAATGAATAGTTATTAGTGTCGGGTGTCGTCTCGCATTGTGGGCAAACTTACCCGAATTCCACTCAATTCTTGTACATGCACCAGCCCCGGGGGCGCCATCGAGGCATCCGCGGTTCCCCAAGCCCCGCGCAAAACCATTCATCCACCCCTGACGAGTTACCCCGCCGCATGGCGGCGCAGGTGATCAGGCGAAGTACACGCCGATCCGGTTGCCGTCGATCTCCTCGATGCGGATGTCGATGTCGTACACGTCGCGCAACACGTCCCCGGTCATGATCTCCGCCGGGGTTCCCTGGTGCACCAGCACGCCCTCGCGCATCGCCAGGATCGTGTCCGAGTAGCAGGAGGCGAAGTTGATGTCGTGGATGACGATGACCACCGTCTTGCCCAGTTCGTCGGCCAGCCGGCGGATCATGCGCATCATCTCCACCGAGTGCTTCATGTCCAGGTTGTTCAGCGGCTCGTCGAGCAGCAGGTAGTCGGTGTCCTGGGCCAGCACCATGGCGATGTAGGCGCGCTGGCGCTGCCCGCCGGAGAGCTCGTCCAGGAACCTGTCGGCCAGCGGAGTCAGGTCCAACTGCTCCATGGCCTCGAGGATGTGCTTTTCGTCCTGCGCGGTGGGGTGGCCCCCGGAGTGCGGGAAACGGCCGAAGCCCACCAGGTCCCGCACGCGCAGGCGCATGGTGATGTGGTTTTCCTGGCGCAGGATCGCCATCGACTTGGCCAATTGCTTGCTGGGCGTGCGCCCGATGTCCAGGCCGGCGATGGACACCGATCCGTTGTCCATCGGGATCAGCCGCGAAATCAGCGAGAGCAGCGTGGATTTTCCCGCTCCGTTGGGCCCGATGATGGAGGTGACCCCGCCGGCGGGGATGGTGGTGCTCACCGCGTCCACCACGGTGGTCCCGGAATAGGACTTGGTCACCGAATCAATGCAAATCACTTCAGGGAACCCTTCAGGAGCAGGTAGAGGAACAGCAGGCCGCCGGCGAACTCGATGATCACGCTCAGGGCCGTGGCGAAGCCGAAGACGCGCTCCAGCACCAGCTGGCCGCCGATCAGCGTGATGGCACCTAGCAGGCAGACGATGGGAATCAGGGCGGCGTGGGAAAACTTGCGCACCATCTGGTAGGCGAGGGAGACCACCAGCAGCCCGAAGAAGGTCACCGGACCCACCAGCGCGGTGGAGACCGCGACCAGGATCGAACAGAGCACCAGCACCAGGGTGACGATGCGCCGGTGGTCCACGCCCAGGTTGACGGCCGTGTCGCGTCCCAGCGCCAGCACGTCGAAGGTCTTGCGAAGCTTCCACACCACCGCGGCGACCAGCACCACGACGACGGCGGAGATTCCCAGCAGCAGCGGCTCGACCTGGTTGAAGGAGGCGAAGAACAGATCCTGCAGCACGATGTATTCGCTCGGTTCCATCAACCGCTGCAGCAGCGAGGAGAATCCGCGGAAGAGCGTGCCGATGACGATGCCCACCAGCAGCATGAGGTGCAGCGAGCCGGTGCCGCCGGTGAAGAGCCAGCGGTAGAGCAGCGCGGAGAAGACAACCATCAGTGCCACCTCGACCCCGAACTTCAGCGACGGGGCGGCGGTGAGCAGCGTGGAGGAGCCCAAGGCGAAGACCAGCCCGGTCTGGATCAGGATGTACAGCGCGTCGAAGCCCATGATCGAGGGGGTCAGGATGCGGTTGGCCGTCACGGTCTGGAACATCAGCGTTGACAGGCCCACCGCGACCGCGACCACCAGCATGGCCCCGACGCGGATGCCCCGGCGGGTCAACGCGTAGGAGAGGTTCCCGCGCAGGTCGATGGTCATGAACGCGGCGATGCAGCCCAGGGTGATGACAGCCAGCACGATGACCAGCGTTCGCGGGGACATGCCTCTGGGGGACAGCGCACCGAGCGTGAAGCCGGTGCGGCCGCGGCGCGGGGATGGATTCGGGCCCCCGGAGGCGGGAGCCGGTGCGGCGGAAAGGGTCTTAGGCATTGCGTTTCCTGGTTCTCAGCAGCAGGGCCAGGAAGATGGTGGCGCCGAGCACGCTCATCACCATGCCCACGGGGACCTCGTAGGGGAAGCGGATGGTGCGGCCGATGATGTCGCACACCAGCACGAAGCCCGCGCCGAAAAGCGCGGTCCAGGGCACTGCCCGGCGCAGGTTGTCGCCGAAGAGCAGTGAGACGATGTTCGGCACGATCAGCCCGAGGAACGGGACGGCGCCCACGGTGGTGACCACCACGGCGGAGATCAGCGAGACCAGCACCATCCCCAGGCGCATGACCGCTTTGTAGTTCATCCCCAGGTTGGTGGTGAAGTCGGCGCCCAGGCCAGCGACGGTAAACCTGTCCGCGGCCAGGTAGCCGGCAAGGGTGAGCGCCGCTACGAGCCACAAGAGCTCGTAGCGGCCGCGCAGCACCCCGGAGAAGTCCCCGATCATCCAGTTGCTCAACGTCTGGAGCAGGTCGTACTTGTAGGCGAAGAAAGTTGTCACGGAGCCGATGACCCCGCCGAGCATGATGCCGACGATGGGCACCAGCAGGGTGTTGCGGGCCGGCAGCCGGCCCAGCACCGCCAGGAAGAGCGCGGTGCCGCCGAGGGCAAACACGCCTGCCACGCCCATCTTCAACATGATGGGGGCGGCGGGCAGCACGACGGTAACCACCAGGATGCCCAAGGTCGCCGATTCCACGGTGCCCACTGTGGAGGGCTCGACGAACCGGTTGCGCACCATCAGCTGCATGATCAGGCCAGCCACCGCCACCGCGGTTCCGGCCAGCACAACGGCCAGGGTGCGCGGCACGCGGGAGATCCACAACAGGTCCCAGGCTTCCGCGTTCCCGGCCAGCAGCTGCGGCAGGGAGACTTCGGAGACCCCGACGAACAAGCTCACGACCGCCAGCAGCAGGACAGCGACGGTGCCCAGAACCAGCCACGCTGTTTCAGAGGGTTTTTTGGAACGCCGAACGGCCACCGCGGGAACTTGCTCCGCGGCGGCCGTTCGGCTCAATACTGGTGCGCTCATGATGTGGAAGGCGTCGTCGAGGCGGTGCCTACAGGGCCGAAGCGACCTCGTCGATCATCTTCGCGGTGTTGTCCAGGCCGTAGCCAATCATGTACCAGGCGTTGGAGTCCAGGCCCACGATCTTGTCGTTCTTGGCGGCGTTGGTCGAGGCGACCAGCTCGTTGTCCAGCACGGCCTTGGCGGCCTCGCCCGAGGTTCCCATGGCCGAATCGCGGTCAATCACGTAAAGGGTGTCGGGGTTGTTGGTCTTCAGGAACTCGAAGGAGATCGACTCGCCGTGTGAGCCCTCCGACTTGATGTCGGCAACCGTGGACACGCCCAGGACGTCGTGGATCAGGCCGAAGCGCGAGCCGGCTCCGTAGGCGGTCAGTTCGCCGCCGGAAGTCATGATGATCAGGCCCTTGCCCGCGTTGGCGCTCTTGGCCTTGGTGTCGGCGATCTTGGTGTCGAGCGCCGCGAGCTTCTCATCGACCTTGGTTTCGACGTCGAAGATCGTCCCGATCTTTCCGGCCTGCTCCTTGAAGGAATCCAGCGGCTTGGTGGCGTCCACGGTCAGGTCGACGGTGGGGGCAATCTTGGAAAGTTCCTCGTAGGAGGCGGCGGTGCGGCCGGTGATGATGATCAGGTCCGGGTTGCCGTTGGAGATGGCCTCGAAGTCGGGTTCCTTCATGGAACCGATCTTGGTGACGGCGGCGTCGTTGTACTTGGCCAGCGATTCCGGGTACTTGGTTTCCGGGACACCGTCGGCCTCGAGGCCGAGCGCCGTCATGGAGTCAAGTACGCCCAGATCGAAGGTGTAAACGGTTTCCGGGTTGACCGGAACTTCCGTGGTGCCCTGTGCATGGGTGATGCTGACGGTCTTGCCGTCGGCGGCCGCGGCATCGGCCTCGGTGGATCCGCCGCAAGCGGTCAGTGCAAGCAGGGATGCGCCGGCGGCGAGCGCGCCGAGAACGACGCGAACAGGGGTCTTCACGATGTTTAACTCCGATGATGGGGCTGCTGATCGAGGTACCCGGCAATTAGCGAACTACCTCGTTGCGTAAATGAACTTGGTTGAAACGCTATAGATAAGGCATGCCTATGAGCAAACCGGACAACCGCCATGGGTTGTTGTCGCGGGCCGTCCGGAAGGCAAGGGTTGCCTAATGTCCACCGCGAAGACGGGAAAAATGCGCACTTTTCGGTACCGAAAGTAATCTCCGTCATATTGCGTTATACGTCTCGAAAGTGACGTGGGCATGGACCGAGTGCCGGGCGCAATGGCGCGCCGGAAGTCGTATTGCTCCGATTCGCGGGATGTCTGGCCGGCGGCCCGAATGACAGGCCTCGTCAGCGTCCGCGCCGGGCCAGGCGCTCCACCAGGGCGTCGGGCGCGATCCGTGCCAAGCCGGCGCCGATCTTGTAGCGCTTTGAGGGGATCGATATCGATTTTCCTGCTTCGCTGTCGCCCAGGGCCCGGCGTACCACGTCCGGTGCGTTCAGCCAGCCCCATGCTGGAATCCTGGACTTGTCGACACCCATGCGGTCGTGGAATTCAGTGCGCACGAAGCCGGGGCACGAGGCGGTGACGGAGATGCCGCGCTCGGCATAGAAGACGTTGGCCCACCTGCTGAAGTTCACCATCATGGCCTTCGCTGCCGAGTAGCTCCCGCGCGGAGTGAAGGCAGCAACCGAGGCAACATTGATGATCCGGCCGCCGCCGCGGGTGCCCATGGCGTCGATCGCCGCATGCATCAGGACCAGCGGCGTCTGGGTGTGGATGCGCAAGTGAGCTAGTTCTTCGCCGAGGTCGTTGTCGGCAAAGTTCCCGCGCAATCCGAACCCTGCGTTGTTGACCAGTAGTGATACGGGGCTTGATTCCAATGCGAGGCGGGCGGCAACTGCCGCAGTCCCCTCGTCCGTCACCAGGTCCGCGGCCAGTACTTCCACGTGGACGGCAAACTGTGCGTGCAGTCGTGCTGCCACCTCATCCAGACGGGTTTTGTCGCGGGCCACGATGACCAGGTCGTGGCCTTGCGCGGCGAGCTGCGTGCAGAACTCGGCACCGAGTCCCGCCGTGGCCCCGGTGACCAAGGCCGTGCCCCGGCTGCGATGAGGATTCCTGGGTTCCGGCGGCAATGTTCCATTCATAAAGTGAGCCTAGTCACCAAAGGTTGGGTTGACGTGCGAAATGACGGGAAATTGTCCCCCTGCGTCGTGACTCGTTATGACCAATTAGGGCCGAGTCGTGTTGCGTATTAGGTTTTAGTGAGGTTAGCCTTACTCGGCGGGCCATTGTGAATTGGCTCATCACCGGACCTGCCAATCAAGCTCTGACTCCCTCGTTTTCACCGCTGAATCGCAAAGGATTCCACACTCACATGAAGTTCACTCGACGCGCCGGCCTCATCGCCGCAGCCACAACCGCCCTTGCCTTGACCCTCAGTGCCTGCGGCGGGTCCGCCGACAGCGCCCCGGCGAGCAGCACCGCTGCTGCAAGCGACGCATTCCCGGTCAGCATCAAGCACATCTACGGCACCACCGAAATCACCGAGAAGCCCGAACGCGTGGCCACGGTTTCCTGGGTCAATGCCGATGCGGTGCTGGCATTGGGTGTTGTTCCGGTGGCAATGGCCGAGGACACCTGGGGCAACAACAAGCAGGGCTCGACCGACTGGAAGGATGCCAAGCTCGCCGAGCTCGGCGCCTCCATCGGAAGCGAGAAGGCGCCTGTGCAGTACTCGGAGGCCGACGGCGTGAACTTCACGGCCCTGGCCGAGGCGCAGCCCGACCTGATTGTGGCCGGCTACTCGGGTCTGACGAAGGACGAGTACGAGAAGCTTTCGAAGATCGCGCCGGTCATCGGTCCGGTTGCACCGAACTACACCGCCGGCTGGCAGGACGTGACCACCGCAGTTGGCCAGGCCCTGGGCAAGGACGCCGAGGCCAAGGACGTCATCACCGGCGTCGAGGGCAAGATCACCGCGGCCGCCGAGGCGAACCCGGTCTTCAAGGACACCACGTTCATCGCCGGAAACCTGGAACCTTCCGACAACACCATCAGCCTCTACGCCACGGGGGATTCCCGCCCGCGATTCCTGACCGCACTGGGCATGACCCAGGCCGAGATCGTCGACGAGAACGTCAAGGACGGCGAGTTCTTCCTGCCGTGGGCCGCCGAGCGTGCCAACGAGCTCGAGGCCGATCTGTTCTTCACCTGGGCCGACGAGGCCACGGGCACCGACGCCATCGTCAAGAACAAGCTCTTCTCCCAGATCCCCGCCGTGGACAAGGGCGGACTGGTGGCCGCGGCCAACGACATGGAGGTGCTCGCCATCTCGGCAGCATCCCCGCTGTCGGTGCCATACGCCATCGACAAGGTCGTCCCGGTGTTCGCCGCGGGCGCCCAGGCAGCCGCAGGCAAGTAGCCTGCACACCCCCCACCCACGCACCGGCACCGAACAGGCGGGAACCCACACTCAATGTCAGGAAGCTTCGGACTCCTTGAGGTAGTGCAATTGCGCTGCCACCGAGATCTCGGCCGCCCGGCGCACCAGGGGATCCACGTCCGCGTAGACCGCCTCGGTGACCTGGGCGATGGTGGGCTCCTGGCCGGAACGGCTCCGGATCTGCGCCAGCGCGGCGCGGATCTGGGCCAGTCGTTCGTGCCGGTGCGCGCGGTACTCGCGCACGATCCCGTGCAGCGACTCCAGCACCGGGCCGTGCGCGGGCAGCACCAACGCATCGGGTCCCGCCTCCAGCTTGTCCAGCGAGGACAGGTAGTCGCCCAGCGTGCCGTCGGGAGCATCGAGGATGGTGGTGCCGCGGCCCAGGATGGTGTCGCCCGTGAGCATCGAGCCGTTGGCCCCGTCGTCGGGCAACAGGAAGCACAGAGAGTCGGAGGTGTGTCCCGGGGTTTCCAGGACCCGCAGCCGCAGGCCGGCCGCATGGATTTCCTCCCCGTCCAAAAGCACCTCGCCCCCGCGGCAATGCTCGGGCAGGGCGGCGCGCACGGGAGCGCCAGTGAGCCGGTGCAGCGTGTCGATGCCCTCGGTGTGGTCAGGGTGCCGGTGCGTGATGAGGATCAGTTCGACGGATTCGGCGGCCAGCGCCGCCAGGTGCCCGGCGTCGTCGGGACCCGGGTCCACGATCACCGCGTGTTCGGATCCCTCCGCGCGCAACACATAGGAATTGGTGCCTTCCAGCGACATGGGGCCGGGATTCGGCGCCAGGCGGAAGGCTGCCTGGCCGGAGGCCACGGTGGGTTGCTGCATGCTCATGGCCCCCAGTCTAGGGCCACCGCGCTTCGCCCCGTCCGAGCTCTGGCGGCAAAGCGATGAGTGCATCCGTTGACACCGCGAACCCCTCGGCAGCTTCCACCCGGACCGGGCGCGGGGAATCGCCCCTGCGCGCCCCGGCGATCGGCCTGGGGTTGCTGGCGGTCCTGGTGCTGGCTGTCTTCCTCTCCCTGCTCATCGGCGCACGCCCCCTCGCCCCCTCCACCGTCTTCGATGCCCTGGCCAACCTGGATCCCGCCAACGGGGACCACGCGGTCATCGCCTCGCGCATCCCGCGCACCGTCGCCGGGCTGCTGATCGGCGCCGCACTGGGGCTGGCCGGGGCCGGGATGCAGGGCATCACCCGCAACCCGCTGGCCGACCCCGGCATCCTGGGCGTCAACGCCGGTGCCGCGCTGGCAGTGGTGCTGGGCATCCACTTCTTCGCCGTGTCCACATTGCACGGCTACATTCTTTTCGCGTTCGTCGGTGCCTCGGGTGCCTCGCTGTTGGTGTACCTGGTGGCCTCGCTGGGTCGCGACGGCGCCACGGGGCTGAAGCTCGCCCTGGCCGGTGCGGCCATGGCGGCCGGCCTCGGATCCTTGACCAACGCCGTGCTGATGGTCGGCCAGGAGGCCCTGGACCGCTTCAGGTTCTGGCAGGTCGGCACGCTCGGTGCCAGGGAAGTGCCCGAGATGCTGTCGGTCGCGCCGTTCCTGGCGCTCGGCGCCGTCGCGGTGCTGACCGGTGCCAGGCTGTTCAATGCGCTGGCCCTGGGCGACGACTCCGCGGTGGGGCTCGGGTTCCGCGTGGGCCGCGGCCGCGCCCTTTCCGCCGCGGGGGTGGTGCTGCTGTGCGGCGCCGCCACCGCACTGGCCGGGCCCATAGGCTTCGTCGGGCTGATCGTGCCCCATGCCGTCCGCGTGCTGGCCGGCGGGGACTACCGCTGGCTGCTGCCGCTGTCCATGATTGCCGGCCCGGTGCTGTTGCTGCTTGCCGACGTGGTGGGCCGGGTCATCGCCCCGCCGGCGGAAATCCAGGTCGGGGTCATGACAGCGGTGCTGGGTGCGCCGCTCTTCCTCTGGTTGCTGCGCCGCGGAAAGAAGGTCACGCTGTGAGTCGCCAGATGATCGCCGGAACCGGCCGCACCGCCGGCCCCGCGCCTGCGCCGGACCCCGCGGTGGAACCCGACGAGGTTGCGCCCGCAGCTGCCGTTCCCGCTCCCGCGCCCGTCTCCGGAGCGATCCCGAAGCCCCGGCGAGGGCCCCGCTTCCCGCCGGAAACCGGTGGTGTGCGCCGGCCGCGCGGCAAGCGCCGCCCGGGACCGGTGGCACGCGTGAACCTGCTGGCCTCGGCCGGCATCTTGGTGGCCGTCGTGCTGAACCTGGTGGCAGGGCGCCACCCCTTCGCCGTGGCCGAGCTGTTGTCCGCGCTGTCCGGGGAACGGGTCCCCGGAGTCTCGTTCATGCTCTGGGAGGACCGGTTGCCACAGGCAGCCGTTGGGATCCTGGCCGGGGCCGCGTTTGGCGCCTCCGGAGCCATCTTCCAGCGCATGCTGCGGAACCCTTTGGCCAGTCCCGATGTCATCGGTGTCGGCTACGGGGCGTCCGCCGCCGCGGTGGCGGGGATGTTGTTCTTCGGCGCCCAGGGAATCGGGCTCTCGCTCATTGCCTGCGCCGGCGCCTTGGCCGTCGCCCTGCTGATCTACGCCATCGCCGACTCCGGCAAGCACACCGGGGCGCGGCTGATCCTGGCAGGGATCGCGGTGGCCGCGATGCTGCAGGGAATCATCCAGTACCTGCTCACCCGCACCGACGTGCGCACGGCGGGCGACGCACTGCGCTGGCTGACCGGCTCGCTGTCGGCCAGCACCTGGGAGCGGGCGGGAATGCTGGCCGCCGCGCTGGCGATCCTCTTGCCGCTGCTGGTGCCGGCCGCCGCGAAGCTGCGGATCCTTGAATTGGGCGACGACACCGCCGCCGGGCTGGGACTTCACGTGCGGGGCACCCGGCTGGGGCTGATCCTGCTCGGGGTCGGACTCACGGCGGTGGCCACCGCCGTGACCGGCCCGCTGGCCTTCGTCTCCTTCCTGGCCGGGCCGCTGGCCCTGCGCCTGTGCAAAGGTCGCAGCCACCTGGGGTCCGCCGCGCTCGTGGGAGCGCTGCTGGTCACCGCGGCGACGTTCATCGCCACCAATATCCTGCACGACATACAATTGCCAGTCGGCGTCGTCACCGGCGCACTGGGAGCACCATTCCTGATCTGGGTCTTGGTGCGCGCCAACAAGGAAGGAAGCTGAGAGCACGCATGGCACTTCTCGAAGCACAGGACCTCACACTCGCCTACGATTCGGTGAGCATCGTCGACGAGCTCTCGTTGGAGCTGCCCAAGGGCGAGGTGACGATCATCGTGGGCGCCAACGGCTGCGGAAAATCCACGCTGCTGCGCGGGCTCTCCCGGCTGCTGAAGCCCGCCGGGGGACAGGTGCTGCTGGACGGGGAGGACATCCACTCCCGCCCGGCCCGCGAGGTTGCCAAGATGCTGGGGCTGCTGCCCCAAACCCCCACGGCACCCGACGGGATCACGGTGCGCGAACTGATCGGCCGCGGCCGCTACCCGCACCAGGGCTGGTTCAAGCGCTTCTCCGCCCAGGACGAGGCGGCGGTGGACCGCGCCATGAACCTCACCGGCACCACGGACCTGGCCGAACGCCCCATCGACGAGCTCTCCGGCGGGCAGCGCCAGCGCGTCTGGATCGCCATGGCCCTGGCCCAGGAAACCGAGCTGCTGCTGCTCGACGAGCCGACCACCTACCTGGACGTGGCGCACCAGCTGGAGGTGCTCGACGTGATCTCCGAGCTCAACCGCTCCCGCGGCACCACCGTGGTGATCGTGCTGCACGACCTCAACCTCGCCGCCCGCTACGCCGACCACCTGGTGGCGCTGAAGCACGGCAAGATCGTCGCTGCCGGGCACCCGGCGGCGGTGGTCACCGAGGACATGGTCAAGAACGTCTTCGGCATGCCGTGCCGGGTCATCCCGGACCCGGTGGCCGGAACCCCGCTGGTGCTGCCGATCGGCCGGCACCGGGTGCTGCGCGCCGAGTCGGTGCTGGCCTCCAAGGGCATCTACCGCACGCAGAATCCCGATGCCGGGCTCGAGGCGGGTTCCGTGGCCTCCGTTCCCGCACTTGACCCGTCACCGGCAACCGGCATCGACGATCCGGCAGGGTCGGGGACCGAGGCATCTCAGGCGGCACGCGCCGACGGGCTGCAGCGCGCCGAGGAAATCAGCGAAATGCTGGCCTTCTCCAGCCGGGTCCTGGCCACCCACGAGCTCAGCGACAACTACCGCCGGATCACCCTCTCCGGCGCCGACCTTGCGCACTTCGGTGCCGGGGACGTCCCGCTGGATCTGCGCATCAAGCTCATGATCCCGCCGACGCCCCAGCCGGGTGCCGCGGCCCCGGAAACGGCCGGCCACTTCGATTCCCTGCGCCCGGGTGCCTGGCTCAACGCCGAGGACGCCGGCGGCTGGTACCGCCGCTGGCTGGCGCTGCCGGCCGAAACGCGGGGCGACATGCGCACCTACACCGTGCGGGCGCTGCGCGCCGCCGGGCATCGGGACAACCGCGGGGAGCATGCGGAAATCGACATCGACTTCGTGCTGCACCTGCGCACCGAGGGCGGCAAGCTGGTCGGCGGACCCGCCACCGTGTGGGCCGCCCAGGCTCAGGTCGGCGACGGCATGCTCCTGCTGGGCCCCAACGCAGGGTTGTGCGACGAAAACTACGGCGGCATAGAATTCCGCCGCGGGGCAGCCAAGCGCATTCTGCTGGCAGGGGACGAGACCGCGGCCCCGGCCATCTGCTCCATCCTCGAGGCGCTGCCGGCCGGCGTCACCGGACATGCGCTGATCGAGGTCCCCGATACCGGCGACATCCAGGGATCCTCGACCCGTTCGGGCGTGTCCGTGCAGTGGCTGCCGCGCGGATCCCACCCGCACGGCGAGCTGCTGGCCGCCGCGGTGCGCGACATCGTGGCGATTCCCGCCGCGGGTGCCGTGATGACCGGGGCCGACCCCGAGGACGTCGACGTGGACGAGCAGATCCTGTGGGAGACCGCCACGGTTTCCACCCAGCCGTTCTATGCCTGGCTGGCCGGGGAGGCGGGCGTGATCAAGGAGATGCGCCGCTACCTGGTGCGCGATGCCGGCATGGACCGCAAGCAGGTGGCCTTCATGGGCTACTGGCGCCGCGGCAAGTCCGAGGGCTAGCCGCGGCGTCGGGTCCCGGTTCCTAACGCCCTGGGGTGCCGGAGAGCTTCTCCAGGATCCGGGCGAGCTCCGCGCGTTCCTGGGCATCGAGGCGACCGAAATACTCCTCGGTGTGCAGGCGCCTTGCTGCCCGCACGCGCTCGCTCAGTCCCATCCCTTCCTCGGTCAGGCTCACCAGCGTGGCACGGCGGTCCAGCGGGTCCGGGCGCCGGATCACCAGCTGCTTGGCCTCCAACTGGTCGATGACCTCGGTGGCCGAACGCGGGGCGATGCGCAGGCGCTCGGCGATCTCCTTCAGCCGCATGCCCGCCCCGGAGGCAGGGTCGGAGGAATTGCCGTGCTGGGCCAGGGACCGCATGGCGCGGGACTGGTGCGGGGTCAGCTCGAACGGGGCCAGCCTGGCCGACCAGGTCTGGCGCAGTGAGCGCCAGGCGCGGTGGAAAAGCTCGGACAGGTCCCCGGGAGGTGCGGAATTGCTGCTGAATGGCATGCCCCCAGACTACAACAAATTTGACCTGTAACCGCATAGTGAGGTAACCTCAACGATGACGGGGTGCCAATCACGCACCCCCACGACCACCACGAAAGGTGGTGCACATGTCGGAATCGAGACTCTCTTCCGGCGCGGCCCGTTCGGGCCCCTCCGCCAACAAGCAGCACGGCCCGTCCGACCCCGGCCGCGGGGGAGGACCCGGCGGCCCCGTCGCCCGCCTGAACCCGGCCGACCTCAAGCAGGTCAGGCTCCATCCGGTGAAGCCCTCCCGGATCGCCGCCCTGTTCGCCCCGCACAAGCTCGCCATCGCCATCGTGGTGCTGCTGATCTCGGCGGCCTCGGTCATTGGGCTGGCCCAGCCGTTCCTGATCCGCGCCATCATCGACGACGCGCTGCCGCAGCAAAACACCGTACTGCTCGCCTGGCTTGCCGGCGGGCTGGTGGCCGTCGCCGCGGCGACCGCCGCCATCGGCGTGGTGCAGACCTGGATGGCCACCAAGATGGGCCAGAAGGTCATGCACACCCTGAGGACCAGGCTCTTCACGCACCTGCAGGCCCAGTCGCTGGGATTCTTCACCCGCACCCGCGGCGGGGAGGTGCAGTCGCGGCTGACCAACGACATTGCCGGAATGCAGTCGGTCGTCACCTCCACTGCCACCGCGGTGGCCTCCAACCTGACCACCGCGGTGGCCACCGCCATCGCGATGGCGGCTCTCTCCTGGCGGATGAGCCTGCTCTCGCTCATCGTGCTGCCCCCGGCCATCTGGCTTTCGCGCAAGGTGGCGCTGATGCGGCGGGACATCACCACCGCGCGCCAGCAGGAACTGGCGGGCATGTACACGCAGATCGAGGAGGGGCTCTCGGTCTCCGGCATCCGGCTGGCCAAGACCCTGGGCACCACTGGGCGCGACGTGGCCCGCTTCTCCGCTTCCTCGCACCGCCTGGTCGACTTGGAGCTGCGCAGCCAGCTTGCCGGTCGCTGGCGCATGGCCACCATGGGCATCGTCTTCGCGGCGATTCCCGCCCTCATCTACCTTGCGGCCGGATTCCCTGCGACCAGTGGCGGGATGACCATCGGCACGCTGGTCGCGTTCACGGCGCTGCAGGGCGCGATTTTCAGGCCCATCATGGGGCTGCTGAACGTCGGGGTCCAGTGGGTCACCGCGATGGCGCTGTTCAGCCGCATCTTCGAATACCTGGACATGGACCCGGAGCTCAAGGCGCCGAAAAACCCCGCGCGGGTCGATCCGGACCAGGCGGCAGGGCGGGTGCGCTTCGAGGGCGTCGGCTTTGCCTACGGGGACGGACCCGCGGTGCTGCGCGGGATCGACCTGGAACTGGCCCCCGGCACCGCCACCGCGATCGTCGGACCCACCGGTTCGGGCAAGTCCACGCTCGGTGCCCTGCTGCCACGGCTGCATGACCCCGGCAGCGGGAGGATCACCATCGACGGCGTCGACGTGCGCGAGATGGCCCCGGAGACCCTGGCGCGCATCGTGGGCGTGGTCTCCCAGGAGACCTACCTCATCCATGCCTCGATCCGCGAGAACCTGTTGTTGGCCGACCCGGACGCCGACGACGCGACACTGTGGAAGGCGCTGGCCGGCGCGCAGATCGCCGACCTCGTTGCCGGGTTGCCGGAGGGCCTTGGCACGCTGGTCGGCGCGCGCGGCCACCGCTTCTCCGGAGGCGAGCAGCAGCGCCTGGCCATCGCCCGCACCATCCTGCGCAATCCGCGGGTATTGGTGCTCGACGAGGCCACGAGCGCGCTGGACAACAACACCGAGGCGCTGGTGCAGGAGGCCCTTGACCGGCTGGCCGCCGGGCGCACCACGCTGATGATCGCCCACCGCCTCTCGACCGTGGAGAACGCCGACCAGCTGGCGGTGCTCGATGCCGGGGAGATCACCGAGCGCGGACGTCCGGCGGAATTGCGGGCATCGGGCGGCGCCTTTGCCCGGCTGCTGGCCGCGTCGGCCGCCTCTGCCACGTCGGCTGAGGCCGAGACAAGGGTGGCCGGCGCGAGCGTCTAGGAAGCGCGGCCAGGCGACAGGATTAAGCGCCGATGGCGTGGAGCGCGGCAATCAATGCGCGTTCCACGCCATCGGCGTTGGTTCTTGGGCGAGGGGGGTCCAGGCTGTGCCCGGGGCCCGGGCTAGAGGGCGTCCAGGTCCGTTTCCAGCAGTGCCACCAGGGAATCCAATGCCGCGTCGGCGCCGTCGCCGGTTGCGCGCAGCACCACTTCGTCGCCCTTGGCCGCGCCCAGCGTCATCAGCGAGAGAATGCTCGAGGCGTCCATGGCTTCGTCCTCCGGCGAGTCCTTGGCAGCGATGGTGACCTCGATGTCGAGGGCTCCGGCGGCCTCGGCGAACAGGGCTGCGGGGCGGGCATGCAGGCCGGAGGCGCTGGCGATGGTGGCAAGACGCTCGGACATGTTGGGAGTTCTCCTGTTTTGCGAGGCGGTGTGTGAAGCGGACGGGGCAGGAAAAATCCTATGGTGCGGCAGGGGAGCGGGCTACAGGCCCAGCTCGGTGAGCTCCGGCAATTGTTCGCGCACCGCGGCGCGTGCGGCCTCGGCGCTCGGGGCGGCCAGGGCCAGCCGCGCCAATTCGCCGGCGCGCTGGAGGGTGACGGTCTTGAGCACAGCGGCAACCGAGGCCAGCGACCTCGGGGACATCGAGAGCGTCGAGATGCCCAGGCCGATGAGCACCACTGCCAGCGCCGGGTCCGCCGCTGCCTCGCCGCAGACGCCGACGGGCTTGTTGTTGCCCTCGGCCCGGGAGCCGGCGACGGTCACATCGATCAGCCGAAGCACCGCCGGCTGCCACGGGTTGTTCAGTGCGGCGAGCGGGCCCAGTTGCCGGTCCGCTGCCATGGTGTATTGCGTCAGGTCGTTGGTGCCCAGGGAGGCGAAGGAGACCGTGGAAAGAATGGCTTCTGCGCTGAGCGCGGCCGAGGGAACCTCGACCATCACCCCGGGGGTTGCCAGTCCGGCCGCGGCGCACATGGCGGCGAAGTCCGCTGCCTCGGAAGGCGTGGAAACCATCGGTGCCATGACCCACACCTCGGCGCCGGAAGCGGCAGCCGCGGTGGCGACGGCGGAGAGCTGGCGGGCCAGCACGCCGGGGGAGGTGGTATCGGTGCGGTAGCCGCGAACACCCAGTGCGGGGTTGGGCTCGGAAGCGTCGGTGAGGAACGGCAGCGGCTTGTCGGCGCCGGCGTCCAGCGTGCGCACCACGACCTTCTTGCCCACGAACGCGTCGAAGACGGCCTTGTATTCGGCAACCTGTTCCTCGATGGAGGGCTCGGTGTCGCGGCCCAGGAAGCAGAATTCGGTGCGCAGCAGGCCCACGCCCTGGGCACCGGCCGCCGCTGCCTTCACGGCGTCCTTGCCGCCGCCGACATTCGCCAGCAACGGGACCAGGTGCCCGTCGGCCATCACGCCGTTGCCGTCGAAGACCGAGAGTAGCGCAGCGTTCTTCAGCCATGTGGCGACCGCCTGGCGTTCGGTATCGCCGGGTTCGGTGGAAATCGTTCCGGCGGCACCGTCGACGAAGACCTCGGTTCCCGTTTCCAGGGCATCGAGTCCCGGTGCGGCTACCACCGCGGTCAGGCCCAGGTCGCGGGCGATGATGGCGGTGTGCGACTGCGGTCCTCCGCCGGTGGTCAGCAGGGCGATGACCTTCGCCGGGTCCAGGGTGGCGGTGTCGGCGGGAGCGAGGTCCTCGGCCACGAGGATGAAGGGGGTCGGGGAGTCCGGGATGCCCGGGGCGGGGACCCCGCGCAATTCGGCGACGATGCGGGCGCGCACGTCCAGCACGTCGGTGGCGCGTTCGGCCATGTAGCCGCCGAGGGTGATGAGCATCTGGGCGACGGTTTCGCCGGATTCCCAGATGCTGCGTTCGGCGGAAAGCCCACTGTTGATCATCTTGTTCGCGCCCTTGAGCAGCATCGAGTCAGTGGCCATCAAGGCGGTGGCCTCGAGCACGGCCTTGGCCTCGGGGCTGGCGCCGGTTGCTCGGGTGCGCAATTCGGATTGCACGCGCACGGCGGCGTCCTTGAGTGCGGCGATGGCCTGGTCGGCGGACATCAGCCCATCGAGCGGATCCCCCGTGGGAGGTTCGGTGAGCGCCGGGGGCATGTGGCGGATGGTTCCGATGACGCGTCCGGGCGTGACGCCGACTCCTGCGAAGTTCAGCACTTGGGTTCCTCGATCCGGTGGGTTGCTCTGGGGTCCGATGCGCGCGGCAGCCGTCGATCACTCCAGGATTCGAGCATGGGCGTAGGTGTGATCCCCTTCATATAGCAATGCTATAGGTGATACGGTAGCAGTCATGAGTCTTGACTTCCAGCTTCCGCCAAGAGAGAGGTTGCTGCAGGCCGCCGTCGAGCTTTTGGCGAATTCTGACGGTGCAGCGGTTTCGACCCGGAAAATCACCGAGCTGGCCGGGGTGACGGCGCCGACCCTGTACCACCACTTCGGGGACAAGGAAGGATTGTTCGACGCGGTCGTTGCCGTGGGCTTTGAACAATATTTTGCCCGGGAAATTGGCCGCGCCAACACCGAAAAGCCGCTCGACGACGTGCGGCGCATGTGGGACCAGCACGTGCGCTTCGGCATCGAGCAGCCCCACCTGTATCTGGTGATGTTCGGCAATGTGCGGCCCGGGAGCCGCTCCAACCGGGTCGCCGAGGCCGAGGCCTTGCTGCGTGAAAAGCTCGATCGGGCCGCGAAGGCAGGGTACCTGAACGTGGCGCCGGCCGATGCGGTGCGCAGCATCCTGGCGGCGAACATCGGGGTCACCTTGATGCTCATCGCCGAGCCCGCGGCCGAGCGGAACTTCGAGCTCTCCGACATGACCCGCGATGCCGTCATCACCGCCGTGTCATCGGATGCGGGCATTGCCGACTCCGCAACGCCGGTGGAGACCTCCTCCGTCGTGGTGGCTGCCATCGCCCTGAATGCCGCCCTCGAGTCCTCGAACCCGCAGCAGCTCTCGAACACGGAGATGAAGATGTTCCTGGAATGGCTGCATCGCATCTCCGAGACCTCGTAGGCATCCAGGCGTCCCAACATTCTTTTCCTGCGGCGCTGCAGGACAACTGATTAGGAAAAACCATGGCCACTCACTCAGAACCCGCCGCGCATGTCGACCAGCCGGTTCCTCCCACTGCCGTGAAAGCCGCGCACGAATCCGTTGGCACGGCACGAACGAAGGTCCTGGTCCTCGACAGCATCGTGCTCGCCGGCACCGCACACTCGCGCGACGGTGCCATCGACGAGGCCGGGGACCTGTTGGTTGGCCGCGGCTCCGTGAACGCGCAGTACGTGGCCTCGATGCATTCCCGTGAAGCCTCGGTGTCCACCTACATGGGCAACTTCCTGGCCATCCCGCACGGCACCAACGAAGCCAAGGGGCACATCGCCAGCACGACGGTGTCGATCATCCGCTATCCGGAGGGCATCGACTGGAATGGCCAGGAAGTCAGGTTCGTGGTGGGCATCGCCGCGGTGAAAAACGATCACCTCGCCATCCTGTCCTCGGTGGCCAGGGTCTTTACCGACCGGGAACTGGTCTCACGGCTGGAAAAGGCCGTCACCCCCGAGGAGATCCTCCACATTTTTGGCAAGGTCAACGCATCCTAAGGGGTGGCGCGTTCGGGTCGGCGACAGGGGAGCCGATGGTCCGTCACCACGTTGCCCGGGGTCGTTTGCCTGTCGGCCGGTGCCCGTGCCCGGTAAGGGCCGGTGGCGAGTTTCTAGTCGTTTGCGCACCTAATCGCTGAATCTACCGGAATACCTGTACCGAGGTGCCGCCCGCACGCTGACTGCGGACGACAAGGCTCTTGGGAGTTTCAGAACAGCGTGGCTTCGGGGCGCTGCCAGAATGCATTGCGGCGAGGCAGCTGTTCGGGGTCTAGGTGCTTGGGCAGGACGACATGCGGCAGGCCGTTGTGTATCAGCAGGGTGAGAAGCCCATTGTCGGCCATATGGTGGTGGCGGCTGCAACCTCCGGTCATGCTGGTGACGCTGGTGTGGCCGCCCTGGGCGTATCCGTCGATGTGGCACATTTCAAGGAGCTCCGGCGGAACGGTGCAACCGGGGTAGAAGCATCCTCCGTCGCGGGCAAGGATGGCGCGCCGTATGTAGTCGGGTGCCAGGCGCATTTCCTGACCGAGATCGAGGATTTCACTTTGGCCGCCCAAGACCATGGGGATGACACCGTCTGTGGCCAGCCGTCTTCGGACCTCGCCGACGGGGATTTCCAGGCCGTGGGCGCTCCAGCCGGCGCCCTTGGCCAGACCGAGCAGGGTCTCGAGCCGGCAGTGAATGACCAATTGCGCGGTGGGCAGCCCGGTGGTTCCCTTCCCCGGTGGCTTGTTCGGTGCCCGCATGAGGTTGAGGAGGGTCTGGAGATGCCGTTGGGGCGGCGTGAGACCATCGGGGCCCGGGACGGTGCTGTTGATCGGGTCGCCCGATCCGGGTGCAGGTGCCTCCAGAATATCGTTTTCCGCGCTGTCTGGGCGGGTGAACCAATCCGGGCCGTCCGCGGTTTCCGCTGCGTTGGCGGCCGTCGTGGCACCGTTTCCGTCGACAATTGCCCCGATGGCGGGGGTCATCCCGGTTGCTGCCGTTGCCATCGCCTCGCGATTTCCGGCCAGCGTTCGGGGATTGCCCGACGCCGCAAAATGCGAGTAGAAAACCTCGGCGTCCGCATTCAGCATGCAAATCGACATCCAGGTGTAATGCCGCGTGCGTTTGGTGACGAAAATTCCGGCCTTGGCCCGGATTTCGTCCGGTGAGGGTTCCTGATCGGTGGCATTGTCTAATTCGTCGGCCAGGGCGTTGAGCAGTCTGTTGGTGGCACCGGGGATTCCTGCGGCGACGGATTCGGCAACCTGTTCCTCAAGGCGCCCGGCCAAGCCGGGCATTTCCGGGTGGGCGGCCATGGGATGGGCGAGCTTGTCAAGCTTTCGGGCCGCGGCCGCGGTCGCGCCGACACGGGCGGTCCCGGCCTGGACCTGCTCGGCAAGCTTGGGATAGCGCGGGCCGCAGGTGTTGCCGTGGATGTCGGTGCGGGGCAGCAGGCTGTTGGCCGCGTGAAGACGGTCGCAGGCGGCAAAGTGGCTAAGTCCCAGGGCTCCCTGGAGAAATGCTGCGGTGTCCTTGAATGGCATCAGCCCCGTGGGCACGGTGGCCGGGTCGGCAAGAAGCGTGGTGCGGCCATGGACGAACGCGTCTGGGTGATCGGCAATCGCCCGCGCCTGTTCCAAATTCTGCTCCGGCAGGTCCTGGACCAGGGTGCGTTGGGCGGTGTGCGCCGCGCGAACCTGCGTGAACTCGGCCAGCCGGTGGGTGCGTTCGACCATGTGGGCGAAGAGTGCCGCCTGGGTGGGGGAAACGATCTCCGTGGACAGTTGGCCGGCGAGGTCGTCGGCGCGTCGGGACAGGGCATTGAGCAGGCGCAGCTTTTCCACCGGCGACACTGGGTGTCCCGGATCGCCACCGTCGCCGGTGAGTGCCTCAATGAGCTCCTGCGTATCCATGCCTCCCAGTGTGGACTCCCGTGGGCGCTGCGGGGCATGGGTGCGCGGGGATGTGGACAAGTCGGTGGCGCGGAAAGCGCCGGTGGACCGCCGGGCAGAGGTCCCCGATGCCCGGGCGGCGCGCTCGGGGCGGATGCACAAGGATGCCGCGCGACGCGGAACCTCGTCGCTTTCGAGGGCCGCGAACGCGTTTGCCGTGGCAGAATTGCCGCATGGACCCGAACCAAAAACTCGTTGAAGCCGCCATCGAACAGCTGCGGACCAGGTGGCCCGGGGCACGGGATTCGGTTGCGGCCGCCGCCGTGGTGCTCGAAGACGGAGAAATCCTGACCAGCGTCAGCTTCGACAATTTCAATGCGGCCGCGACCTTGTGCGCCGAGACGGGCGCGGTGGCACAGGCCTACACGCTGGGGAAACGGGTGGTGGCCTCGGCCTGCGTGACCGGCGGTACCGCGGAGGGAACCTACCAGGTCCTGGCGCCGTGCGGAATCTGCCAGGAGCGGCTTGCCGTGTGGGGACCCGAGGTCCTGGCCGCCGTTCCGGGTTCGGCAGGTGGGGCCGAGTGGGAAATGCGCTCTTTGCGTGAATTGAATCCGTACTACTGGGCCACGTCCTTCACCGCGCAGGGGCAGTGGCCCTCAACGGCCGAACACGGCGAATAAGTCTTTCGCCTCGATTCCCGCCGGCGGCGCGGCGGCGCCCCCAAGGGGTCACCAGAGTTCGCGCTCAACCGCCGCCGAGCGGATCTTTGAGAGCATCGTGCTGAATTGATCCTGCTCGTCCGCCGATAGCGAGTCGAAGAGCGTTTCCCGCACGAATGAAACGTGCCCCGGAGCGGCGCTGCGGATGGTGTCCCAGCCGGCGTCGGTCATTTTGATGTCCTGGCCGCGGCCATCGCTGCTCGAAGCGCAGCGCTCGATCAGGCCCTTGGCCTCCATGCGGCGCAGCAGGTGCGACACCCGCGAGCGATCCCATTCCAGGGCCGCTGCCAGATCGCCGGGACGCAAGGCCTCGGGAGCTGCCTGCGATACGGCGGCAAGAACTGAGTACTCGCCGCTGGACATGGCTGAATCACGGGCCAGCTGGCGATCCATGGCCCGGGGGTAGCCCCAGAGGAATTCGCGGAACTCCAGCCATAGCTGTTGTTCGTCTTCGTTGAGCCAACGGGGCTCGGGCATGGTGTGCCTCACACTTCGGAAAAATTAGTTGACACGTCAATCGTCTCGCGGCAGGATGGAAATATCAAGTTTTAGTTGATGTGTCAGCAAATAGTCGACGCGTCTCGCCCAGTCCAAGGAGATCAAGCATGACCAAGATTGCCATCGTCACCGGTTCAACCCGTCCCGGCCGCAACAACGCCGGCGTTGCACAGTGGGTACTGGAACAGGCCCAACTGCGAGGCGACGCCGACTACGAGCTCGTCGACATCGCGGATTTCAACCTGGCGCTCCTGGATGAAGCCTACCCGGCTGCGTACCAGAACTACCAGAACGATGCCACCAAGGCCTGGGCCGCAAAGATCGCCGAATTCGACGGCTACGTCTTCGTCACTCCCGAATACAACCACTCGGTTGCCCCTGCCCTGGCCAACGCGCTGTCCTACCTGAACGCCGAGTTCGCCAACAAGGCAGCCGGCATCGTCTCCTACGGCTCCGCCTTCGGCGTGCGCGCCGTTGAGCACCTGCGCGGCATCCTGTCCGAGCTTCAGGTTGCCCACGTGCAGAAGACCGGCATGTTCTCGCTCTTCACCGACTTCGAGAACTTCTCGGTGTTCAAGCCGACCGAGCAGCAGGCCGCCTCGCTGGCTCCGGTCCTGGACCAGCTGGTGCCGTGGACCGTTGCGTTGAAGTCGGTCCGCGACTCCGCCATGGTCTCCGCCTAAGGCCTGAATACCTAAGCCTCGAATGGCGGGTCCCGCGCACCATGGGGGGCGGGACCCGGCCTTCGATCCTCCGTCCGGACCCATCCTTGCCGCAGGTGCTGACAAGCACGTGTGCGCGGTCCGACGGCAACACGGCCTGCCCGGGATCTTTCCCTCCCGGGCAGGCCGACTTCTTTTTCCGAGATGGTGCATCCATGCACACGAAACTAGGGTTGGGTTATGAGCGAAGACAAGCACAGCACCGCCGGTGCATATGTGACGGGCGCGGAATTCACGCGCGACACCAACTACATCCAGGACCGGATCGTCGCCGATCCCGACGGGGTGCGCGCCTCCGGAGGGCCGACCGCGGGCAGTATTGGCAATGTGCACGCCGGTGTGGCCGAAGGCGCTGACCTGTGGCCCGTGGAGGCCGGCCGCTACCGGCTGGTGGCGGCACGTGCCTGCCCCTGGGCCAACCGCGCCATCATCGTCCGTCGCCTGTTGGGCCTGGAGGACGCGATCTCGCTGGGCACCCCCGGACCGGTGCACGATGTGCGCTCCTGGACCTTCGACCTCGATGAGGGCGGGGTGGACCCGGTGCTGGGCACTGAGCGCATCCAGGAAAACTACTTCAAGCGTTTTGCCGACTACCCGCGCGGCATCACGGTGCCGGCCATCGTCGACGTGCCCACCGGTGCCGTGGTGACCAACGACTACCCGCAGATCACCATGGACCTCTCCACCCAGTGGAAGGACTTCCACCGCGAAGGCGCCCCCGACCTGTTGCCGGAAGGGAAGATCGAAGAGATGATGCCGGTCATCAAGCGCATCTTCACCGAGGTCAACAACGGGGTCTACCGTTGCGGCTTCGCCGGAAGCCAGGAATCCTACGACGAGGCCTATGACCGGCTTTGGACTGCCATGGATTGGCTTGAGGAACGGCTGTCCACCCGCCGTTTCCTGATGGGGGACTCGATAACGGAGGCCGACGTTCGCCTGTTCACCACGCTGGTGCGCTTCGACCCGGTGTACCACGGGCACTTTAAGACCAACCGGAACAAGCTCACCGAGATGCCGAACCTCTGGGGCTACGCCCGCGAGCTCTTCCAGCTGCCCGGATTCGGCGACACCGTCGACTTCGACCAGATAAAGAAGCACTACTACGTGGTTCACGAGGACATCAACCCGACGCAGATCGTTCCGGGCGGCCCCGACCTGGAAAACTGGCTCGAGCCGCACGGCCGCGAGGCGCTTGGCGGAAACCCCTGGGGCACCGGCACCGCCCCGGATCCGGTCCGCGAATCCGAGAAGGTCACGGCAGGGCACAACCCCCTCTACCCGCTGGGCTGATCGCGCACCGCGTCGCCACGTTCACCAAACACCCCGTCCGATCTCCCGGGCGGGGTCTTTGGCGTATCCAGGGGCCGGAGAATCCATTGCGCCGGACTCTGGCAGTGCCACGTCTGCCGGGGCTAGCGTGGATACATGGACGGAGCATTGACGGGGAAGATCGCGCTGGTTGCCGGGGCGACGCGCGGCGCAGGCCGCGGGACCGCCATTGCCCTGGGCGAGGCGGGGGCCACGGTGTATTGCACGGGCCGCAGCACCCGCGCCGCGCGCAGCGAATACGACCGACCCGAAACCATCGAGGAGACAGCGGAGATGGTCAACGCGGCCGGCGGCCGGGGCATCGCGGTGGCAGTTGACCACCTGGACTCCCACGCGGTGGCGGCGCTGGTGGCACGCATCGATGCCGAGCAGGGCCGGCTGGACGTGTTGGTCAACGACATCTGGGGCGGCGAAAAGCTCATCGGCTGGGACCAACCGATCTGGGAGCACGACCTCGAGGCCGGCCTGCGGATGCTGGAACTCGGTGTGAAGACGCACTTGATTACTGCCCACCACGCGCTGGGGCTGTTGGCCAGGAACCCCGGAGGGCTGGTCGTTGAGGTGACCGATGGGACCCGGGCGTACAACCGGGAACACTATCGGCTCTCCACGTTTTACGATCTGGCGAAGAACGCGCCGCTGCGCATGGCCTTCACGTTGGCGCACGAGTTGAAGCAGCATCGCTGCGCGGCCGTGGCCCTGAGCCCGGGCTGGCTGCGCTCGGAGATGATGCTCGAGGCCTTCGGCGTCACCGAATCGAATTGGCGATCGGCCACGGGCGCGGACGGGCATTTTGCCGCAATCAGCGAATCCCCGCGTTTTGTGGGCCGTGCCGTTGCGGCGCTGGCTGCGGATCCCGACGTCTTTGCGCGCAGCGGAGGATCGTTCTCTTCCGGCGGGCTGGCCCGCGAATACGGTTTCACCGACGTGGACGGCTCGACACCGGATTGCTGGCGGTACATGGTCGAGGTCCAGGACCCCGGGTTGCCCGCGGACGCCTCCGGCTATCGGTGAGAGACAGGGGTGGTGTTCCGGCATTAATCGCGCGGGCAGGGTCGCGGCGGAAAGCCAGGTGTCGTTCAGCGGTGCGCGAGAACGATGAGTTCGGCGGCTCCCCGGCCGACGGGTTCGCCGCTCCAGCCGCCCAGCACGGCATCGACATGCAACCCGGCGGCGAGCAGGTCTCCACGCAGCCTCCACTCGCTGCGGAAGGCAAGCACCGCGTCGTCAAGCTCGCGGGATCCGTCGGCAAAAAGTCGGTGCTCGGTGATCTTCACCAGTCCGGCCTCGTGCGGCGCCGAATCGAGCCACAGGTGCAATTTGGTGCCATCCGGAAGCGTGAACTGGTTTCGCGTGCAGGCCGGCGTCCAGCGTTCCCAGGCCTTCGCCCGGGGATCGCGGGAGTCGAAGACCAACCTGCCGCCGGGGACCAGCACCCGCCGGATGTCGGCCAGCGTCCGGCTCCACTGGTCCTCGTCGATGATGGCCTGGGCCACGTGCGCGGTCATCAGGACTGTATCAAAGGCGGCGTCGGGCCCGAGCGCGGTGGAGGTGCCCTCGACCCACGTCACCGCGTCGGCGCCGGCCTTGGCCCGCGCCGCGGCCAACGAGCCGGGATGCGGATCGATGCCGGTTACCTCGTGCCCGGCTCTGGCCAGCGCAAGGGTCAGCCGTCCGGTGCCGCAACCCAGGTCGAGCACGCGGCTTGCGGGCCGTTCGTTGACAAAGGTGAGGAAGAAATCGTCGTCGGCAGCCCAGCGGTTTTCCGCATCATAGAGATCGGCCCGCTGGGTTGCGCTCAGCAGTGAGCCCATGGATATGAGCCTATGCCCGCCGTCGCGGTTGTGCGGGCTCGAACACGCCGCATCCGGCTGACGGACGCGGCGTGGCAAGGCAGCGGCGCCGCCCATCGGGAACGTCGTGGAATGATGTGCTTCATGGAGATTTCCACGAAGCGCCTAGTCCTGCGCGAATTCTGGGAGGGCGACCTGGATGCGGTCCACGCCTTCGCCGCGGATCCGACGGTGTGCGCCTTTGTCGAATGGGGCCCGAACACCATCGAAGAGACGGCCGCGTTCCTGCGCCAGTGCGGGGCCGAACAGCTGCTGGAGCCGCGGGAAACCATTACCCTGGCGGTGACGCGCGATTCCACGCCCATCGGCTCGATAGCGTTGATGCGTGCGGAATCCGATGTGGCCCGGGGCCCGGAAGAGGCCGAAATTGGCTACGTGCTGCGGGCCGATGCCTGGGGGTACGGCTATGCGGCGGAAGCGGCTGCGGCCATGCTGGAGCTGGCATGGAATGTCTTGGGGATTTCCCGGGTAGTGGCCACCTGCCGACCGGAGAATACCGGTTCGGTGCGGGTGTTGGAGAAGGTGGGCATGCGGTGCGTCGACTACCTGCCCGGACACAAGCGGATCGATGGTGTGGACCGTGATTCGCTGCTTTTCGCAATGCGGTCCCCGCTGCGCTCACCCCACGCCTGAGCCTGGCCGCCCCGGGCGCGGTGCGTGGCCGGATCGACGGCCGGACTGGAGACTGCGTGGGCGCGGAACCCGAGGCCACGGTCGACGTTTCGATTCGTTCTTCGAAGAATCCGTCGGCGAGCACCACGGAGCCAAGCGCAGAGCTGCAGCTGGCGGGTGGCGGCGCTTGCCGCTGGCAAACCGACCCGCACGCGACGCCGCCTACCTGAATCTTTACGGCAAATGGATAGACTATATGTCAGGTGCAGTAATCGAGCTGTATCCCAGGCGGGCATCGATCCATCCCGTGTCGGGATATTTCCACACCTGGGAAAACCCCGGCGCAAAGTGTCTCTGAGTTTGCCGTACAGGAAACATGCTGCGCCATTCGGCCCCGCAAACAACTCACGAAAGAATCCGCATGCTCGCATTCGCAGTGATCGGAGGCGCTGGCCTCCTGCTCCTCATCGTGTCCATGACCCTGGGAGAGCTTGTCGATTTCTTCGACGGAATCATCTCCACCACTGCCGTCGGTGCGGCAGCCACGCTTTTCGGCGCCGCGGGTGCGATTGTGTTGCTCAACAACGGCCCACTCTTTCTGGCCTACAGTGCCGGAGCCCTGCTGGGAGTAATTGGCATCGTCGGCGTAGCGCTGCTTGCCCGAAAGATGGCTCGTATCTCCAACGTCCAGCCGCACGAAGTCATCGGACTTCTTGGCGTAGCCACCACCGACATCACTGACATCGTCGGGAAGGTTCAGCTGGACCACCCCGATGAAATCAATCAGCGCCTCGTATTTTCAAGCAGCCCTATCGAGAAGGGCACACCAATTGCCGTAGTGGCGATTGTTGGAGACCGCATCAGGGTCGCATCCACCTCTGAACTGAACGGATTTTAACCATGGGTTTTGCCGCAAATGGAACCGTCGTCGCCATCGTCGCCATCCTCGCCGTACTTGTTGCACTCGTCTGGTACGCCACCACACGATTAGTCACTGTCGCACCCAACCAGGCAGTGATCCGTGCCGGTAAGGGCGCCAAGGGCCAAGTCCAGATCTTCACCAAGGGCATTGTGCTCTTCCTGCCGATCATCCACCAGAAGTTTGTGATGTCCCTGGAACAGCGCCAGGTGGAACTTGCCGTGGAAGGTGTTGACAAGAACTTCATCACCACCTCGGTGACGGCCAGCCTGAACTTCAAGTTTGACGACTCGGTGGAGGGCATGAGCAAGGCCGTCCAGCGTTTCCTGACACACTCCAAGGAAGACCTGAACGCTTCGGTGACCAAGTCTGCCGAGGGAGTGCTCCGCGGCATCGTTTCGGCGATGTCGGTGGAAGACGCCAACAACAACCGCAAGGAATTCCAGGACCAGTCCCTGGAATCGGCGGTCACCCAGTTCGCCGAACAGGGCATCCAGATCGACGCCTTCAACATCTCCTCGGTCAGCACCCCCTCGCGCACGGTGATCGGCCCGGACAACATGCCGACGACCATCGACTACCTGGAGGAAGTCGGAAAGCCGGGCCTCGAACGGGCCAAGCGTGAAGCACGTGTGGCCACCTCCAAGGCCTTCCAAGAATCGGAAGCCGCACGCATTGAGCAGGAAGGCGCCACCGCCGCCCTGATGCGTGACCTCGCGATTAAGAAGTCCGAGTTTAAGGCCGAGCAGGACCGCGCCGAAGCTATCGCCGATGCCGCCAAGGGGATTGCCAAGGCCGAGCAGGACGTCACGGTTGCCGCCCTCGAGCGCAAGGCATTGACCGAGCAGGCCCTGGTGGAGCAGGAGCGCCTGGATATCGAAGTGCACAAGCCGGCCGACGCCCAGGCCTACAAGATGCGTACTGACGCAGAAGCCAAGCGCGACGCGGACGTCTTCAGTGCCACCGCGCGCGCCAACTCGAAGGCCATTGAGGCGGAAGGCTCCAAGAAGGCGTCCATCGCCGACGCCGAGGCACGCGCCGCGGCAAAGACGGTTGAAGCCGAGGCCTCCAAGAACGCCGAGGTGTTCCAGGCCCAGGGCGAGGCCTCGGCCATCGAGCTAAAGGCCCGGGCGGAAGCCGACGCCGTGCGCGTGCGCGGCGAAGCCGAAGGTGCTTCCATCGCCGCCATTGGTGAGGCAACCGCCAAGGCCGAAGATGCGAAGGCCGTGGCCCTGACCGGCCACACGCAGGCGTCACTGGCGTTCCTTGCAATCAGCGCATTGCCGGAAATCGTCAAGGCCAGCTCGGATGCCGTGTCTGGCATCGACAACTACACGGTGATCAGTTCGGACGGCGCCTCGGATGCGGTCAAGCAGGCCAATCGCATTGTCACCGAGGGGCTTGCCATGATCAAGGGCAGCACCGAGATCGATATCGCCGGAATGCTCTCCGGGCTCCTAGGAACCACTGCGGCGCCCGTCTCTGCCTCGGCTCCGGTCGGGGCATCGGATGAGTTCGTGGCCGAGCGGAACTAACCCACACAGTGAAGCGCCCCGTTCAATGGGACGGGGTGCTTCAGTGTGTGGCGATGCCGCCCGCATAGGCTTCGGGTGAGGCGATGACGGTGCGGGCGGCCGCCGGCGGTCCCGGAAGCCCGCCGGCGTCCGCGGCGGTCTAGTTGGAGAGGTAGCCGTTGGGGTCCAGGACGTACTTGGTGGCGGCGCCGGCATCGAATTCGGCGTAGCCGCGCGGGGCGTCGGCGAGGGAGATCGCCTGGGCGTTGACGGCCTTGGCGATGTGGATCCGATCGTGCAGGATGGCCATCATCAGCTGCCGGTTGTACTTCATCACCGGGCACTGGCCCATGGCGAGGGACAGGGACTTGGCCCAGCCGGTGCCCAGGGAAAGGGAGAGGCTTCCCTTTTTCGCCGCGTCGTCGACGGCTCCAGGGTCGCCGGTGACGTAGAGCCCGGGGATGCCCAGGGAGCCTCCGGCGACGGTGAGGTCCATGAGCGAGTTCAGCACCGTTGCCGGGGCCTCGCGCGCCTCGGCGCCGTGTCCGTGCCCGCGGGCCTCGAAGCCCACGGCATCGATGCCGCAATCCACCTCGCGCACCCCGAGCAGCTGTTCGATCTGGTCCGCCGGGTCCCCGGCGCCGACGTTGATGCCCTCGCAACCGAAGGAGCGGGCCTGGGCCAGGCGGTCCTCGTTCATGTCGCCCACGATGACCACCGCGGCCCCCAGCAGCTGGGCGGACGCGGCGGCGGCGAGCCCGACGGGCCCGGCGCCGGCGACGTAGACGGTGGAGCCGACGGTGACCCCGGCGGTGACCGCGCCGTGGAAGCCGGTGGGCAGGATGTCGGAGAGCATGGTCAGGTCCATGATCTTCTCCAGCGCCTGGTCCCGGTCCGGGAACTTGAGCAGGTTCCAGTCGGCGTAGGGGACCAGCACGTATTCGGCCTGGCCGCCGACCCAGCCGCCCATGTCCACGTAGCCGTAGGCCGATCCGGGCCGATCCGGATTCACGTTCAGGCAGATCCCGGTCTTGGTCTCCTTGCAGTTGCGGCAGCGTCCGCAGGAGATGTTAAAGGGGACCGAGACGATGTCGCCGACCTTGATGAATTCCACGTCCGGGCCGGTCTCGATGACCTCGCCGGTGATTTCGTGCCCCAGGACCAAGCCCGGGGGAGCGGTCGTGCGGCCGCGGACCATGTGCTGGTCCGAGCCGCAGATGTTGGTGGCCACGGTGCGCAAGATGACCCCGTGCGGGACCTTGCGGCCCACGTTGGCGGCGTTCACCCCGGGGCCGGCCTGCAGCTCAAAGGTGGGATACGGGGTGTCGATGACCTCGACGACACCGGGCGACTTGTAGGCGACGGCCTTGTTTTCAGACATGGGCAGCAATACCTTCCGCAGTTTTCGCGTGGCGGACGGGACCCTGGCGACCCGGCGACGGACGGAATGCCCCCGTGCCGGTCAATCCCCGGCGCGGGCGGCTGCACTTCGGTCGTCGCTGGCGGTGGTGCATGGTGCCGCGGTGCCCGGGCCCATCCTTGTCGCCCCAGCCTACGACGCCCCGGCTGACATGGCCATGGTCGCGTCGATGCCCGCCGAAGCGGGCCGATGTGAAAGCGTCGGTGGGCTCGTGGCAGGATTGAAACCATGACGATCACCGCAGCCGCAGACGGATCAGCCCTCGGAAACCCAGGACCCGCAGGATGGGCCTGGTACATCGACGACGACCATTGGCGTGCCGGCGGCTGGGCGCACGGCACCAACAACATGGGCGAGCTCATGGCGGTCCTGGACCTCTTCCGCTCCACCGCCCACCTGCCCGACGAGGACTTGCACATCCTGTGCGACTCGCAGTACGTGATCAACTCGGTGACCAAGTGGATGCCGGGCTGGAAGAAAAAGGGCTGGAAGAAGTCAGACGGCAAGCCGGTGCTGAACCTGGACCTGCTCCAGGAGATCGACGCCGCCATCAAGGGCCGCAAGTACACCTTCGAGTGGGTCAAGGGCCATGCCGGCCACGAGCTCAACGAGGCCGCCGATGTGCGGGCGCGCGACGCGGCGACCGCCTACCAGGCGGGTCGTGAACCCAATGCCGGACCGGGGCTTGAGGGGGTGCCGGGCGCCGGGGAAAATGCCGACCCCGCCGAGGCCGCGTCACCCGAGGCGCCCGGTGTGCTGGTTCTGGAGGACCTTGGCGCCGTGCCGGCACCCGTGGCGACGCCGGACAGCTTGGCTGCCACGGAACCCGCAGAGTCCGCGCCCGTGGCCCCGGTGCCCGAACCGTCCGCCCCGCGAGCCACCGATCCCTCGGCCAGCAGCGCTGCGGAACTGCAGATGGTCTTCGAGCTGGAAAGCGAATTGCTCTCACCTGCGGTGCGAGGTGACCTGGACGAGGTCATGGCGTTCCTGCACCCGGAGTTCCAGGAGATCAGCCGTGACGGTTCGCTGACGGACCGCTCCACCATTATCGCCGCGCTCACCGGCGGTCATGCGCTGCCGGCCGGCGGTGCCCTTCAGGTGCTTGCCGCCACTCCGTGGGGCCAGCACAAGGTGCAGCTGGCGTACCGTCTGTTGGCAGGGGACCAAGTGATCCTCTGTTCATCGTTCTGGCAGCAGGTCGATGAACGCTGGCTGCTGCGTTACCGGCAGGAAACTCCGGCCAGCTGAGTACACGATTGTCACGGTCCGCAACGGGAAACCTCCCGGTAATGGGTAATGTGGTGCGGGTGACTACGCAGACGAACACGATCAACGTCATTGACCAGCGCTTCGCCCCCGTGGCGGACCTGCTGGGCTCCTTCGCCGCCGCCGACCCCGGATATTCCGCGCAACTGGCCATCTACCAGGCCGGAAACCTGGTGCTTGACGCCAGCGTGGGGCAGGACTGCACGCGCGAGACGATGACCGGGGTTTTCTCCTGCTCCAAGGGCGCCGGCGCGCTGGTCATCTCGCTGCTGGTGCAGCAGGGGCTGTTGGACCTCGAAGCCCCCGTGCCCGTGTACTGGCCGGAGTTCGCTGCGGCAGGCAAGGCGGGCATCACCGTGGCCCAGCTGCTGAGCCACCAGGCAGGACTGCCAGGGGTTGAAGGCGGCTTCACCCAGGAGGAACTCGTTGATTCCCGGCTGGCAGCCGGCATCATGGCCGCCGCCGCACCGCTGTGGAACGCACCCGGGATCCACTCCTACCATGCGCTGACCATGGGCGTCTTCATGGAGGAACTTGCCCGTCGCTGCGCGCAGGAGTCCCTGCAGGACATCTTCGAACGCCGCATTCGTGCCCCGCACGACATTGACTTCTACCTGGGTCTGCCCGAGGAGCTGGAGCCGCGCTTCCGCCCGGTGCTCAAGGACAACGCCCTTGAGCCGGCGCCGTTCATCGACCCCTTCTCGGCGTTTGGACTCGCGGTGAACTCGACCGGCGGCTTCGACGGACCCAAGGGGCCGAGCTTCGACATCATCGATGTGCCGAACGAACGAACCATCCGCGAGGCCGGCTTGGCCGCTCTCGGCGGGGTGGGCAACGCCCGCGGCCTGGCCAGGCTCTACGCCGCGGCCACCACGGGGTTCGTGGATGAATCCGGGGACGAGCACGCCCCGTTCCTCACCGCCGAGACCATTGCCGCGGTGAGCCAGGACCGGGTGTACGGGCTGTCCCGGGCCAATGGGATGCCCGGGGCCTTCGGCATCGGGTTCATGAAGGCGCACCCGAACAACGACTTCGGTTCCGCCAGGGCCTTCGGGCACGACGGGGCGAACGCGTCGCTGGGCTATGCGGACCCGGCCTACGGGCTGGCGTTGGGCTACGTCCCGGCGCGTGCCGAGGCCAATGGCACCGGCTCGCGCGGCGGGCAACTCAGTGTGTTGTCGCGCCAGGTGCTGCTCGCCTCCTAGATGATCCCGGAGGATGCCTCGTTGACGTCGTGGCTGCCGCTGATTTCATCAAGCCACGGGATCTGCGCCGGATCGGCCGGCTGCCGGGTGGCCACGAAATGAAACCGGACCTCTTCCTCACGGGATTCCGAGGCCGAATGGCCGCCTTCCGGTGTTCCGGCAACGGGCATGGCTTGCACGAAGCCATCCGGTGGGGAAATCGGGCGGGCTGACTGCCGCCTGTTGGTGGTGTGGGGTGCCGGATGGCGTTGTCTGGTCTTCATGCCTTCCACCGTGCCCCTCCAAGCTAAGCGCCCGCTGTGCCCGGGCTCGGCGCAACCCCGTGAAGCGAGGACACGCGGCACGGGCCGAAGTCGGTCGGCGCGTGCCGCTAGGCTGAAACCGTGGAATTCTCGAAACGATTTGTGGCATTGGGCGACTCCTTCACCGAGGGAATGGGGGATGACGATCCGCTGCGGCCCCACCAGGTGCGCGGTTGGGCCGACCGCGTGGCCGAACAGCTCTGTGCCGACCCGCAGTGGGGGTATGCGAATCTGGCCATCCGAGGCAAGAAGGTCGGCCAGGTCGTCGCCGAACAGCTGCCTGCCGCGCTCGCACTCAAGCCCACGCTTGTCACCTTGTACATGGGCGGGAACGACATCCTGCGCCCTGCGGTGGACATCGACTCGCTGATGGTCGCCTACCGGGATGCGGTGGCGCAACTGGCCGCCACCGGTGCCGCGGTGGTGCTCTTCACCGGTTTTGATTCCAGCGGTTCGGCCATCTTCGAAAAGACCCGCGGCCGTACCGCCATCTACAACGAGGCCGTCCGCGAGATCGCAGATGAATTCGGTGCCGTGATTGCCGACTACTGGCGTTGGCGTGAATTCCGGGACTGGCGCTACTGGTCCACCGACCGCTTGCACATGAACACAGCCGGACACACGCTGATGGCGGCGAAGGTGCTGGGCGTGCTGGAACACGAGGCCCACATCGAGGTGCCCGAGCTCTCGGCACCGACTGCCAAGTCCCGCATCGAAAGGCTGCGCGAGGATGCCGTCTGGGCCAGGGAATACCTGGCACCATGGGTCAAGCGCCGGCTCACCGGGACTTCCTCGGGCGATTCGCTGCGCCCCCGCTACCCCGACTTGGTCTCCCTGGAGGCGGCGTCAGCGCCGTAGGACCTGCCCGTCCCGCCGAATGCGAGGACCCGCCACTGGCCAATGCGACGGCCTGGTGCTTTGCTGGTGTCCATGGACCAGCAGGAGATGCAGCATGAGGGCGAACCCCACGACCAGGGCCTGGCCGAAAGGCTGAATTGGCTGCGAGCCGGGGTGCTCGGCGCCAATGATGGAATCGTCTCGGTGGCAGCGGTCGTGGTCGGCGTCGCCGGTGCCACCACGGCCACGGGTCCGGTGGTGGCTGCCGGTGCCGCCGCTGCGATCGGCGGCGCCATTTCCATGGCGCTGGGAGAGTACGTCTCGGTATCCAGCTCGGCTGACTCGCAGAAGGCGCTCATTGAAAAGGAGCGCCGGGAACTGGCCGAGATGCCTGAGGAAGAACTGGCTGAACTCGCCGGTCTCTACGAGGCCAAGGGGCTGAGCCGCGCAACGGCCCAGCAGGTTGCCCGGGAACTGACCGAGCACGACGTGCTCAAGGCACACCTCGATGTCGAGCTGCAGCTGGACGAGGACGAGGTGCTCAACCCGTGGAATGCCGCAATCGCCTCGGCCATCGCGTTCACGGTGGGTGCGGCATTGCCCTTCGCCACGGCGGTGTTCCTTCCCGTGGGCCTGAGGATTCCGGTGACGTTTGCGGCGGTGCTGCTGGCGCTTGCGGTGACCGGGGCGACGGGCGCGCGGCTGGGCGGGGCCTCGGTGCTGCGGCCCACCCTGCGGGTGCTGATCGGAGGGGCCGCGGCGCTCGCCGTCACGTTCGCCATCGGTTCGTGGCTAGGCGTCTCGGGAATCGTCTAGGCCCGAACACCTGCAACCGAGGCAACGCACGAGGGGACGGAACCGCCGGTGGCGGTTCCGTCCCCTCGAATATCCCGGATTGGGCAGGCGGGGGTCTTAGCCCACGATCGTCAGCGCGGTTCCCCAGTTGAAGTCGGGCAGCGCCGGATTGACCTGCATGGCCATGACCAGCAGCTGGAAGCCCTCGAGCTCGCGGGCGTGGTGCAGGCCACCGACCTCCAACGGGCGCATGCCGGCGGCGATGACGAATGCCGCTACCTCGCTGCGGGCGGATTCCTCGCCGGCAACGAAGACATCAAGCGGCTTGCCGTCGGCGGAGCCGGAAGTCAGCGGACCGGCGAAGGTCGTGTTGAAGGCCTTCACGACGGTGGCGGAGGTCAAGGCGGAGATTTCCTCGGCGGCCGAGCTTCCTGCAGGGGTGGTCAGCGAGTCAAAGGTTGCGAAGTCCACCGGGTTGGTGATGTCGACCAGGATCTTGGAGTCCAGGGCCGAACCCTGGGCGGCGACGTATTCCTTGGCGGCGTCGAAGGGCAGGGCCAAAACGACGATGCGGCCAGCCGGGACTTCGGCGGTATTCCCGCTGGCGATTCCGGTACCGAGCTCGGCGGCAAAGGTGGCTGCGGTCTCGGTGGAGCGGGCCAGGACCTGCAGGCTCTTGCCGGCGGCGATCGAGCGTGTTGCAAGCGCGCGGCCCATGTTGCCGGTGCCGATGATGGTGATGTCGATGTTCATGTCGTTCTTCTTTCCAAAGAGTCGAGCGAGGAAGTTCTTCATGTGATCCTCAAATCCTGTTTGTTGAACCTTCAAGTGATACGGTAGACCCCTAATGGTTGAACTGTCAAGTATTTCAGGATGAATCCGTTGAAAATTGTTTGCGACGCCCGGGTGTGGACCGTGGATGCAGCGGGAAGTGCCCTGCTGAGGTGTGAAAATCTTGAGGATCATGCGCCCGGATGCGAAGGGTTGGAGGCATGGCTGAGAGCGGGGGCTGGAAGGCGTGATCGGAAACCGCGTCCGTCGGAGGGTCGGGATGGTGGGCAAGCACGAGAGTGCGGGGGTTTATGCTGCTGGCCACCCCGCTGTTCATCATTGCTGCCGGGCATTTGGCCGCGCGTGTTGCCATGGACACGAACGCCCGAGCGGCGCGGCTGTGGGCTGATTGCCATCGTGATTTCGTTGGCCGCCGGTGCGGGGCAGCGGTGGGCGTGGTTTCGACGCAGCGCCAGGCGTCCGGCATGGGTGTGGATTGTCGGACTTGGCGCGCGGGCTGTTCCCAATGGCCGGGATCCTTGCCCTGAGCCTGCGATACCCGCTGCTCTCGCATGCCCTTGTCGATGTGGGCAACTTGTCGGTTTCGTCTTCCTCAATCTCTAGGTGCCTCCAGGATCGTGAACTGCCGGGCCAGGGTTCGCCCGGGGTGCAATGTGTGCCCTCGCGCAGGAGTGGCCCGCGTAAAAGACGTGTTGCTTCATCCAGGCATGTCCGTGTTGTCTGGCTCACGCATCGCCGGTAGGATGGTGATCGTGCCTCGAAGGGGGCGCAGCCACTGACATGCGGCGGGAGAGTCCCGTTCAACGAAAGTTGGTCGGGCGCCGTAGGAGCAATTCCTCCCCGGGAAACTCTCAGGCCCCCGTACCGCCGCGAAGAGGCAACTCTGGAAAGTAGCAACACCGCCGTTCGGCGGTGCGGCTCACCGAAGGTGCAAGCGTGCCCCGCCCTCACGGACCGGCGCAACGCGGAAACTCTCAGGTCAAGCAACAGGGTCGGGGAGGAACTTTGCAGCTCGTTCGGTGTGTACGCACGCCGATGACCCAATGGAGTTCCCCATGACCGTGACCCCGTCCGCTGAGTTCGTCGCCCGCCATATTGGCCCGCAGGGCAGCGACATCGACACCATGCTGAGCCAGCTTGGTTATTCTTCCATCGACGAAATCGTCGACACCGCCGTTCCCGCCGACATCCGCCAGAGCGAACCCCTGGACCTGCCGGCCCCACGAACCGAAGCAGAGGTCCTTTCGGACCTGCGCGTGCTGGCAAACAAGAACGTCATGAAGACCCAGATGATCGGGCAGGGTTTCTCCGACACCTTCACGCCGCCGGTGATCCTGCGCAACGTGCTCGAAGACCCGGCCTGGTACACGGCCTACACCCCGTACCAGCCGGAAATCTCCCAGGGTCGCCTCGAGGCGCTCATCAACTTCCAGACCATGGTCATGGACCTGACCGCGATGCCTATCGCCAACGCCTCGATGCTTGACGAAGCCTCCGCCGTCGCCGAGTCCGTGCTGCTGATGCGCCGTGGCAACAAGGCAAAGGGCAACGCCAAGACCGTGCTCGATGCCAACCTCTTCCCGCAGACCATCGCCGTGGTTCAGGGCCGCGCCGAAGCCCTGGGCTTCGAGGTCGAGATCGCGGACCTGTCCAAGGGCCTGCCCGAGGGTGACATCTCCGGCATCGTGCTGCAGCAGCCGGGCAACAACGGCGCCGTGGTTGACCACACCGCCGTCATCGCCGCTGCCAAGGAGCGCGGCGCGATGGTCACCATCGCCGCCGACATCCTGGCACTGACCATGATCACCGCGCCGGGCGAACAGGGTGCCGACATCGCCGTGGGCAACACCCAGCGCTTCGGCGTCCCGCTGTTCTTCGGTGGCCCGCACGCCGCATACCTGGCAGTGCGCACCGGCCTGGAACGCCAGCTGCCCGGCCGTCTGGTCGGCGTGTCCAAGGACGACGCCGGGTTCCCGGCCTACCGTCTGGCGCTGCAGACCCGCGAGCAGCACATCCGCCGCGAGAAGGCCACCTCCAACATCTGCACCGCCCAGGCGCTGCTGGCCATCACGGCCTCGATGTACGCGGTCTACCACGGCCCCGCTGGCCTCAAGCGCATCGCCCAGCGCGTCCACAACCACGCCCGCACCATCGCCACCGTGCTCTCCGGTGCCGGCCTGGAACTGGTTGCCGACTCCTTCTTCGACACCGTGCAGGTGAAGGTCGCCGACTCGGCCGCCATCATCGCCAAGGCCGAGGAAGCCGGCATCAACCTGCGCCGCGTGGATGCCACCACCGTGGGCATCTCCACCGACGAAGCCACCACTTCGGCACACGTTGCGGCCATCGCCGGTGTCTTCGGCGTCACGGGTGAGGACTTCAAGGCAGAGGGCTACGAGCTGCCGGCATCGTTGCAGCGCACCAGCGACTACCTGAGCCACCCGATCTTCAACACCATCAAGTCCGAAACCCAGATGCTGCGCTACCTGCGCAAGCTCTCGGACCGCGACCTGGCCCTGGACCGCACCATGATCCCGCTGGGATCGTGCACCATGAAGCTGAACTCCACCGCCGAAATGGAATCCATTTCCTGGCCGGAATTCGCCTCCATCCACCCGTACGCCCCGGCACACCAGACCGAGGGCTGGCGCGAGCTGATCACCGACCTCGAAGGCCGCCTGACCACCATCACCGGCTACGCGGGCGTCTCCATCCAGCCCAACGCCGGTTCGCAGGGCGAATACGCGGGCCTGCTGGCCATCCGCGGCTACCACCTGTCCAACGGCGATGACCAGCGCACCGTCTGCCTGATCCCTGCCTCCGCGCACGGCACCAACGCCGCCTCCGCCGTGCTGGCCGGCATGAAGGTCATTGTGGTGAAGACCGCAGCCAACGGCACCATCGACGCAGCCGACCTGGACGCGAAGATCGAAGCCAACAAGGACACCCTTGCTGCCATCATGATCACCTACCCGTCCACGCACGGCGTCTACGACGCCGACGTGCGCGAGGTCTGCGACAAGGTCCACGCGGCCGGCGGCCAGGTCTACATCGACGGGGCCAACATGAACGCCCTGGTCGGCCTCGCCCAGCCGGGCAAGTTCGGCGGCGACGTGTCGCACCTGAACCTGCACAAGACCTTCTGCATCCCGCACGGCGGCGGCGGACCGGGCGTGGGCCCGATCGGCGTTGCCGAGCACCTGATCCCGTTCCTGCCGGGCGACCCGTCGGACACCTACTCGATCCGCGACGGCATCCCCGTGGTTGCCACCATGTTCGGCTCCGCCGGCGTACTGCCGATCTCTTGGGCCTACATCGCGATGATGGGCGGCGAAGGCCTGACCGACGCCACCAAGATCGCAATTCTCTCGGCGAACTACATTGCCAGCCGCTTGAACGAGTACTTCCCGATCCTGTTCACCGGCAACAAGGGCCTGGTCGCACACGAGTGCATCCTGGACCTGCGCGAGCTGACCAACAAGACCGGCGTCACCGCCGAGGACGTGGCCAAGCGCCTGATCGACTTCGGCTTCCACGCCCCGACCCTGTCCTTCCCGGTCGCCGGCACCCTGATGGTGGAGCCGACCGAGTCCGAGGACCTGGTCGAGATCGAACGCTTCATCGAGGCCATGATCGCGATCCACGCCGAGATGCAGCAGGTGCTCGCCGGCGACTTCTCCCTCGAGGAATCCCCGCTGCGCAACGCCCCGCACACCGTGGCCGCCGTGGTCAACACCGCCTGGAACCGCAAGTACACCGTTGAGCAGGCAGCCTTCCCGGTGCATGCCCTGCGCATGGACAAGTACTTCCCGGCCGTGGGACGCATCGACGGAGCAGGTGGCGACCGCAACCTGATCTGCTCCTGCCCCCCGCCGGAAGCCTTCGAAAACTAATTCCGACACTCATTTTTGAGCCTCACGAAAGGTAGCTTGATGAGCGACCCGAAGAAAACCTCCCTGCATGCACAGCATGCGGAACTAGGCGCATCCTTCACCGACTTTGGTGGCTGGGACATGCCGTTGAAGTACGGTTCGGAATTGGCCGAGCACAATGCGGTGCGCGCCACCGCCGGCCTGTTTGACCTCTCCCACATGGGCGAGGTCTGGGTCGAGGGACCCGAGGCGGCGACGTTCCTGAACACCGCGCTGGCCGGGAACATGGCGGTGATGAAGGTCGGCAAGGCCAAGTACTCGGTGATCTGCAACGAAGCAGGCGGAATCATCGATGACCTGATCACCTACCGTCGCGGCGAGGAAAAGTTCCTCGTGGTGCCCAACGCGGGCAACGCCCCGGTGGTTGCCGCTGCCCTGGCCGAGCGTGCCAAGGGCTTCGACGTGGTTGTCACCGACGCGTCCGCCGAGACCTCGCTGGTCGCCGTGCAGGGCCCGAATGCCGTGGCCATCCTGCACGAACTGGTCGACGAGGCAGCCAAGTCAGTGGTCTCGGACATGAGCTACTACGCTGCCGACGAGGTCACCGTTGCCGGCATCGACGTGCTGCTGGCACGCACCGGCTACACCGGTGAAGACGGCTTCGAGCTGTACGTGCCGAACGCACAGGCGGCCGAACTCTGGGACGCATTGATGGCCGCCGGCACCGACCACGGGCTGATCCCCGCGGGTCTGGCCTGCCGCGACTCGCTGCGCCTGGAAGCCGGCATGCCGCTGTACGGCAACGAGCTTTCCCTTGAGGGCAACCCGTTCGAGGCCAACCTTGGCCCGATCGTTTCCTTCAAGAAGGAAGAGGACTTCGTGGGCCGCAAGGCACTGGAGGCCATCAAGGCCGAAGGCGCCAAGAAGGTCCTGGTGGGCCTGAAGGGCCTGGGACGTCGCGCCGGTCGCGGCGGCTACCCGGTGTCCGTGGACGGCGTGCAGGTCGGCGCCGTCACCTCGGGCCAGCCGTCGCCGACCCTGGGCTACCCGGTGGCCCTGGCCTACGTGGCCCCGGAGTTCGCCGAGGTCGGCACGAAGGTCGATGTTGACCTGCGTGGCAAGCCCGAGGCATTCGAAGTCGTCACACTGCCGTTCTACACCCGAGCCAAGTAACGTTGTCGGTGGCGGGCGCGACGAGCCCCGCCACCGTTCAACCGGCTTAACTTCTTTACCCACATTCTTTGAGAGGAAACACCCCCATGAGCAAGGTTCTCGCATCCCTTCGTTACTCGGCCGAGCACGAATGGGTCGACTCCGCGACCCCGACCAAGGTCGGCATCACCCAGGTTGCCGCGGACGCACTGGGCGATGTCGTATATGTTGACCTGCCCGAGGTCGGCGACACTGTCACCGCCGGCGAGACCTGCGGCGAGGTCGAGTCGACCAAGTCCGTCTCCGACCTGTACGCACCGGTCACCGGCACCATCGTCGAGGTCAACCAGGATGCCATCGACAACCCGGCCATCCTGAACGAAGACCCGTACGGCGCCGGCTGGCTGTTCACCGTCGAGGTCTCCGAGGAGGGCCCGCTGCTCTCGGCAGCAGACTACGCCTCCGCAAACGGCGGCGACGTAGCGTGACCGCAGTGTTCGAATCCCTTGCACCTGCGTCGCTGACGCAGGACATCGGGACCCTGGATCCGGAGATCGCGGAGCGGATCGACGCGGAGCTGGCGCGCCAGCAGCGCGGGCTGGAGATGATCGCCTCGGAGAACCACACGGCCCTGGCCGTGATGCAGGCGCAGGGCTCGGTGCTGACCAACAAGTACGCCGAGGGCTACCCGGGCAAGCGCTACTACGGCGGCTGCGAGGAGGTCGACGTGGTGGAGACCCTGGCCCTGGAGCGGGTCAAGGCGCTGTTCGGCGCGGAGTTCGCGAACGTGCAGCCGCACTCCGGCGCGCAGGCCAACGCCTCGGTGATGCACGCGCTGATCCGCCCGGGCGACACCATCATGGGGTTGAACCTGGCCCACGGCGGGCACCTGACCCACGGCATGAAGATCAACTTTTCCGGCCGCCTCTACAACATCGTCCCGTACGGGGTCGAGGAGGACACCCTGGTGGTGGACATGGACAAGGTCGAGGCCCTGGCCCTGGAGCATAAGCCGAAGATGATCGTCGCCGGCTGGTCCGCCTACCCGCGGCAGCTGGACTTCGAACGCTTCCGTGCGATCGCGGACAAGGTCGGGGCGTACCTGTTCGTGGACATGGCGCACTTCGCCGGGCTGGTCGCCGCCGGGCTGCACCCTTCCCCGGTGCCGCACGCCCATGTGGTCTCCTCCACCACGCACAAGACCCTGGCCGGCCCGCGCGGCGGGATCATCCTGACCAACGACGCGGACATCGCCAAGAAGGTCAACTCGGCGGTGTTCCCCGGCCAGCAGGGCGGCCCGCTGGAGCACGTGATCGCGGGCAAGGCCGTGGCGTTCAAGATCGCCGCGACCGAGGAGTTCCGCGAACGCCAGGAACGCACCCTGGCCGGTGCGAAGATCCTGGCCGAGCGCCTCACCGCCCCGGACGTCGCGGCGGCGGGCATCAGCGTGCTGACCGGCGGCACCGACGTGCACCTGGTCCTGGTGGACCTGCGGAACTCCCAGCTGGACGGGCAGCAGGGCGAGGACCTGTTGGCGAAGGTGGAGATCACGGTGAACCGCAACGCGGTCCCGTTTGACCCGCGTCCGCCGATGGTCACCAGCGGTTTGCGCATCGGCACCCCGGCGCTGGCCACCCGCGGCTTCTCCGAGGCCGCCTTCGTGGAGGTCGCGGACATCATCGCCGAAACCCTCATCGCCGGCACCCAGGAGAACAACGAGGCAACGCTCGCGGCACTAAAGGACCGCGTGCACGCCCTGGCCAACGCCCACCCGCTGTACCCGGATCTGGCCAAACTGGTCTAGTCCCGGACTCCTTGCAAGATATCGCGAGCCCGGGACCAGAGCGGTCCCGGGCTCGCGGTTTTTGCATCTCCTGCCGTGGCGCGCATCACACGCCTGCTGCTTGCAGCATCCATCATCGAGAACCACCACAGCGGCATATACGAAGGAAGTTTGTTCAATGGCTATCAGTGTTTTTGATCTTTTCACCGTTGGCATTGGGCCATCGTCATCACACACGGTGGGACCCATGCGCGCCGCGCACGCGTTTGCCGCGAAGCTGGTGCGCGAGGAAATCCTCGTGCAGACCGCATCGTTGCGGGTCGACGTCTACGGTTCGCTGGCCGCCACCGGCCGCGGCCACGGAACCTTCACGGCGATCATGCTGGGACTGGAAGGCTACGAGCCCGAGGCCATCCTGCCATCCGAGGTCGATGAGCGCCTCGACGATATGGCGGCGACCGGCAAACTGCAATTGTGCAAGGCGCTGGGAGGGGGCAAGGAAATCGACTACAAGGTCGAGGACATGATCCAGCACCCGCTCACGGTCCTGCCCCGGCACACCAACGGCCTGAAGATGGCGGCCTTGGATGCCGAGGGCAACATCCTGGCCGAGGATACCTACTATTCGGTGGGCGGCGGCTTCATCGTGCGCGAGGGTGCCGAGGAAAAGCTCGCAGCCAACCTCGAGGGCGCGCTCAACGCGCAACCCTACCCCTTCACCACCGCCGCAAAGCTGTTGGAACACTGCGCCACGTCGGGTCTGTCGATTGCCGGTGTCATGGCCGCCAACGAAGAGGTCTACCGCTCCAAGGAAGAAATCCGGGAAGGCCTGCTGCATATCTGGCAGGTCATGGAGGATTGCAAGGACTCCGCGCTGGAACGCGAGGGCGTGCTGCCCGGCGGGCTCAAGGTTCGCCGCCGCGCCCCCGAATGGCACAAGCGCCTGGCCAAGGAAGACAAGGACCGCGATCCGGTGTACTGGCAGGAATGGGTCAACCTGGTGGCGCTGGCCGTCAACGAGGAAAACGCGTCCGGCGGCCGGGTCGTCACGGCCCCGACCAACGGTGCTGCCGGCATCATCCCCGCGGTGATGTTCTACGCGACCCACTATGCACCCGGTGCCCAGTACTGGAACCAGGAAGAGCGCGAGGACGTGATCGTCCGCTTCATGCTCACCGCAGCGGCCATCGGCGTGCTCTACAAGGAGCAGGCCTCGATCTCCGGCGCGGAGGTCGGTTGCCAGGGCGAGGTCGGTTCGGCCTCCTCGATGGCAGCCGGCGGCCTGGCCGAGATCCTGGGCGGCACCGTTGACCAAGTGGAAAACGCAGCGGAAATCGCCATGGAGCACAACCTTGGACTGACCTGCGACCCGATCGGCGGCCTGGTGCAGATCCCGTGCATCGAACGCAACGCCATCGCCGCTTCCAAGGCCATCAACGCCGCCAAGATGGCGCTGATGGGCGACGGCCAGCACCACGTCACCCTGGACGAGGTCATCATCACCATGCGGGAAACCGGCAAGGACATGAGCGACAAGTACAAGGAAACCGCCATGGGCGGCCTGGCCGTGAACGTGATCGAGTGCTAGGGGCGTAGTCCCACAGCAACGGCCCGGTACCTGCCGCGGTCCCGGATTTTTCGGGGCAGCGCAGGCGCCGGGCCGTTCGTGCTTCCGATGCAGGAGGGAAGGTTTCCGACTGGTAGCCTTCGAAGCATGCTTGAGATCCGACCCTTCACCGCCGCCGATGCCGAAGCCGCCCTGGACGCGCGCGCCGAGCTGGACGCCGACGACTTCGACTTCCTGCTGGGGTATTCGGCCCGCCGGGGATTCGATTCCTACCTCGAGCAGCTGGCGGCCCACGAAGAAGGCCTGGGCCTGCCCCCGGGATGGGTCCGCTCCGCGCTCTGGGGCGCCTTCTCCGAGGGCACGCTGGTGGGCCGGACCTGCATCAGGTTCGAACTCAACGAGAACCTGCTCGCCGTCGGCGGGCACATCGGTTATGCGGTCCGCCCGGGGCACCGCAGGCGCGGCCACGCCACCAGGATCCTGCGCCTCTCGCTGGCACAGTTGGCGCAGCACAACATCGAATCGGCACTGGTCACCTGCCGTGACGACAACACCGGATCGGCCCGCACCATAGAGGCCAACGGGGGAGAGCTGGAGAACGTCATCGAGGCCTCCGACGGACCCACCCGGCGGTACTGGGTTCCCACCCGCGCCACGCCTCGGGGCTGAGGTCCCGCGCGGCGGGACACTGCTGCGCATTGGCCCTTCCTCGGGACCGTGGCCTACCATGGGAAGGACGCCCGGACCCGGAGCGGCCACGCGCAACGGCGGTGCCTGCCCGGGGAAATCCCGGCCCCAACACGGATGGAGGTGACCGCACGCATGGAAGACGGACCTAGTCGATCTAGCACGCCGCGCGAGCGACACCTCTGTGCCCCGGAATCCCCCACCACCCAGCCATGACCCTCCCCTTCCCCGCCCGGTAGCAAACACCGAGCCGGGAACCGGCCCGCATTTCGGGTCATGGCTCCACGTCCATGGGGGGGATGGCTTCCAGGACGCAGCAGGTGCTGCGCGGCCGCTGTGAAACTCACAGCCCAAGCCCACAACACCCACTGCCGACACACGCCGCCGGGACCAACCGGTGCGATGCATGCGTGTGTTTTCACCGGAGGGAACCGGAGAATGATCAAGACCCCCACCAGCTCGTTCGAGACCAACTCGGAGCACCTGGCCACGGCCCTGGCCGAAGGCGACATCGCCGCGACATCACGGGTGTTCCTTCCCCTGGGAACCAGCGAAACCCTTGAGCAGATCGAGCGCCTGGGCACCATTGAGCGGGCGCTTGCCTACCGCACGCTTCCCAAGGGCCGCGCCCTGGAGGTCTTCGAGCGCCTCGATGCCTCGCTGCAGGCCGACCTGGTCGCCGGCCTACAGGAACAAGACGTTGCCGAGGTCTTCGCCGCGCTCAGCCCCGATGACCGCGTGGCACTGGTCGACGAGCTGCCGGCAGCCGTCGCGAACCGGCTCATCCTGGGCCTGAACGAGAAGGAACGTGCGCTGACCGGCACGGTGCTGGGCTACCCGCAGGGTGCGGTGGGACGCTGCATGAGCCCGGAATTCGTGACCACCCGTCCGGGGAACAGCGCGGGGGAGACCCTGGCCAGGGTGCGTGGCCGGCTCGATGACGCCGAGAGCGTCTACACCATCCCCGTCACCGATGCGGGCCGCCGCTTGGTGGGCGTCGTGTCGCTGCGCGACGTGCTGCGTGCCGAGCCCGGGGCACGGATCGAGGAGATCATGAAGACGCCGATTTCCGTGACTGCATCGCTCGATGCCGAGGAGGCCGCCAGGTACTGCGCCGACGCGAAGGTCCTGGTGCTGCCGGTCGTGGACGACGAGGAACGCCTCGTGGGGATCCTGACGGTGGACGACGCGCTACGCATTCTTGAGGAGGCCGAAAGCGAGGACGCTGCCCGGTCCGGCGGCACCGAGCCGCTGCGCCGCCCCTACCTGGCAACCCCGGTGCGCTCGATCGTGCGGGCCCGCGTGGTGTGGTTGCTGGTCCTGGCCCTCGGTGCCACCCTGACGGTCAAGGTCATCGGCGCCTTCGAGGCGACGCTGGAGGCGCAGGTGGTGCTCTCGCTGTTCATCCCGCTGCTCATCGGGACCGGCGGGAACACCGGAAACCAGGCCGCGACCACGATCACCCGCGCCCTGGCGCTGGGGGACGTGCGGCCGCGGGACGTGTTCAAGGTGTTCGCCCGCGAGGTTCGGGTGGGCGCGCTGCTCGGACTGCTGCTGGGGACCCTTGGCTTCGCGATCGCGGCGCTGGCATTCACCATCCCCCTTGGCCTGGTCATCGGACTCACGCTGCTGGGGGTGTGCACCATGGCCGCAAGCATCGGTGGGTTGATGCCGTTGCTGGGCAAGGCCGTGCGCGCGGATCCGGCGGTCTTCTCCAACCCGTTCATCTCCACATTCGTCGATGCCGCGGGGCTGGTCATCTACTTCCTGGTCGCCACCAGCATCCTGGGGCTGTAGCAACCGGTGGCCAACCGGGGCTCGACATGCGGGTTAAGGAGCCCGTCCCGGTGCCCCGGGGCGGGGCACGGATCGCACCATCGTACCTAATGAAAACGCTTTTGAGCAGCCCCTTTCGGCGGGGTGTATTCCGGTGCTACGGTGAGCAGACGGATCGAATCGGCACGCGGGCTTCCTCGCGTGGGAAGGAGTTCCCCCATGACTTCACGCGCAGGTTCCACAGGAATCGACGCCTCACTCTACCGTCGACAGGGCCAATGGTGTACAGCCCTCGTAGATGTTTCGCTTGGAACAACCGCGGCGCAGGAAGCGGTTGACGCACTCCCCGAACACGTAGGAAAACTGCTCGGCTCGCAACAGGCTTCGGAGGCCGACATCGGAGCCCTGAAGGCGGCCCTGGTGCCAGCCGAGGGACACGCGGCACCGGTCGCCCGCTTTGTGGCCGTGAACAACGGCGAGGTCGTTGTCGACGAAATCATTGATGGACTGAAGGTCGAGGCGTCCGACGTGGACTGCGGACCCTTCCCCAACCTGGTGGCCCTGGCCCGCGCCCGTGGGGGACAGTTCCCCTACCTGGTGGTCGAGGCCGGCCGGGACGGCGGAGAGGTGCGGCTATACCACTCCGCTGTACAAGGCGTCGAGGAAAGACGCGGCGTCACCGGGGACCCGGAGGAGGCGCATCACGCACGCAAGGTTCCCGGGACCTATAGCGAACCCAAGAACCAGTCCTCCACCGAAGAGATCTGGCGGCGCAATGCCGATGACCTGGCCAAGCAGATCGACGAGTTGGCAAGGGAAAACTACGTCAGGCTCATCGTACTGGCCGGCGACGTCAAGGCCCGCGAACTGGTGGCCAGCAAGCTGGCCCCCGCTCACAAGCCGATCACCAGCATTCTCGAGCAGCACACGCGCACCGGCGGGGCGGACCAATCCGTGTTCGCCGCGGCCGTGCAGGAACGAATCGATGAAGTCCTGGGCAGGGACGTTCAGGAACTGTCCGAACGCGTGGCGAACCGCAGCGGAAACGGCCGCTCGGAACTGGCGCTGGGCTTCGACGAAGTCGTTACGGCACTGCAGCAGGCGCAGGCCGACACGGTCCTGGTGGGCCAGTACCAGGACGACGAGACGCTCATTGCCCTGAAGGCCGACCCATGGCTTTGCGGCGAGGGCTCGGACGAACACTCGGAATTGGTCATCGGTTCCTGGCCGGCCCCGGAAGTGCTGTTGCGGGCCACGGCGCTGACGGATGCCACCATCCGCTATGTGCCCGAGGGCGTGCTGCCCGACGGTGTGGGCATCGCGGCGCTGCTGCGCTGGCCCAAGAACACGGATGCCGGAGACTGAGGACCAGAGAAGGGGAAGAGGACGCGGAAAGGCCCGGCGGCCGTCGATTCGGAGAACGACGGCCGCCGGGCCTTGTGGCGCCTGCGGGTCCTGGCTATTTGGCCACGGACTCCATGGCCTGGATGTTGGATTCCATCCAGGCGACGTAGTCGGTGTTGGCCGGAAGCGTCTCGGTGAAGTCGACGACCGGCACATTTGCCGCGTCGGCCTGCTTGCGGATGCGTTCGGTCTGCGGGCTTTCCGTCTGGGTGTTGTAGGCCAGGACGTCGATCTCCCCGGCGTCGAAGCGCTTGCCCATCTCATTGAACGCCTGGGGGGAGACTTCGCCGCCGCCTTCGATGGATTCGCTCAGGCCCTCCGGTGTGGCATCTGCCATGCCCATGTCGGTGAGCAGGTGGAAGGGGACCGGCTCGGTCATGGCGAACTTCTTGCCGTCCAGCGCGCCGTGCAGCTTCTCGACCCGGGCCTCGAGGCCCTTCAGGTCGCTGGTCAGTGCCGCGGCGTTTTCGGTGAAGACGCCGGCCGACTCGGGCTTCAGGGTGCCCAGGCGCTTGGCGATCTCATCGGTGAGCAGGCGCATGGACTCAAGGTCGTACCAGATGTGCTCGTTGAAGGCGCCGTGGGCCGCGTGCTCTTCGGCGTTTTCGCCGGCGTGCTCGTCGTTGGCGGCTGGCTCGTCGTCGTGGGCCGCGTGCTCTTCGGCGGTTTCGCCAGCGTGCTCGTCGGGGGCAGTGGCTTCGTCCGCATGTTCGTCGGCTGCGCCTTCCTCGCCTTCCGCGATCGGCGAGGTGTCCACGGCGTTGACGAGGGTGGAGTCCGAAAGCTTCAAGTCCTTGGCCAGGACGTCCATGAACGCGTCGTATCCACCGCCGTTGGCCACAACCAGCTGCGCCTTGGATAGTGCCAGCTTGTCTCGGGACGTGGCCTCGTAGGAGTGCGGATCCTGCGACACGGAATTGATCACGGGCGTTGCCTCCACTTCGTCGCCGCCGATCCGGCTTACCAGGTCGGCGTAGACGGTGGTGCTCGTGACGACTTGCACCCTGTCTTGCCCGGCGGGGGCGGATTCCTGGCTTGCGGCATTTCCGCCGCAGGCCGCCAAGGCGAGCGTGCCGGCGAGGGCCACGGGGAGAAGGCGAAGTGTTCGACGATTCATGGGTGAAGCGATCCTTTGGGGGATGAGTGGCGAGTATGTTCGGATATCCACTCTAACCTAAACAAGAACCATTATCGTTTGATTGTGAGAAAAACGTCCATGGGCCGGATCCCTTTGATGCCGGTCAGTCGGTGCCGGGCGAGGCCGCGGTGCGGGCACCCGTCGGCCGGAGTGCGCGGCGGCCCGAAGAGCGGGAAACTGCCGTTTCCCCGGGCCCGGGGATCTCGCCGGAACCCTTGCCGGAACCCTTGCCGCCCGAGCCGGTGGCCTTGACCACTGCCACCGCGATGGCAGTGGTCACCGGGATGGCCAATACCAGCCCGATGGAACCAACCAGGATTCGAATGACTTCCTCGGCCATTTGGCCGGTGGTGAGGGTGTCCATTAGGGGTCTGTCGTACAAGCTCACCAACACCAGGATCGGCAGTGCCGCGCCGGCGTAGGCGAAGGCAATGGTGTAGACGGTCGAGGCGATGTGGTCCCGGCCGATGCGCATCCCCGAGGTGAAAAGCTGCCGGGCAGTGGAATGCGGTGCGATTTCCGCCAGCTCCCAGACCGCGGAGGACTGGGTGATGGTCACGTCGTTGAGCACGCCCATGCCGGCGATGAGCAGGCCGCACAGCAACAACCCGGAGAGACTGAGTTCGGGCACCACCGTGCTGAGAGTCAGGGCCGAATCCTCGGTTGCACCGGTCAGCGCCGCAGCGTCGGTGGCCCAGGTGGCTATTGCCGCGGTGACGCCCAGCCCGAACAGCGTGCCCAGCAGCGCCGTGGAGGTCCGTGCGGAGAATCCGTGGGCAAAATACAGTGCTGCAAACATGACGATGGTGGACGTCGTGAGCCCAACCAGCATGGGGGATTTGCCTTCGAGCAGCGCCGGCACCATGAAGCTCACAATGAAGAACAACCCGCCGGCGAGCCCTGCCAGTGCCCGCAACCCGCGCCACCGAGCGACCATGCACACCACCGCCGCATAGGCGATGCCGAGCAGGGCCAGGGGGGTCGAGCGCACAAAATCAACGAAGACATACGGCGCGGATGTATCCGTGGTGTGCGACAGGTCGAGGTACTTGATCTTGTCCCCGGCCACAAGTGGCCGGGACTGGGTCGTTTCCGGCGGAACTTCCAGGGCGAACGATGCGCCGCCCGCCTCGGGGGCGACATAGGAAATCTCGCACATCAGTTCCTTGCCGCCGACCTCGTCCAGGCCCTGGGAGGACGGGCAGACCTCACTCACGGTCCGGGTGACGGTTCCGGTGGAGAGCTCCGCACCGTTGGCGGTGTTGAAGGTGTCGTTCAGCGGGGACTTGGCGATGTCGCCGCTGGGCCAGAGCATGATGGTTGCGATGAACGCCAGCACCCCCACCGGGGCAAGCAGGATCCAAAGGATGAGGTTGGCGCGTCGGCGCCGGGCCGGGTCAACGAGTACGTCGGCGTGGTGGTGTCCACCCATGAAAGGTTCAGCTCCAGATCGATTGCGTGCCGTTTCTCCCCAAGAGACCCCCACCAGAACAGTGTAGCGATTCGAAGCGAACGACCGCCCCGGGCCCGGTCCGGAACCATGGGCGGGCGTTGAGCTTCGTTCTGCGGGATCGTCCACGCCTGATTCAGATGCAAACTGCCGCCGTGAAGCCGAGGACCGGCCAGCGAAACTCATTCTGTGGCACGGGAGTCCTCCTCAAGGGTGAAATAGACCTTGCGCAGCGGTTCGGTGACGGTCCAGGTTGTCTTCATTCCGGCACTCAAGCGCATGACGGTGCCCGGGGCCAGGTCGGCGGTGCGCGCAGGGTGTCCTTCGAATGGCTCGATGACCACGGTGCCATGCCCGGCAAGGACCACGAAGACTTCCTCGGCCTCCATGTCTTGCATGGAGCCGACGCCCAGTTCCCAGATGCCAAACGCGGTGCCGGCCAGTGTGCCAAGTGGCACCGTTGCCGTCGTGGTGGCCGCAGCCGTGGTGGCGGCTTGGTTGGGCGGGACGGGTTCGTGGTCCAGAGGCACCCGGTTCACGCGAAGGGCCTGTCCGCCGCGTAACAGCGGGAAATTCCGGGCGTTCACGAGTCGAACCCCATGCCGACGGCATCCATGGCCTTGAGGAACGGGCCGCGCCTGCCTTCGTTGCGGTCAGCCTGGACCAGTCCGTTGGTCATCAGCTTCACGCCCAGCCATGCCGCCGGTTCCGGCGGGAAAGGCAGCGGCTTCTTCCTGACCATCTCCAGCTCGGTGAGCTCGGTCTTGGAACCCGAGAGCAAATCAAGCATCACCCTGGCGCCGAAGCGCGTGGCGCCCACGCCCAGACCGGTGAATCCGGCGCAGTACGCGACGCGGCCGGAGTGGGAGGTGTCAAAGAAGGCGAAGAAGCGGCTGCAGGTGTCGATGGCCCCGCCCCAGGCATGGGAGAACTTGATGCCTTCCAGCTGCGGGAAGGTGCCCAGGAAGTGAGCTGCCAGCTTCCTGAAGGTGGCATCGTGCCTGTCGTATTGGGGCTTGACCTCTCGGCCGTAGTGGTAGATCGCGTCGTAGCCCCCATAGAGCAGCCGCCAGCCGCCGTCCTCGTCGATCGTGGGGCGGGAGTAATGGAAACGGTTGTTCATGTCCGCCAGGCCCATGTTTTCCTTCCAGCCGATGAACTGGCGCTGTGCTGCGGTGAGCGGCTCTGTCATGAGCGCGTAGTCATAGACGGGGATGGTGTGCAGACGGTGGCGCTTGAGCAGGGACGGGAAGGCGTTGGTTGCCAGGGCCACGCTTCTAGCGGTGATGTTACCGGCGCCGGTGCGCACCCGGATTTCGGTGGAGGTGGAGGTAAGCTCCTCGCCCTTGGTGTGTTCGAAGATCCTGACCCCCAGATTGAGGCACACCCGTCGCAGGCCCCAGGCGAGCTTTGCCGGATGCACCAGCACGGTGCCGTGCCGGTCCCAGTTTCCGCCTTCAAAGAGCGGGGAATCGATGTGGGTGCGCACGTGCGATGCGTCCATGGCAACGAGTTCAGGGTCCTGCGCGGCCTCTTCCTTGAGCCATTGCACCTGGTGTTTTTCGGTGGCGACGGTCAGCACGCCGCTTTCCACGAGGTCGCAATCGATGTCGTACTTCTTGACGGTGCCAATGATTCCGGCGAGGTTTTCGGCCCCGAGCTCGGCCAACCGCTGGTTTTCCCCGGGAAGGTGCTTCTCGCCGTTGGATTCGCCATGGACCAGGGAGGCCTCGCAAAAGCCGCCGTTGCGCCCCGAGGCCGCCCAACCCACGGTTTGCCCCTCGATGAGGACCACCTCTCGGTCGGGGTTTTCTTCCTTCGCCAGCAACGCGGTCCACAGCCCGCAGTAACCGCCGCCAACCACGAGCAGGTCTGTGGTCAGGTTGCCTTCCAAAGAGGGCAGGGCCGCGGGGCGGTCGGGGTGCCGCAGCCAATAGGGGGCGTAGGCGGTCCCGTCGAGCGAGGCATCGATGGCGGGTTTCCCGATGCTCGCCTCGATGCGGTCGTAGGAGACGGGGAAGCCGTTGGACGTGGCAGGAATGCTGCTCATGGAGTTTCCTTGCTTGAAAGATGTGAATGTGGGGGGTGGTGTTCAAAGTGCCTGCGGGCGGGAGGGCACTTGTGGAAGAGCTGGTCCTAGACGCGTGCGGCGGCACGTGAATAGACCACGTGCCCCGCGGCAAGGGTGAGTTCCACTGCCACGGCGTGCAAGTCGCTGGAGTCGATGGCGAACGGGTCCGCATCCAGCATGATGATGTCGGCGCGGGAGCCGGGTCGCAGAGTGCCGCCTTCGATATCGCGGTTGATCCAGGCGCTGCCCTGCGTGTAGCCGCGCATGGCCTCCATCAGGGTGATGGCCTGGTGGGGGACCAACGGTTCGGCCTCCGGGTGGTCCGGATGGGTGCGGTTGACCGCGACATGGATGGCCTCGAACGGATTGGGTGTTGAGACCGGCCAGTCCGAACCCATGGCCAAGTGCGCGTCGGAATCCATCAGGGAGCGGAACGGGTACTGCCATCCGGTGCGTTCCTTCCCGAGGAACGGGGCCGTCAGTTCCGTCATTTGGTCGTCGTTGCAGGCCCAGAGCGCCTGGGCATTGATGCTCAGCCCCAGTTTGCCGAAACGAGCCACGTCGTTCGGGTGGATAACCTGCAGGTGGGCCAGATGGTGCCGCCCACCGGTGATGCCGTTGGCGGCCCGGGCCGCTTCGAGCGCATCCAGGCCCATGCGTGCGGCAGCGTCGCCAATGACGTGGAGATGCAGGTCGAAGCCTGCAGCATCCAGGGCTATCGCCACCGCGGACAGCACCTCCGGAGAGAGGTAGCGCAGCCCCGTGGAACCCCTGGAATCAGGGTCGCAATTGCAGGTACGCAGGTAGGGGTCGAGCATCGCGGCGCTTTGGTTTTCCGCGACGCCATCGACCATGATCTTGGCGGTGGTGGTGCGGAACCCGGCCGCGGCGTTTTCCCGCCGACGCTCCAGGAAGTCCCCGACCAGTTCGGGAACGTCCCCGAGGGTGGTTTCGCGGGGAACCCAGAGGGCACCGGCCGCCTGACCGGTGAGCTTACCCTCGGCATACAGGGAACGGTAGATCGCGGAACCATCCCGATACCCGGCGTAGTTCCCCAGGATTGCTTCCTGCCAGCCGGTGACCCCAAACGAGTGAAGCCTGGCCTGGCCGGCCAACAGCCCCGCGCGCAGGGTCGCGGCGTCTGGGGGCGGGATGAGTGGGCTGACCAGGTCCATGGCGCCCTCGTGCAGCGTGCCGGTGGGATTTCCCCGCCCGTCGCGTTCGATGCGTCCGTCCGGCGGATCGAGGGTGGCGGCTGTGATCCCGGCCAGGTGCAGGGCGGCGGTGTTGACCCAGGCGCCGTGGTGGTCGCGGTTGATCAGGTAGGCGGGCGTCCGGTCGGTGACCGCGTCCAGCAGTTCGGCAGTGGGCGTGCCGCCGGGGAAATCGCTCATGGACCAGCCGCCGCCGGTAATCCAGTCCTTGGTGTTGCCGGCAGCGTGGGACGTGATGACTGCCAGCGTGGCGTCGATGCCGTGGGCACCGGTGAGATCGCAGGCCAGGGACTCGACCCCGCCCATCAGGGTGTGGACGTGCGCGTCGGTGAAGCCGGGGGACAAGGCACGGCCTTCCAGGGACACGTCGTGTTCCGGTGCGGGGAGGGCGTTGCGGACCTGCGCCACGGGCCCCACGGCCAGGACGCGGCCATCGCGCACGGCCACGGCACTGCCCGGGGCAAGCAGGATGTCGCCATCAAAGATAGTGCCTGAATGAAATAGCCACGTCTCGCTCACGGGTGCCCTTTCGGCGTGGAGGAATGGGGGGTGCCGCTGGATGAATGATGTGTGTCCCAGTTCATAAAATCCCAGTCATGATCTAAAGTCAACGGTGTTGACTTTAATGCGTGGCAAGGACGCCAATGCCCATCGATGGATACCAACGAGCCCGAGGATGACCCCGTGAAAGAGACGCCCGTTCCGCGGCGCCGTGCCCAGGGACTTGGCCGCGACATCATCATTGATGCCTGCCTTAAGCTGGCCGGCGGAAGCGATGCCGATGCCCTGTCCTTTCGCAAGATCGGCAAGGCGATCGGTGCCGACCCGACGGCGCTGTACCGCCACTTTGCCGACAAGGACGAACTGCTGCTGGCGCTCGCCGACCGCGTGATTGCGGTGGGAATGGAAGGTTATGTCCCGGGCCCGCGCTGGGAGGAGTCGCTGCGGGACTTGATGCTGAGGACCCGGGCGAGTTTCCTGCGCTATCCGCAGGTTGCCACGTTGGCTGCCTTGCGGGTGACGCGCCAGAAGGGCGAGCTGGAATTCATTGAGGCCATGCTCGCCGCGCTGGAGTTGGCGGGTTTTGAACGGCGGGAGGCGGCGCTGGTCTACCGGGCCTGTGGCGACTTCATGCTGGCATGGACCGGCTTTAGTGCGGGGCTTGTGCTGCTGGGTGAACAGTCAGCGCAGGATGACAATGCGTGGGTGCGCAGCTATCAGGACGTGTCTGAGCAGCAATACCCGTTGGCGGTGTCATCGGTTGCCCTGATGGCAGGGGTGCAGGACGAGGAAAATTACCGCTTCGCCCTGGACCTGCTGCTTGGAGGGATTGCCGCGCGGTTGGGCAACTGAGTGCCGAGACGGCAACGGAGGGGAACCGGGAAATTTCTCGGTGCCCCTCCGTGTCGACGTCGGATCCTGCGCGTCCTACCGGTGCTCCGCGTCGCCGCCGGCGGAGGGGCCCGATGCTGCCAGCCGCAGGCCGATCCCGCAGAGCATGACCAGCGCCAGCTCGGCCGCGGCGATGCCGAGCATCGCGGCGGCTCCCGCTCCGGCGGTCGCAACCGTGGCTTCTCCGCCGTGCCGGTGCTCGTGGATGCCCAGCGCCATGAAGGTGTGGACAATCGCCATGAGTGCGGACATGGCCAGCAATTCGACCAGGGCCGTCGGATTGTTCCAGGACCGGTGGGCGCACTTGAGGCACAACAGGACCATGGCACCCAAGACGGCGCCGACCCAAGGCCCGTGCGGGAAGGCGACCATGACCCACACGTGACCCGCGCCCAGGCCCGCCGCCAGGGCGGCGACGACCCGGGCAAACCTCGGTGAACCCGGGGCCCCACGGGTGACCTGCCGCGCGGCCGGCGCGACACGCGGTGCGGGCCAAACGGGGGCCGCAATGTTCGTGGTCATGGCATGCCGACTAGGAGTGGCAGGACTTGCCGGTGGCCGGGGCCGGGACATCTAGAACCGGCGAGCGGTCGAAGAAGCCCTCGGGACGCAGCTTGAAGCCAACCGTGTCCACCGGCATGATGGGCCAGTCCTCGGGTCGCGGGAAGTGCGTGAGCCCGAAGGTGTGCCAGAGGACGAGGTCCTCGCCGTCGATGTTGCGGTCGGCCTTGACCCATTCGGGCAGCCCGGCGCCCCCGGCATGCTGGTTCACGAAGTCGCCGGTCGGGTAGCGCTGGTCCGCGGTGGCCGGGGTGACCCACAGAGCCTTGGCGGCAAAGGTGGCGCGGCGGTGGATCGAGGATCCCTCGTCGGCCAGCAGTGTGGGGTTGCCCTGCGGGTGCAGCTTGTAGCCCACCGGGTGGCCCAGGCGGTTTTTCGATTCCGGGTTGGAGACCACCCAGGTGCGGCCCTTGGCCATGTCTGCGTCGCGGATCGCCTCGGACTCGCGGGCCAGGAGCGTGCGCTTGCGGGAGAAGGCGTTGCCCCGCAGGTTCTCCGGACCGGTCGGAACGCGCACCACGTCCTCCTCCTCGACGCGGCCCGGGCCGCCGTCGAGGGCGAAGTCCAACCGGGCGCCGAAAAGGTGCTGGTGGAACGGGGCGCCGAGTCCTGGCGCGAGTTCGGAGGCGTACGGTGTTTCCCCGTCCGGCAGGGCACTGGTGAACACGATGCCGGTGGCCTTGGCCTCGAACTCGATGGTGCCATCGAGGTAGAGGTACCAGTAGAAGCCGTAGTCGTAGTTGCCGATGGTGGTGAAGAAGGAGATCACCAGGCGGCGGTTGCGTCGCGTGTAGTTGATGCCGCTCCACAGGTCGGAGTGCTTGGCCAGGATCGAGTGGTCCTCCTCGTGCATGCAGATGCCGTTGCGGATCGTGCGCGCCTCGCCGCGGGCATTGGCGACCACCGGGGAGATGTAATGGATTTCGCCCAGGCAGTCGCAGCCGAGCTCGAGCGAGTTGGCGAACTGGCCCACCAGGTACTCGCCGGTGTCGAAGTAGTTCTGCCAGCTGCGCACCGGGGACGGGTCGCCGTAGGGGACCACCATCTCCGCAATGGAGGCACGGTTAAGGATGCGGCGCGGGGCACCCTTGTCCTCGAAGGAAATATTGTGCAGCACCAGGCCCTCGCGCACGTCGAAGCCCACATCCAGGCTCCACTTTTCCCACTCCACATGGTTCTCGCCGGTGACGGTGAAGCTGGGACCTTCGGGCTGGGTGATGGAGATCGGCTTCTGCGTGGTGCGCAGCGGGCCGGTCAGTTCGGGGTCGGTGTAGTTGCCGTGCTCGGCGGGGATCGGCACGACGCCCAGGTCGATGACCTGGTCCACGCTGCGGTTGCCCACATCCACGTAGCCGACCAAACCATCCACGGGGTGTGCCCAGGCCGAGTCCTCGGGGTGGTCCTGCACGAAGGCCAGTCCGCGCAGGATGCGGCGGCCGGACTCTTCCGGGTATTCGAACACGCCGGCAGAGAGCGGGGCGACGCGCACCTTCTTCACGTCCAGGTTCCGCTTGGCCAGGGCCTCGAGCCAACGCGGGTCTTCGGAAAGCAGCTCCTCGACGACCTCGAATTCCTCCTCCAGCACCGGCAGCTCGCCGCTGATGGCCGTGTCCAGCTCGATGACGCTTTCCACCTCGCCGCGGGTCACGGAAACCACGATGTCCTTGGGATGGTTGCCGCTGACATCGAGGAGGAAGACGCGGAAACGGCGATCGGTCTCCGGCGCGTCCCGGCGTGGATCCTCGAGTCCCAGGTAGGCCACGCGGGCCGATTCCGGGAAGTGGCCGTTCTCGGCCAGGATGGTGCGCACCTGTGCGATTTCCGCTTCGGTGGCAAGTGCGTAGGCACCGAGGTCGGTGTTTTCGGCGATCGCGTTGTTGGGGGTCATGGCGTTGCCCTTTCGAGGGAATGTGGAAGGAGACGTGCATTACCGGCGCCGGTGACGTGCACCACGTTTTTATTCTCTGATTGTAGAGAATAACCGCGTTTCTTCACCGTGGCAAGGGGTGCGGGTTGGTGCGGGCGGTGCGCAAAGGTTGGCGGAGTGATCCGTAGGATGGGTTGCATGCCAAAGATTGTTGATCACGATGCCCGCCGACTCGAGCTTGTTGAGGTTACGTGGAAGGTTATTGCCCGCCGCGGCTTTGACGGTGTGACCTTGCGCGACATTGCGGCCGAAGCAGGCTTTGCAAATGGCGCATTGAAGCCATACTTTCCCACGCGGGCGAGCTTGATTCGGGCTACCTTCAGCCACGTCTTTGGCCGTACCAACTCTCGGATCGCGACCTCAACCCAAGGGCTGGCCGGCCTGTCGGCACTACGTGCCTTCGCCGCGGAGGTCCTGCCGCTGGATGCGGACCGGCTGGACGAGGCCCGGGTCGTGATCCCTTTCTGGCAAGTCGCCATCCATGAGCCAGAATTCGCCGCGCTCAATGACGAAGCCATGCTCCAGTGGCGCAACTGGATTCGGGGGTGGATTGCCCAGGCGGGAGATGAGGGTTCGCTGCGTGGCAACGTGGATCCAATGGTCGCGGCGGAATCGTTCCTGACCTTCCTGTTGGGTTCACAGATAGCGGCAGTGCTTGATGCGGGCTTCAACGATCCGAGCCAATTGCGGGCTCAGTTGGAACAACACCTGGGTCTGCTGCGCACGGGCTGAGCAACGTCCCCGCTTTAAAACCTACAGTCAGAGAAAAAACGTGACTTTAGGAATTTATGCGCGTAGATTGGCTGGAATGTGACCCTGTTCACCTCCCTCCCGATTGTCGATGCGGAGGGGCGTGGCCGAAATTGGGGAAAGGTCTATCGCTCATGTACCAGATACAGCACGCTGATTCCTTCGGAGCCTGGAAGGCCCTTGTCTCCAGCGCCTTCGTTCCGCTCATTTCCGAGCCGGTACGGGCCGGCTCCTTTGCCGGCAGCATTGCCGGCAACCAGTTCGGTTCCGTGGGAGTGATGGAGGTCGAGGCCACGGCACACGCAGTGCGCCGCGCCGAGGACCTGCTGGCCGCTGGGGACCACCCCCACTTCAAGCTCAACCTGCAGCTGAGCGGGCGTGGCATCCTGCTGCAGGACGGGCGGGAAACCTTGCTTCGACCCGGGGAGCTGGCGATCTATGACACCCAGCGTCCCTACACCTTGATGTTCGAGGAGGAATTCAAGACCCTCGTCCTCATGTTTCCACAGCAGCAGCTGGGACTGCCGGTTGCCCAACTCCGTGAGATGACAGCCACCGCCATCGGCGCCGAACATCCCTTGGGTCGGGCCATCAACCCCTTCCTGGGGCAGCTGGCGGGCCTGTTGCCCCAGCTGCAGGGTCCGGTCGGACATCGGCTGGCCGCGAATGCCGTGGACCTGTTGGGTACGTTGCTCGCGGCCGAACTCCACGAACACGACGAACTCGCGATCGATGGGCATCACCGGCAATTCCGTTCGATTCAGGCCTACATCGATGAGCACCTCACCGACCCCGAATTGTGCCCGGGATCCATTGCAGAGTCCCAATACATCTCCTTGCGCAGTCTGCATAAGATTTTCGCCCAGTCCGGCCACACCGTCTCCGAATGGATTCGCACCCGACGGCTGGAGCAATGCAAACGCGATTTAAGCGATCCCTTTCAACACCACGTGCCGGTGGGAGCAGTGGGGGCGCGTTGGGGATTGCCTGACGCAGCGCACTTCAGCAGGGTATTCCGGGCCGCATACGGCAGTTCCCCCTCGGCTTTCAGGGCCCAAAGCTAGCGACGCCAAGGTCTCGGATCAGGCGTCCCGAGACAACGCTGCACGGTTCGCCAAAAGGCGCTCACGCAAAGCCAAGCGCCAAATGGATACGTTCGCGCACGCTTGTAGGAAAGACGCTTCAAGGAGGAACTTCCCATGGCTGCATCCACTGATCCACGCATCACCGAGGCCCCGAGCCTCGGCAAACGCACACTCGGGGTACCCGCGCTGGTCTTCATGATCATCGCCGCCTCGGCACCGCTGACAGTTGTCGCCGGAGGTGTCACCAGCAACTACGCGGTGACCGGAGTGCTGGGCATCCCGCTTTCCTTTATCGTCCTCGGCATCGTCTTGTTGGTCTTCGCCGTTGGATACACTGCCATGAGCCAACACGTGCACAATGCCGGGGCGTTTTACGCCTACGTCGCGCGAGGTCTGGGAAAGGCAGCCGGTATCGGCGCGGCCTGGGTCGCGTTGATCAGTTACAACGCCATGCAGATCGGCATCTACGGACTCTTCGGCTTTGCCATGTCATCGTTCCTTGCCGGTACCTTCGGGCTGAGCCTCCCATGGTGGGGGTGTGCCCTGATCGGCTGGGCCGTTGTTGGGGTTCTTGGGGTGAACAAGGTTGACCTTTCGGCCAAGCTCCTGGGCATCGTCGTGGCCTGCGAGTTCCTCGTGGTCATCGTGTATGACGTGCTGGCCATAAAGGTTGCCCCCGAGGGAATCAGCACCCAGACCTTGGAACCGGGGAGCCTGTTCACTGCGGGAATCGGTGCAGCCCTGTCCTTCAGCATCGCTGCCTTCATGGGCTTTGAATCCGGGGCGATCTACGGCGAAGAGGTCAAGGACCCCAAGAATACCCCTCGTCGTGCCACGCTGATCGCCGTGGGAATCATCGCGGTTTTCTACGCCATTTCCGCTTGGGCCATGGCCGTGGGTGAGGGAGACAGCGCGGTCGTGGGCAGGTCGGCCGAGATGGGCCCGGATCTGATGTTTGTCTTCTTGGCGGAGCACACCCCGGGCTGGTTCGTGGATTTGGGCAACGTTCTCTTTATCACCAGCCTGCTCGCCGCCCTGATCGCCTTCCACAATGTGGTGGCCCGTTATCTGTTCTCGCTGGGACGCGAGGGAGTCCTGCCACGGGTGCTGGCCCGCACCAATCCCCGCACACATGCCCCGATGGCCGGTTCGTTGGCCCAATCGGTGTTGGCCTTGGTGGTCCTGGTGGTCTTCGCATTCATCGGCAACGGGCAGGACGAGATGTTCCCGGTGCTCACCCTCTTCACCTGGCTCACGAACACCGGTGCCTTCGGCCTGGTCATGCTCATGGCACTGACCTCCTTTGCCGTCATTGGATATTTCCGCACCGAGCCGCACGGACTCGGTCCGTGGGCCGCACAGGTGGCACCGCTGCTCGCCGGGGTGAGCCTGACGGTTCTTTTCGGCGCGATCGTGGTGAACTTCGATGTGCTGATCGGGCTGGAAGAAGCCAGCGTTTTGGGATGGCTGCTGCCGGCAGTCGTCATAGTTCCGGGGATCCTCGGTGTGCTGTGGGCCTTCCGCCTTCGCCGCAGCCAGCCTGCGGTCTATGCCAGGGTGGGCCGCGGCGGCGACCTTTAGGCAACCTGAAAGTTCCCGGGAATTCGCTTCCCATGGCCAGCGGGGCCAGCGCGAAGATGCTTGCCCGCCGGTTTCTGTCGGCAACTCCGGCTTGTCAGGTCGAAGGCAAGGCGGAGTTACCTGCCCTTAACGGCCGGTGGCCGTGTCCCGGGGAACTAATCCTCGGGACACGGCCACCGAAGGTGGTGCATATTCGCAGGGGTGTCAGGCCTCGACGAACGTGTCTGCGACGCTCAGGGCCGTATCCAGCATGGCCAGCCCTGTACGCAAATCCTCGTCCGTGATGTTCAGTGGCGGGACCACGTGGATGCGGTTGAAGTTCACGAACGGCAGCATGCCTGCCTTTTTCAAGGCACCGGTCACCGCGGCCATGGCCGGCGAGGATCCGCCGTACGGTGCCATCGGCTCGCGGGTCTCGCGGTTGGTGACCAGTTCGACGGCCCAGAAGCAGCCGGTGCCGCGCACGTCTCCCACGGAAGGATGCCTGTCCTTCAGCTCGCGCAGTGCCGGGCCGATGATGTCCGCCCCGAGGCGGGCGGCGTTCTCCACCAGGCCCTCATCCTTCATGGCGTTGATGGTCGCCACCGCGGCGGCCGAGGCCAGCGGGTGGCCCGAGTAGGTCAGCCCGCCCGGGTAGGGACGTTCGCGGAAGGTCTCGAAGATGGCCTCGGAAATGGCCACGCCGCCCAGTGGCACGTAGCCGGAGTTCACGCCCTTGGCGAAGGTGATCAGGTCCGGGGTCACGTTCCAGTGGTTGACGGCAAACCACCGGCCGGCGCGGCCGAAGCCGGCCATGACCTCGTCGGCGATGAAGACGATGCCGTACTTGGTGGTGAGCTCCCGTACACCCTCCATGTAGCCCCCCGGCGGCATGTAGATGCCGGCACTTCCCGGGATGGATTCCAGCACCAAGGCCGCGATGGTGCCCGGGCCCTCGAGGACTATGGTGTCCTCCAGGTGGCGCAGGGCGCGTTGGGTCTCTTCGGCCTCGGTGGTGGAGTGGAAGTAGGAGCGGTACGGGTAGGCCGGGAAGAAGTGCACGATCCCGTCGGTGGCGTTGTCGGATGCCACGCGGCGCGGGTCGCCGGTGACGTTGACCGCAAGGTGCGTGCCGCCGTGGTAGCTGCGGTAGGCGGACAGGACCTTGTTCCTGCCGGTATGCAGGCGGGCCATGCGGATCGCATGCTCGTTGGCGTCGGCGCCGCCGTTGGTGAAGAAGATCTTGTTCAGGTCCCCCGGGGTCAGTTCGGCGATCAGCCGCGCGGCCTCGGACCTGGCGTCGTTGGCGTGCTGCGGGGCGATGGTGCAGATCCGTGCTGCCTGCTCCTGGATGGCGGCGACGACCTTCGGGTGCTGGTGGCCGATGTTGGTGTTGACCAGCTGGGAAGAGAAATCGAGGAGCTTGTTGCCCTCCCCGTCCCAGACCCAGGAACCCTCGGTCTTAATGATGGTCATGGGGTCGAAAGGTCCTTGTGCCTGCCAGGAATGGAAGACATGCTTGCGGTCCAGCTCGTGGGCGCGGGCGCCGGCGGCGATCTGCTCGGGCGTGATGGTTTCGGTGCTCACATCGATGCTCATGGGGGTACCCCTTTCCGGGATTCTCGAGGCCCTAGGCGTTCTGCGGGAAGCCGAGGTTCAGGCCACCGTGGCTGGGGTCCAGCCAGCGGGAGGTGACGACCTTGCCGCGGGTGAAGAAGTTGATGCCCTCGGCGCCGTAGGCATGGGTGTCGCCGAAGAGGGAGTTCTTCCAGCCGCCGAAGGAGTAGTAGGCCATCGGCACCGGGATCGGCACATTGATTCCAACCATACCGACCTGGATCTCGTTTTCGAAGCGGCGTGCAGCGCCTCCGTCGTTGGTGAAGATGGCTGTGCCGTTGCCGTACGGGTTGGAGTTGATGGTCTCGATGCCTTCCTCGAAGGAGGCGACGCGGAGCACGGAGAGGACCGGGCCGAAGATCTCATCGGTGTAGATGGACATGTCGGTGGTGACGTTGTCGAAGAGGGTCGGGTTCAGGAAGAAACCCTCGCCCTCCGCGTCCGGGTTCACGCGCCGGCCATCCAGCACCATGGTGGCTCCAGCGGCCTCGCCGGCGTCGATGTAGCCGGCGACCTTGTCGCGGTGCGCCGCGGTGACCAGCGGGCCCATGTCGCAGCCGCGGGTGCCGTCGCCCACGCGCAGGGTTGCCGTGCGCTCGGCGATCTTGGCCACGAGTTCGTCGGCGATCGAGTCGATGGCGACAAGCGCGGAGATGGCCATGCAGCGTTCGCCCGCGGCTCCGAAGCCGGCGTTGACGGCAGCGTCGGCGGCCAGGTCCAGGTCGGCGTCGGGGAGGACGAGCATGTGGTTCTTGGCCCCGCCCAGGGCCTGGACGCGCTTGCCGTGTGCCGTGCCGGTCGCATAGACGTACTGGGCGATGGGGGTCGAGCCGACGAAGGAGACCGAGGCGACGCGCGGGTCGGTCAGCAGCGTGTCGACCGATTCCTTGTCGCCGTGCACCACGTTGAAGACGCCGTCGGGAAGGCCTGCTTCCTTCCACAGCTCGGCCATCCACTGGGCCGCTGTCGGGTCCTTTTCACTCGGCTTCAGGACCACGGAGTTGCCGGCCGCGATGGCGATCGGGAAGAACCACATCGGCACCATGGCCGGGAAGTTGAACGGGGAGATGATGGCCGCGACGCCGAGGGGCTGGCGGATGGAGTGCACATCAATCTTGGTGGAGGCGTTTTCCGTGTAGCCGCCCTTGACCAGATGCGGGATGCCGCAGGCGTACTCGACGACCTCCTGGCCGCGGGCGATCTCGCCCATCGCGTCCTCGAGCACCTTGCCGTGTTCCGCGGTGATGATGGCGGCCAGTTCGCCCTTGCGCTTGTTCAGCAACTCGCGATAGTTGAACAGGACCTGCGAGCGGCGGGTCAGCGAGGTGTCGCGCCAGGCCGGGAACGCGGCGTGGGCCACGGCGATCGCCTCGGCGGTCGTGTCGGCCGAAGCCAGGGCAACGCGAGAGGACACCTTGCCGGTGGCCGGGTTGGTCACGTCGGCAAAACGGGAATCGGTCGGGACTTCGAGGTTGGTTCCGTCGATCCAGTGGGTGAGTGTCTGCATGGTGTGTGGTTCCTTTCAAGGCGGGGCAATGGTCTGCTGAATCCATTGTGTAGCGCGGGACACACCTGGGCTATGGACAACCTGTCAACTCTTTGTCTAAAAGCAATACACTGTGTCCATGAGTACAGTCGCCAGTCGCCAAAAGCCTGCCGTTGCCGGGACCCTGAGCATTGCAAGGGTCCTTGAATTGCCTGCGGTAGCCGCGGGGGAGCCCGAAGTGTTGGGGGGTGCGGACATGCTGGGCAACCCCGTGCGCTGGGTGCACGTGGCCGAAACCCCCGATCTGGCCGATTTGCTTTCCGGCGGGGAACTGGTGCTGACCACCGGGCTGGCCTTCGGCGAAGCGGGGTCCGGAGTGGCTGGCTTTGTCTCACAAGTTCAGGCTGCGGGAGCGTCGGGACTTATTGTCGAGCTGGTTGCCGCCGGGGCGGCCGTGGACCAACAGGAATCCATCGCCGCGCTGCGTCGGGTTGCAGGGCAAGGCGACTTCCCTGTCATCCTGTTGCAGCGACGGGTGCGCTTTGTCGAGATCACCGAGGTGGTTCACCGCATGCTGGTCTCGGACCAGCTTGCCGCCTTGGAACGCTCCCGGATGATCCACGAGGTGTTCACCGCGTTGAGCTTGCAAAACGCCACGGAGGAAGGGATAGTGTCCCGGGCAGCCGAACTCATCGGTGCCCCGGTGGTGCTGGAGGACGTGGCGCACCTGGTCCTGGGCTTCGACGCCGGCCCGCAACCGGACGCCGGGCTGCTTGCACATTGGCCCGAACGCTCGCGTCGGGTCGGTTACCTGGAGGCCACGGGGCGCGGGGCGGGGGAGGAGAGCTGGTTGCAGACCCCGGTGGGAATCCAGGGTCAGCGCTGGGGGCGGTTGGTTGTTCCCAGGCAGCTGGGAAACGACGAGGACGCTGCCATGGTGCTCGAGCGCGCGGGGCAGACGCTGTCCATTGCCCGATTGGCCGGGCGGGACCAAAAGGAGCTGTTGCACCAGGCCCGCGCGGGACTGCTGCACGAGCTGCGCCAGCCCCATGCCCTGAGCGCGGACGAAGTGATGATCCGTGCCGGCGCGCTGGGTCTTGCGGAGTCGCCACACTACGTCCCGGTCGTTTTCCGCCTTGATGACCGCCGGGGGCAAACGCCAACCGGCGTGCAATTGCGCGAACGTGCACTGCTGGACGCACTCAACGACGTCGTGGGATCGGCCCGGGCAACCTCGCTGTCCGCCAGCCTGCAGAGCGGCCAAGTCGGCATGGTGCTGGGCGTGGGTGCCAGGCTACTCGAGGAGCCGCTGCTGGAACGAATCTGCCGGCAGCTGGCCCAAGGCCAGCAATCCGTCGAATGGTCGGTGGGCGTGGGGCGCGGGCGAAAAAGCGTGAAGGATGCGGCCCGTGGATTGGAAGAAGCGGTCCAGGTCGCCGAGACCGTGGCAACCCTTGACACCCGTGCCCGGCCCTTCTACCGCTTTGCCGACGTGCGGCTGCGCGGGCTGCTCGCGCTGATGCACGACGACGCGCGCCTGAAGGCCTTTGCCGAGGCCGAGCTGGCCGGGATCCTGGACCCGCTGGACGAGCCCGCACTCGAGTTGCTCGGGCTGTACCTCAAACACGGCGGCAACAAGTCCGCCCTGGCCCGCACCGGATTCCTGAGTCGGCCGGCGCTCTACGCCCGGCTCGAAAAGCTGGAGGACAAGCTAGGCGTCAGCCTGGATGACGCCGAGTCGCGGACCTCTTTGCACGTGGCCTTGCTTTGGCGCGGGTTGGGCCGGGCGTAGGGAACCGGCCGGGGACGACACCTATGACCCGTAGGGGCGCCGCCTGTCCGGCAAGTTCCCTGTGGACCAGGGAGCGATCCATTCGCCGGTGCCCTCCGAGGGATCGAGGATGCCCTTTTCCAACCAGGTGAAGTCCCCGGCGAGCACCTTCTTGGACAGTTTCCGATCGGTCTTGTCGCTGTTGGCCCACAGGTCCCGGAACAGGGCCTCGCAGCGGTGCTCGGCCTGTTCGCAGAACGCCAGCGCCAGAAGCTCGGCCGAGGCCGCGTTGGCCGGGTCCCGCGTGCGCATGAGCTCTACCCGGGAAATGCAGGCCGCCATGGCAAAGAGCTCAGCCCCCACGTCAACGACCCTTCCCAGGAACGCCTGGTGCTGTTCCATCCCCGCCTGCCACTTGGCCATGCCGGCGAAGGTGTGCCGGGCCAGGCGGCGCGAGGCCCGCTCGATGAAGCGCAGGTACTTGGCAAGCCTTCCGTGCTCCGCATAGGAGTTGGGAAGCAACCCCGATCCCAGGGCGAGGGTCGGCAGCCACTTCGCGTAGAAGCCGGAGGCGCCCATGGCGGCCTTGGCTTTTGCCTGCAGGTCCGAGTCCTTGTCGGCAAGTGCGCCGGCGGCCTTGAGGTGCGCGTCGACGGCCTCGCGGGCGATGAGCAGGTGCATGATCTCGGTGGAGCCCTCGAAAATGCGGTTGATGCGCAGGTCCCGCAGTGCCTGCTCCACGGGTACAGCGCGTTCCCCGCGGGCCCGCTGCGAGGCCGCGGTTTCGTAGCCGCGTCCGCCGCGGATCTGCAACAGCTCGTCGGCGATCTTGTAGGAGACCTCCGAGGAGAAGAGCTTGGCCAGCGCGGCCTCGATGCGCACGTCCTTCATCCCGGCGTCGGCCAGGGCCGCGGAAAGCTCGAAGACCGACTCCAGGGCGAAGGTGCTGGCGGCAATGTAGGCGATTTTCTTGCCGACGGCCTCGTGCCCCCCAACGGGCCTGCCCCACTGAATGCGGGCGTTGGACCATTCGCGGGCGATCTTCAACGACCATTTCCCGGCACCTGCGCACATCGCCGGAATGGACAGGCGGCCGGTGTTCAGGGTGCTCAGGGCGATCTTCAGCCCGGCTCCCTCCTTGCCCAGGCGGTTGGCGGCCGGGACCCTGACGTCGTGGAAGCGGGTGACGCCGTTTTCGATGCCGCGCAGTCCCATGAAGGCGTTGCGGTTTTCCACGACGATTCCGGGGGAGTCCGCTTCGACCACGAAGGCGCTGATGCCGCCGCGGGCCGTGGTTCCGTCTGGCAGTTGGCGGGCCGGAACGGCGGCCATGACCACCAGCAGCTCTGCAACCACCCCGTTGGTGGTCCAGAGCTTGGCACCATTGATGAGGTAGCTTTGTCCATCGTCCGCGAGGACTGCGGTGGTGCCCAGTCGGGCCGGGTCGGATCCCACGTCGTTTTCGGTCAGCAGGAAGGCCGAAATCGCTCCGGCGGCGCAGCGGGGGAGGAATGCCCGTTTTTGTTCCTCGGTGCCGAACATCTTCACCGGTTCCGGAACCCCAATGGATTGATGGGCCGAGAGCAACGCGCCGAGGCTTGGACTCAGGGTCCCCAAGAGCATCAGCGCCCGGCCGTAGTCGGCGAGGTCCAGGCCCAGGCCTCCGTATTGGGTGGGAATCTTCATGCCAAAGGCGCCCACGTCGCGCAGGGCCTTGATGTATTCGTCGGGGATCCGGGACTCGCGTTCAATGACGCCCGGGTCGAAGTCCTTGACGGCCGTGCGCAGGGCCACCATGAAGGCCGCGCCGCGTGCTGCGGCCTCGGGGTCGGGTTGTGGGTGGGGGTGGATCAGGCTCCAATCGAAATTACCCATGTACAGGCCCTTGGCGAAGCTGGGCCGATCCCATCCCTGCTCGCGTGCGGCCTCGGCCACCTGCCGTGCGGCCTTCTCATCGATGCGTCCACCGGAGTGCTTTTCGTCAATGCTCATGGCGCTTCCCCTGTCGAAAACAAGGGGCCTGCCATGCGGACTCACAGGCCCCGACGTATTCATGTCAGCCTAGCCGCGGCCATCGGTTGCCGATAGGGGCCCTCGGCGTCCTTTCCCGCGCGCGGTGTGGGTCGGGGAAATCTTAGGAGGCCGTCGAATTCCGATGCGGTAACTACTCCCGGGGGTCCAGCCTCACGCAGCAGTGGTGCTGGTGCGTGGGCGGATCAAGGCAGACGCGGTATGGCGCTTCGGCCCCGTCGACTACCGCCGTTAGCAGCTCGAGGTTCATGGAGCACACGGTGTCCCTGTGGTTTGCCGAAAGGTGGTGGAACGGACAGTCGAGGAGCTCGACGGAGCCGTCCCGGCGGACCTCCGGGCGGTACCCGTGATCCGCCAGCAGCTGGTTCAGTGAGCCTGCGCGGGTGCCGATCACCCGTCCGGCTTCCCGCGCGACCTCCGCCAATACTGTGGTGACCGGCCGGTCTTCGCTGCCGGCCCTTTCGATGGCCTTGGCCATGAGATCCGCGGCCAGGGCGTATTCGCGGTGCGGCACACTGGCCGCCACGTCCAGATGCGCGGCCGCGTAGAGCTTTGCCGGCCGTCCGGAACCCGGGCCGCCCTTTCCCTTAAGTCGGCGGAACTCCACGGTCAGCAGCCCTTGGTCGGCCAACTTGTCCAGCTGAAAGGCCACGGTGTTGCGGGGCCATCCGAGGGCGGCGGCGCACTCGTCCCGCCCCACGGCCGCCTCGCTGGTGCGCACGAATTCGTACACTGCCTTGCGTACCGGATCCGCCAACGCGGCCACGGCCGAGAGCCCTTGATCACCTGGTGGAAACTTCATGACTCCAGTGTAAATCTAAAGCTAGTAGCTGTTGACTTAGAGATGACTGCGTTTCTAAAATTAGGCATCATCACTTTAGAAAGAAGGGCCGACATCATGGCCACTCACACAGTGAGTGCTGCAACCGAACGCAGCGCCAAGCTCAATCACCAAGCGTTCGTGCTCCTGCGAACCATCTTTACCGTCGCGCCGATCGTCTTCGGGCTCGACAAGTTCACCAACATCCTCACCGATTGGACGCAATACCTGGCACCCTTGGCCACCGACATCATCCCGGTCAGCCCACAGGTGTTCATGTACGTGGTCGGTGTCGTGGAGATCGTTGCCGGCATCCTGGTCGCGCTGCGCCCCAAGATTGGATCGCTGGTCGTCGCCCTCTGGCTCCTGGGCATCATCGTCAACCTGCTCGTGCTGCCTGGCTTCTTCGACGTCGCCTTGCGCGATTTCGGGTTGCTGGTCGGCGCACTGGCGCTGAACAGGCTTGCATCGGCACGTGGAGCCTAGCTAGCGCCCGCTTCGGCGACGGCCGGAGTTTCCATCCGCAAAGGAATTTCAAGGGTCGGGGAAGTTCATGAGGAACCTCCCCGACCCCTTCTTCGTGAAATCAGTTGGGAAAGGTCGAGTTGTTCTTGCGCGTGTTGTTGTCGCTCATCGCCGGAATTGATTCTGCGACGCATCGGGTCCTGGGGCCAGGAACACGATGATGAGCGGCATCAGCCGACGAAGCGAGAGCCAGATGGCGGTGATGAATGGTTCACCTGCACCAGCGTCGCGGCGTTCTCGGCCGGGACTACTTCCCCCGGGAGCGGTTGCCCATTTCGGGTCCCGGCCATGTTTCTTGTCCTGGCCATTGGCATTGAGACAGAATGAGAGCGGCGAGGCAAGCCGCGGCGTTGTTGTCAGCCTTGCCCGGCTACGGGCCGGCGAACCGCGGCATTCCCCCTGGCTTCCACCTGAACATTGGGCTAGTACCGAAATATGGAGAGCGAACGATAACGATGACACGCCCTGCTGCCACTGCCACCATCCAGATAGAGAATGAGCGAATACGCGTCACCGAATGGCGTTTCGCCCCGGGAACGGCGACCGGCTGGCACGTCCATCCCGCCGACTACATCGTGGTTCCGATGTCCACTGGTGAGCTGGGTATGGAGACAAGGGACGGTGTCGTCGTGAATTCCTTGCAGGCGGGAATTTCCTACACCAGGGTCGCAGGCAGCGAGCACAACGTCTTCAACGACGGGGCATCCGAGTTCGTGTTCGTGGAGATCGAACTTAAGTAGCCAGGCCTTGGCGCCGACAGGGACGGCGGGGGCGCGAAAGTACAGCGGAGCAGAACAGGGACGGGAGCCGATGAAACCCATCGACTCCCACCCCTGCTGATGACCGAGCACTTTCTAGAAGTGGTTCTCCGCTTCGGTGAGCACCGACCGCAGGATCGACTCCATCGCATCGAACTCCGGCGGGCCCACCGTCAGCGGCGGTGCCAACTGGATGACGGGGTCCCCGCGGTCATCGGCCCGGCAATACAAGCCGGCGTCAAAGAGTGCGGTGGACAGGAAGCCGCGCAACAGGCGCTCGGACTCATCGTCGTTGAACGTCTCCTTGGTCTTCTTGTCCTTGACCAACTCGATGCCGTAGAAGTAGCCGGCACCGCGCACGTCGCCGACGATCGGCAGGTCCTTGAGCCTCTCCAGAGTGGACTTGAAGATCGGTGCGTTGTCTTTGACCCGTTGGTTCAGGCCCTCGCGCTCGAAGATGTCCAGGTTCGCCATCGCCACGGCTGCGGACACGGGGTGCCCGCCAAAGGTGTAGCCGTGATAGAACGTGGTGTCCCCGTGCTTGAACGGCTCGAAGAGCTTCTCCGAGGCGATCATGGCACCCAGCGGAGAGTAGCCGCTGGTCATGCCCTTGGCGCAGGTGATGATGTCCGGCACGTAGCCGAAGTCGTCGCAGGCGAACATCGAACCGATGCGGCCGAAGGCACAGATGACCTCGTCAGAGACCAGCAACACGTCGTACTCGTCGCAGATTTCGCGCACCCGCTGGAAGTAGCCCGGCGGCGGCGGGAAACAGCCGCCGGAGTTCTGCACCGGTTCAAGGAAGACCGCCGCTACGGAATCCGCCCCCTCGAACTCGATCGCCTCGCGGATGCGCTCGGCGGCCCACAGCCCGAAGTCCTTCTCGTTGTCGGCGAACTGCTCCGGGGCGCGGTAGAAGTTGGTGTTCGGCACCCGGAAGGTCCCGGGCACCAGCGGCTCGAACGGTGTCTTCATGTCCGGCAACGACGTGATGGCCAGAGCACCCTGCGGGGTGCCATGGTAGGCAAGAGCGCGGGAAATGACCTTGTGCTTTCCCGGTTTTCCCTGCAGCTTGAAGTACTGCTTGGCTAACTTGAATGCCGATTCGACGGCTTCTCCGCCGCCGGTGGTGAAAAAGACGCGGTTAAGGTCGCCTGGTGCGTAGTTGGCCAGGCGCTCGGCCAGGTCGATGGCCGGTTCGTGCGCATAGGACCACAAGGGCATGAAGGCCAGTTTCTCCGCCTGCTTGGCCGCGGCCTCGGCCAGCTCGGCCCTGCCGTGGCCGGCGTTGACGACAAAGAGACCGGCCAATCCGTCGATGTAGCTCTTGCCCGCATCGTCGTAGAGCATGTGCCCCTGGCCGCGGGTGATGATCGGGACTCGGGCCCCGCCCTGCAAGGGAGAGTGGCGAGCCATGTGCATCCACAGGTGGTCCCGGGCGGCTGACTGTCGGTCGGTTCCCAGGGGCGTGGTGCTGGTGGGGGTGCTGGCGGTGGTGCTTGAAATGCTCATCGGGTACCCCAGTTATATTCCTGTTTGCGTAGCGAGAGATACATGAACGTTTCGGTTTCACGTACCCCTTCCACGGATCGAATTTCAGTGATGATACGAAGCAGGTCCTCGTCATTGGCGCAAATGACTTCGGCAATGATGTCCGAGGGACCGGCCACCACAACGCAGTAGTCGACTTCGGGCAGGGCGGCGATCCGATCCGCGGTGGCAATGATGTCGCCGGTGGACCTAATGCCCAGCAGGGCCTGGCGCTTGAAGCCAAGCTGGAGGGGGTCGGTGACCGCAACCACCTGCATGACTTTGCTATCGACGAGTTTCTGGACCCGTTGCCGCACCGCGGCCTCGCTCAGGCCAACCGCTTTGCCGATCGCTGCGTAGGAACGGCGACCGTCCTGCTGCAACTGCTCAATGATGGCCTTGGAGGTTTCATCCATGATGAAACCGTTGGATGCTCCGTTGGGTGGGGACTGGGTCACTTCCTATCGACCTCCTGATCGATCAGACGGGTGTCCGTGCTCCGCGACGTGGCCCCTGCCACATTGCTTGGGAATGAGCATAACCCGAAGGAATCAGTTGCGGAAGGGTCGTCTTACGGTTGATTTCCTTCGTGTTCGAAATGTAAGTCAACGAAAACTATTGTCAGCACAGATGATTCCTGACATGATCCATGTCAAGAGTCGAGCGTGACTGGGGTCACGATCACCCACTGCGCGTCAAGGGAAGGCGCTGCCCAGTTGAAGGGGAATCCGAGTATGTCCAAGCAGAAGCAGCGTGAGCTGCCCAGGGATCCAGCGGTACGGGCCCTGGTCCAGCAGGCGCAAAGAATCCAGCTCTCGCGACGCAAGTTGCTGGCCGGTGCCGGGGGCCTTGGCCTCGCGGCCTTCCTGGCCGCCTGCGGAACCGGAGGCACGGGAAGTAGCACCGCGAGTAGCGCCCCCGCAGTGAGCGACTTGTCCCAAAGCGACAAGAACATCTTCTGGGCCAACTGGACCCTCTACCTGGACTACGACGATGAAGCCAAGAACTATCCGACGCTGGAGGACTTCACCAAGCGCACAGGAATCAAGGTGAACTACGCCGAGGACATCGACGGAAACGATTCCTATTACGGCAAGGTCCAGGCGCAGCTCGTCGCCGGGCAGGACATCGGGCAGGACATCATGACCCTGACCGACTGGATGGCGGGCCGCGTGATTCGCCAAGGGTTCACGCAGGAGCTGAACCAGGCGAACATCCCCAATATCAAGAACCTGCTGCCGAGCTTGCAGGAAGTCGACTTCGACCCGGGGCGCAAGAACTCGTTGACCTGGCAAAGCGGCTACGCGGGCATTGCCTATAACAAGGCAAAGTACCCCAAGGGCCTTCGGACGGTCTCAGATCTGTGGAATTCTGACCTCAAGGGCCGCATCACCGTACTCGATGAAATGCGCGACACCATGGGCCTGCTGATGCTCGACAACGGAGTGGACATCGCCGGCGGCTGGGGAGACACCGAATTCGCGGCCGCCACCGACGTGCTCTCCCAACAAATCGCCAACGGACAGATCCGACAGGTCAAGGGTAACTCCTACAAGGAAGACTTCATCTCCGGGGACGCGATTGCCGGAATAGTCTGGAGTGGCGACATCACCCAGATGAACTTCGAGAACGACGACCAGTGGGAGTTCGTGCTCCCGGAGGCAGGCGGAACGCTGTGGAGCGATAACCTCATGGTTCCCGTGGCATCCCCCCGCAAGGCCAATGCCGAAAAGCTGATGGATTACTACTACGAACCGGAGATCGCGGCCCAGGTGGCTGCCTACGTGAACTTCATTTCCCCGGTCCAGGGCGCCAAGGAGGCGATGGAAAAAATCGATCCGAGCCTGATGGACAATCCGTTGATCTTCCCCTCTGAGTCCGATCTGGCCAAGGCGCACGTGTTCAGGTCCCTGAGCGCCGAGGAAGAAACCAATTTCAACGGCCAGTTCCAGACATCGATCGGCGCTTGATGCCATTCCTCGGACACCGCCGGGCCTCGCACCGGCGACCAGTCCGCGGGATGGCCGAAACCCCGGTCCACAACAAGTCCCAGCAAGTGATTGGCGTCCGATAATGACAACCACGACCACCCTGAAGGACCAAACCCAGCCCACGGCCTCGTCCGGAGCCGACCTCCACCTGGGCAATGTCACGAAGCGGTTCACGGATTTCACCGCCGTCGACGACCTGACGCTGACGGTGCCAAGCGGTACGTTCTTCGCCCTGCTGGGACCCTCGGGCTGCGGCAAGACCACCACGCTTCGGATGATCGCCGGCCTGGAACAGCCCACCAGCGGCACCATCAGCATCGGTGGCAAGGACGTCACCAAGCTCCCGTCCTTCCAACGCCAGGTGAACACGGTCTTCCAGTCCTACGCCCTTTTCCCGCACATGACCGTTCTGGACAACGTGGCCTTTGGACTCAAACGCAAGCGGGTCAAGGATTCACTCGAGCGGGCCAAGGCGGCGCTGGCCATGGTGGAGCTGGACCACATGTCCGCGCGCAAGCCCATGCAACTCTCCGGCGGGCAGCAGCAGCGAGTGGCCCTCGCCCGCGCCCTGGTCAACCGCCCCGCGGTCCTGTTGCTCGACGAACCCCTCGGTGCGCTGGACATGAAGCTGCGGCGGCAAATGCAGGTCGAACTCAAATCCATCCAGACCGAGGTCGGCCTGACGTTCATCCACGTGACCCACGACCAGGAGGAGGCCATGACCATGGCCGACACCGTAGCGGTGATGAACAAGGGCAAGATCGAGCAAATGGGTGCACCGCGGGATTTGTATGAACTGCCCAGGACCGCCTTTGTCGCCAACTTCCTGGGCAAATCCAATCTCATGCCCGGAACCGTCACCGAGGACCTCGGCGACGCCGTCGCCGTCAACGTGGCGGGCCACCGGCTGGTCATGCCCAAGGAGCGGGCCGTGTCGCATCATGGTGCCGCGGTGGTGGGCGTTCGACCGGAGAAGATGCGGGTGATGAACGTGACCGACGAATACTCGGCCAGCGCCAACATGCTCACCGGCTCCGTCCTGGACGCCTCGTTCACCGGGGTCAGCACCGAATACCTGGTGGAGGTCCAAGGCATCGGAACCATCGCCACGTTTTCCCAGAACCTGGGACAAGCCCCGGCACAGCGCGGGGACACCGTCCGCATGACCTGGGAACCGGAATTCTCCTTCGGTCTCGACGGGTCAGAGAAGACCACAACAGGGCAGGACGCGGTATGACCGCCACGGCTGCCCGTTCGCCCCGGCGCAAGAGCAGGCCTCCACAGGACCTGCGCAGCGAAGAGGAAATCCTCGCCGAAAGGCGCAAGGGCCGGATCGGCCTGTACCTGATCATTCCGGGCATGGTCGTCCTGGCCCTGTTCTTTGCGGCCCCGGTCGTGGTGCTCCTGGGAATGTCGCTCTACGCCAGGCCGCCGGGAGCCGAAATCGGCGAGTTCGTTCCGGGACTCGAAATCGGCAACTACGCCACGGTGGTCAGCGCCTATTGGGAGGTGTTCCTGCGCTCGTTCCTCTTCGCGTTCATCGCAACCGTTGCTGCCTTGGTCATCGGCTACCCCATGGCGTATCTCGTGGCGGTTCGGCTGAGGGGGCGGCAGCTGTTGCAGGGGATCCTGTTGGTGCTTTTGATCGCACCCTTCTTCTCCAGCTTCATTCTGCGCACCCAGGCGTGGAAGCAGATTCTCTCCGACGAAGGACCGGTGGTGACGGTGCTGCGGGCCATCGCGATCCTGCCGGCGGACGGCCACCTCACCGCCACCGCTTTCGCCGTCGTGTGCGGTCTGACCTACAACTTCCTGCCGTTCATGATGTTGCCGATCTACGCGAACCTGGACCGGCTGGACACCAACCTCCTGGAGGCCTCGGGAGACCTGTACGCCAGTCCGCTGACCACCTTCTTCAAGGTGACCTTGCCCCTGTCGATGCCCGGCGTCTTTGCCGGTACCCTGCTGACCTTTATCCCGGCGGCCGGCGATTACGTCAATGCCGCACTGCTGGGGAACAACCGCGACACGGCCATGATCGGGCAGATCATCGATTCGCGCTTTTTCAAGGTTGTCGACTACCCCGGGGCCTCGGCGCTGAGCTTCATCCTGATGATCCTGATCCTTGCATTGGTCATGATCTACATCAGGCGCTTCGGTACCAAGGAACTGTTCTAGGAAGGCTTGGCATGAGACAAAAATTTGGGCGCTGGTTCATTCCGGTCGCCGGGGGCCTTGCCTTCATCTATCTGCTGGTACCAATTGCCTACATCTTCGTTTTCTCGTTCAACGATGCCGGGCGAACCAATCTTGAGTGGCGTGGATTCACGCTCGACAACTGGAAGAACCCCTGCGGTGCGCCCAACGTGTGCGAGTCGCTGGTGAACTCACTGCAGATCGGCGTGGTTGCCACCATCTTCGCCACGGTTCTCGGAACCTGCGTTGCACTGGGGCTGGTGCGCTACAAGTTCAAGTTCCGCAATACCGCGGACTTGCTGATCATCCTGCCCCTGGCAACACCGGAGGTGGTGCTCGGCGCCTCCCTCCTGGCCCAGTTTCTGAACCTTGGATGGGAACTCGGATTCAGCACCATCGTGATTTCCCACATCATCTTCTGCATGTCGTTCGTGGTGGTTACGGTTAGGGCGCGAGTGTCGTCGCTGGACCCGCGCCTGGAAGAAGCAGCCTCCGACCTCTACGCCAGTCCGTTCGCCACTTTCTGGAAGGTGACCTTCCCGCTATTGGTTCCCGGCATCGTGGCCGCGGCATTGCTGTCGTTTGCGATGAGCTTCGACGACTTCATCATCACGAACTTCAACTCCGGGAACTTCTCGACCTTCCCGAAGTTCATCTACGTCTCTGCCACCCGGGGCATCCCGGCCCAGGCGAACGTGATCGGATCGGCGATGTTCATCCTTGCGCTGGTGGTCGTGGTGACCTCCCAGGTCATTGCCTACCGCCGCCGCAAGGCGCTTGCCGCGCGCTGACGGTGCAAGGAGGGCGATTTATGCCACTAACCACTTGTGACAAGGGCGAAAAAGGGGAATGCGGGCGGGGCCTATGGAAGGATAGTGCCCATGACTGAACCGAAGTGGCTGACGCCCGTGGAACGAGAAGCCTGGTTGGCACTGGTGTCGGTTACGACGTTGTTGCCGGCGGCTCTCGACAGCGAATTGCAGGTCCAGGCAAAGATCACCCTGTTTGACTACACGGTGCTGGCCATGTTGTCGGAGGCACCCGATCACATCCTCCCCATGAGCGAGCTTGCATCGCGCACCAGTTCCTCGCTGTCGCGCCTCTCGCATGTGGTCAAGAAGCTTGAGGGGCGCGGGTGGGTCATGCGCAGCAGGTCCGCCGAGGACGCCCGGGTCACCATTGCCAAGCTCACGGGCGAAGGTTGGGGCACTGTCGTTTCCCTGGCCCCCGAACACGTCGATTCGGTGCAAAAGCTGATTTTTCAGGGACTTGACGACCGCGATGTCGCTGAATTGGCGCGAATCGGCCGGAAGCTCGTCGGCCGGCTGAACCCCGAACACTGGATCCTTCGGTAGGGAGCGTCCGGGCCATTCTGCCCCGCAGTGGCCCACTCAGCCGCGGTAGTGAGGTAGATCGCATGCAGGGAAGCTTAAAAGGCCTGTTGTCGATTTGGCTGCCGATGTGTTAATCGCCTAGAATGATTAGGCGTTAAGTCGTGCATGCCCAATCGGGTTTGTGCGGTTACCCGTAAAACCGAATATCGCGGTTATGTGAGTAGGGAAAAATACTCACCGACCGCGAGGTTCACCGTCTTTCACGCTAATCAAGGCGCTTCGGTTGGTTCTCACCCAGCCTGGTTACCTTCAAAGTGTGCAGTAATAACGGTGTCACAACTGGTGGCGGGACTCTTATACGCAGATTCAGAGGCAGCAGTTTCCGCTGTATCTGTCAACGAGTACCGCCAATATTTACTACAACTGAGGAGTGATCATGGCAGCAGTATGCCAGGTGACTGGTGCAGTTCCGAACTTCGGACACAGCATCTCCCACTCGCACCGCCGCAACAAGCGTCGGTTCGACCCGAATATCCAGAAGAAGCGCTACTGGGTTCCGTCCCTGCGCCGTAACGTCACGCTGACCCTGTCGGCAAAGGGCATCAAGCTCATTGACGTTCGCGGTATCGACGCCGTTGTAACCGGACTCATTGCAAAGGGTGTGAAGATCTAGTGGCTAAGGATAAGGACGTACGTCCCATCATCAAGCTCAAGTCGACCGCCGGCACCGGTTTCACTTACGTGACCCGTAAGAACCGTCGTAACAACCCAGACCGCATGGTTCTGAAGAAGTACGACCCGGTAGTCCGCAAGCACGTCGAATTCCGAGAGGAGCGCTAAAGATGGCCAAGAAGTCCATGATTGCTAAGAACGAGCAGCGCAAGGTCATCGTAGAGCGTTACGCCGAAAAGCGTGCAACCTTGAAGAAGACCCTCGTTGACCCGAACGCAACCGATGAGGCACGCGAAGAGGCCCGCTTGGGCCTGCAGAAGCTGCCCCGCAACGCATCGCCGATCCGCGTTCGCAACCGCGACGCCATCGACGGCCGTCCCCGCGGTACCCTCCAGAAGTTCGGTATCTCCCGTGTTCGCTTCCGCGACATGGCACACCGTGGCGAGCTTCCGGGCATCACCAAGTCTTCCTGGTAAATTCCAGAAGCAGTCAATGGCTCCAACCGATTCGGTTGGGGCCATTGGCCATTTAACCGGCCAGCGACTTTATTGCTGGCTGACTCCGGGCGACGTCGGGATTAGTGCGTTTTGCGCGTAGTCAGCCATCGACCGAGCCAGAAGGCACGCGGGCGCACCTCCGGCGTCTCATCAGTCCCTGCATCGGCGTTTCGCCGTGATTTCCAGGCTGCGATTTCGGCGTCGACGTCCCGTAGGGGAGTGATTACCGGAGGACCGCCCAATAGTTGGCGGCGTGCCTCGATGACACGGGCGTTGAAGTCCTCCAGCAGCTCGCGCACGGCGGTCTGGCCGGCCAGCTGGTCGAGCGTCGACTCAAGCTCTTCGTCTTCCTTTCGCAGCATCAAGGCAGGGGGACCGAGGCCGCTGATGTGCTCTCGCTCAATAAGTCCCTTGACCCACCAATCGGGGTCCGTTGAGGTGCCCAGGCCGGGTATGGGTTTGCCGGCGTATGCAAGGTTGTCGAATTCGCCCCGTGCAAAAGCTGCATCGAGGGCGCTGTTGGCGACCTCCCAAACATCGTCGTCGGCGTGGAACTGCGGGATGGTCGATGTCGAGTCCTCAGTGTCGCCAAATGTTTTCCCGGTCCGCCGGGCGTATTCATCGGCGGGTATGTGTTCTTCGGCGTTTTCACGTTCCGATCGGTAACGGGCCGAACGCAGCGAGGCCTCGCTGTTTTCCTCAAGATTGCGTCGGGACATGTGTAGTGCCAGCCTTCCAGAACGGTTCGTTGCCAAGACTATCGAGGCCAAGACAACGGGGCAACGAAGAACCATGGTGAGATTTGCAGGACCTGTGGTCGGGGCTTTCGGGCTGTTGCCCCCCCTGCGCCGAGGAGAGGGTGGGCGGCATCAACCACGCCGCAACGCCGGCCGAATGGAAGGCAGGCTGTAGCTTTGGAAATCATGAGCAAGAATCAAACCACAGATACGAACCCGAATCGGGCCGCACCACTGATGGACACCGAGGCACAGGCCGGCGATGCATCGGGGATGCGGATTCTGGTTACCGGGGCGAATGCCGGAATCGGCTTTTGGAGCAGCCTCCAGCTCGCCCAGCGCGGCGCCGAGGTCATCATGGCGTGCCGCAACACCGGCAAGGCCGAAATCGCTGCCAAGGCCATCCGAGCCCGGGTGCCCGAAGCAAATCTTCGCACCGTCGAGCTCGATGTATCCAGCCTCGATTCCGTGGCCAACACGGCCAAGATGCTCAACGGTCTCTCACATCTGGATGTCCTGATTGCCAACGCCGGCATGGTCCACACTCCGCGCACGCGCCGGAGCAGCGTGGATGGACTGGAACTGGTGGCAGCGACAAACTACTTCGGCCACTTTGCCTTGGTCGCCGGACTTCTGCCTGCATTGGAACGGGCAGGCGCCGCCCGCGTGGTGACACTTGGATCGCTGTCGACACGGCTGGTTCGCCCGTACCTTGACGATCCGCAGTTGCTGGAAAACTATTCGCCGTGGCGTGCCTACGCGCAATCCAAGATCATGGTCCAGTCCTTTGCCTTCGAGCTCGACCGACGACTCCAGCTGGCGTCGAGCAGCATCCGTGCACTGTGCGCGCATCCCGGCTATTCGATTTCCGGGCGCACCCCCGCTGTTGCCGGGATCAATGAGCCAGGCATTCTGAAGCGAACCGGCGATACGCTCCAGGCGCCCTTCACCCAGGGCAAGGACCGCGGCGCCTGGCCCATCGTTCGGGCGTCCCTGGACCCCAAGGCTTTCGAGCTGCCGGGACCAGTGTTTTACGGTCCGCGGGGTTGGGTCAAGGGTGGCCCAACAGTGGCCAGGCCCGCATCCATCACCACGAACCGGGACGCGGCGAAAGCCATCTGGTTCGCGGCCGAATCCGCCACCGGAAATTCCCTGCTCGGCTAGGGCCTGGTATCGCCCATGATTCGATCCCGGCGGGGCAAACCACACCGGAAATTGGTCGGCTAAAGGACAGTAAACGGTCGCTGGGGGTGACAGACCTGCTTGAACCCCTCTCGGTGCCCAAGCGTGCTGTTCGTCTCTCTTTTAGGGAAAAATCTACCGCTGACAGCGAAAAACCTGCCAAAGTTCAAAAATTTCCCGGGAATTCGGCCCAAATCGGGCGTTTCGCGCAGGAAGATTTGGTAAGTTCTCACACAGAAGTCCCCGCGAACGCGAGGCGACCCGCGCCGATAACGGGCGGGAAGAGAAGTCCAGGAGGACATACTTTGGCTATGAACCGTAGTGAACTTGTTGCAGCTGTCGCCGAGAAGACCGGCAACTCCCAGGTAGCCGTCAACGGTGTTTTGGATGCAGTGTTCGACGTATTCGTTTCCCAGATTTCCAAGGGCGAGAAGGTCTCGATCCCGGGATGGCTCGCAGTCGAGCGCACCGACCGTGCAGCACGCACCGGCCGCAACCCGCAGACCGGCGAAGCCATCCAGATTCCGGCCGGCCACTCGGTCAAGCTGACCGCTGGCTCGAAGCTGAAGGCTGCCGTCACCGGCAAGTAGTCTGCGCCCCGCGCAACAGCTTTCAAACCGCCTCCAGCCTCGGTCCACCGACCGGGTGCCAGGGGGCGGTTTGGCGTTAACGGGAGCCCTCGGCGAAATCCGGGTTCTACGTACAGTAGAAACCCGTAGAATGTCTGCTGGAACTTGTAGGCAAGACCTCGAAATTCCCTAGCGGAGGAATCACGGCATGAAGATTCAAGGCCTGCGCATACTGCGTGGCTGGATTGGTGCACTTCTATGCACCTGCCTTGCAGCTGCCTCCCACACCTTGGTCGACGGTGCCCTGCCGCCGCTGCCGATTCTCGGACTCTTGCTCTGCATCAGCGCGGCCATCTGCACGGCGTTGTCCTCGAGCGGGATCTCGTTGTTGCGCACCGTCCTGGCCGTGGCATTGAGCCAGGGTGCCTACCATGGGGCTTTCGCCCTTTTCGGGCACCGACACCAGCCCTCCGGATTGCTCCATGAGTCCACCGGCCTCGCCGGACATGCGGCACACGAAATGGATCTGGTCGTCGGTCCGTCATTGGCAGGCGCAGGCACTGGTGATGCCTCCCATCCCTGGTTGATGCCCGTCGCCCACCTGGTCGCTGCACTGCTGACCATTGCCGCCCTGCGCCGGGGCGAAATGGCGGTTCGTGCATTTGCCGAGGCAGTGTCCCTACGCGTGCCGCGACGGATCCTCTTCATTGGCGGCCTGCCGTCCGCAAGCGGCAAACAGCCGTTGCTCGGCGTCGCCTACCAGTCCCCGGTCCTCAGGGACGTGTTGCGGCCTGCCTTGCATCGCCGAGGTCCTCCCGGTGGTCCCGCTTTCGCCTTCTCGTAGAAGCCCCAGACCACAAGCGCGGCGCATAGCTGCCGCGAAGGACAGGACCACAAGACCCATGACCGATGCAATCCAAACCCCACGAACGGCTACCCGAATTGGCGTCATCTTTGCCGCAGTGCTGCTGTGCCTGATGACCTTCATTGGGGTCTCAAGTGCCCAGGCGCACGACGAACTGATCTCTTCGACTCCTGCCTCCGGCGACGTGCTGAAGAGCGCACCAACATCACTCGTGCTTACCTTCAGCGGTGACATCAAGAAGATCGGCACGATTCTCGAACTGAAAGCGGCGGACGGTCAAAAGGTCGGGACGACATTCAACGTCGACCGCCGAGACGTCACGGTGACTCCGGAGGCCCCGCTGACCAACGGCAGCTACACGCTGGTGGCCCGCGTGGTGTCCTCCGACGGCCACCCGATCGCCAAGGACATTGACTTCGAGATCAACGACCCCGCGGAGGTCGCCAGCTCCGCACCCGAGGGCGCGAACGCCAGCCCGCCTGCGGCAGCACCCGCACCTGTCGAGGCCACAGAGGATTCCGATGACAGCCAGCCCCTGGCCGGCATGCCCGCCGGCCTCATCTGGACCATCCTCGCACTTGCCGGCATCGGCATGATCGTCCTGGTGCTGCTCAAGGTCCGCCGGCAAAAGTAGCCGGCGTGTGCGGTACCGGAGCCGCATGCGCCGGGCAGCGGCCGGAGGGCCAGGGGTGGCACAGGCCACCCTGGTCCCTCGGCTTCTGCCAATCGGTGGGAGAATGAAGCGGCAGGACGCTGAAAGGACATTGTGAACAAGTCACGGAACACGCAGGCCACGGCCTCCCGGGCGCAGGCGGCGACCCCCACGGGGCCGCTTTGGCCCCTGTTGACCCTTCCGGCGCTGCTGGTCGGCGTGCTGGTGCTCGTCGCCGCCAGCTACTTTGCCGGCACCGCAACGGCCAGCGAGCTGGGGGACCCCGGTCCGTTGGTTCGGTGGGCCCTCCCTGCGGCCAAGGCGTTGCACCACTCCTCGATGGCCATCACCGTCGCCGCCCTGGTCTTTGCCGCAACCATCCTGCCGCGTTCCACCAAGCCCAAACGCCCTGCACCGGGTGAACAGGACACCGATGGCGGCGAAGTCCACCCGGCCTTTGCCCGCGCCATGAACCTGGCCGCCGCCGCCGGATTGCTCTGGACGGTTTCCGCGGCGGCGGTGCTGGTCTTCACCTTCTGGGACCTCGTGGGCAAGCCCATGAGCACCGACCCGAGCTACACATCCGCGATGCTCGACTACGTCCTGAATATTTCCGTGGGCCGGGCATGGGCCTGGATGATCGTGATTGCCGCGATCACCTCGTCGCTGGCCTTTGGCGTGAGGTCCCCGTCATGGGTCGGTGCCACCGCCGTCTTCTCCCTGGCCGGAGTCCTCCCGATGTCGCTGATCGGACACGCCGCGGGCGGCGACGACCACTGGGGCGCGGTCAACTCGATCATGCTGCACCTGGTAGGCGTGTGCCTCTGGTTCGGCGGCATCGTCGTGCTGGCCGCTCTGGCACCGCTGCTGGCCTCCAAGGCCCCGGGGCGCCATTCGGGCACCCGGCCCATCCTGGCCGGCACCGTGCTGCAGCGTTTCTCGGCATTGGCCACCATCTCCATCGTCCTGGTCGCCGGTTCCGGAGTCGTCAATGCCTCGATCCGCATCTCCGGCTGGGACCAGTGGATGACCCCCTACGGCTTGATCGTGATCGCCAAGGCCGGGGCCACCCTTGCCCTGGGGGCGCTGGGCCTTGCCCACCGCAGCCGGGTGATCCCGGCGCTTCGGTCCGGGAAGCTGGAGGCCACGCGCGCCGCATGGCTGGTGGTGGCTGCCGAAACCATTGTCATGGCCGCCGTCATGGCACTGGCCACCGTGCTGGCCCGCACCGCACCCCCAACCCCGGAAACCGCGCCGGAACTGCCGACCCCCGCCCGGCTGCTGACCGGATACGAACTTCCCCCCGAGCTCACCAGCGCCAGCTGGCTGCAGGTCTGGCGCTTCGATTGGCTCTGGATCGCCATTGTGATTTTCCTGGCCGTCGCCTACCTGTGGGCCGTGGTGACGGTGCGCCGCCGGGGCGACAAGTGGTCCCTCCTGCTCACGATCTCCTGGCTGGTGGGTCTGGCCTGCCTGTTCTACTTCACCTCCGGCGCCCTGGCCGTGTACGGCACAATCCTTTTCTCCGTGCACATGGTCGACCACATGGCCTTGACCATGGTCGCGCCCTTGTTCATGGTGATCGGCTCGCCCGTCACCCTGGCACTGAAGGCCCTGTCCTCGCGCTCCGACGGCACCCGCGGACCGCGCGAATGGATCCTGGTGCTGGTCCACTCGAAGTTCTCGGCGTTGGTCACCAACCCGATCTTCGCCGCCGCCAACTTCGCCGGATCCATCATCATCTTCTACGGCACCGACATCTTCGGCTTCGCCCTGCGCAACCACGTGGGCCACGAATTGATGAACGTGCACTTCCTGATCACCGGCTACCTCTTCGCCCTGTCCATGATCGGCACCGACCCGGTGCCGCGTCGCGCGCCCTACCCGCTGCGCCTGGTGATCCTGCTGGCTACCATGAGCTTCCACGCCTTCTACGGGGTCTCCATCATGAGCTCCACCTCGCTGATGCAGGCCGACTGGTTCGGCAACATGGGACGCACCTGGGGCGAGGACGCGCTGGAGGACCAACGGCTGGGCGCCGGGGCCATGTGGGGGATCGGGGAGATCCCCACACTGCTACTGGCCCTGGGTGTCATGGTGTCCTGGAACCGGGACGATTCCAAGGAATCCAAGCGCAAGGACCGGCAGGCCGACCGGGACAACGAAGCGGAACTGAACGCCTACAACGACATGTTTGCCCAATTGAAAAAGCGAGACGAGGAGATTGCGCGCCGTGGCCGCTAGGACCAAGACGGGTGCGCTGCGCGCCCTTGCCCTGAGCATGTCAATGGGCCTGTTGCTGGCCGGATGTGCCGGATCCCCGCAGGCCGTTGAACTGCCCGAGGGCCACGCACCGCTGAGCACCGCGCCTTCGGCGCCTTCCTCCGCGGCACCTTCCAGCGCGGCGGCGGAGCTGGACGTCTCCGAGCTGTCGGTGGCCTCGGGAATCTCCATGGCCGCACGATTGGGCTTCGACCAGGCCCGGGTGATCTCCGGAACGGAACTCGCCGGGCTGAAGAAGTCACCGGAGGAGAACCGGGGTTCGGTTGCCGTGCTGCCCACGCAGTGCGGGGACGTCATCGAGTCGCTGAACTGGTCGCCGCTGCAAATGGGCGGCGAGGGGGCGCGCACCGACTTCCTGACCGAAAAGATCGCCGCCACCGGTTCCGTCGAGGTCGCCGAGATCACCGACAAGGCGGCCCTGGAGGCGCACTACGCCACCGTGCTGGCCATGCTGACGGAGTGCAAGTCGGTGACCATGCACCAGGAAACCGAGACCGTTCCCTTCAAGACCTCCAAGCCGCAGCTCAAGGCCGGCGCGGCGGACTCGGCCATCGCCTGGACGCGCGGCACGCCGGGCCAGGGAATGCGACAGCAGGCCCTGGTGTTGATCAAGTCCAAGGGGGACCACGTGGCAATGGTGTCCTTTATCGCCGCCGACGGCCTCGAGGCGCCCGAGTTCAGCCAGATGGCTGCCGAGATCCTCAACGCCGCACTCGCCCAGGCGGGCTAGCCGCCCGCGCTTCCCGTCCAGGAGGCACCTGGCGACGGTCCCTGACCCGGGTTCGTCGCATCAGGTCATGATGTCCCGCTCCCGGCAGCAAACCGGGATAATTGAATCCAGCACAGTGTCAGCCGACAAGCCGAGGAGTACCCCACATGACAGCGTCCACAAACACCGGAACCGAATCCGTGCGCACCTCCTACAAGGTCCGCGCCTCCGAACTGGTCGGCCGCAATTGGCTGAACACCGGCGGGAAGCAGCTGTCCCTTGAGGACTTCCGCGGCAAGATCACGATCCTGGACTTCTGGACGTTCTGCTGCATCAACTGCCTGCACGTGCTGGACGAGTTGCGCCCGCTGGAGGCCAAGTACTCCGATGTCCTGGTGACCGTGGGCGTGCACTCCCCGAAGTTCGAATACGAGGCCGACCCGGTGGCGCTGGCAGCTGCAGTGGAACGCTACGAAATCCAGCACCCGGTGCTCGATGACCCGGAACTGGTCACCTGGCAGGCGTATGCCGCCCGTGCCTGGCCGACACTGGTGGTCGTTGACCCCGAGGGCTACATCGTCGCCCACCTCTCGGGCGAGGGCCACGCGTCCGGACTGGAATCCCTGGTTGAGGAGCTCATCGCCGAGCACGACGCCAAGGGCACGCTGCACCGCGGCACCGGCCCCTACGTGGCGCCCCCGGCCCGCGAGGGCGACCTGCGCTTCCCCGGCAAGGCGGTTGCCCTGGAAAACGGGAACTTCCTCGTCGGCGACTCCGGCCACCACCGCATCGTGGAACTGGGCAACGACCTGTCCACCGTTGTGCGCACCTTCGGCTCCGGGACCAAGGGCTTTGCCGACGGCGACGCTGACACGGCACAGTTCAACGAACCCCAGGGGCTGGCTCTGCTCCCGGCCGATCGCGCCGCGGCACTGGGCTACCACGCGGTCATCGCCGACACCGTCAACCACCGCCTGCGCGGGCTGAACCTTGACACCGGCGTCGTCACCACGCTGGCAGGCAACGGCATCCAGCGCCTGCTCGACGCCGAACAGGCGCGCTCGGAAGTCGGCGAGGACAACGAAGAGGCCTGGCTCAGCGACCTGGGCAACGATCCGCTGAACACCTCGCTGTCCTCCCCGTGGGACGTGCTGTGGAGCCCCAAGACCGACTCCGTCATCATCGCGATGGCCGGAACCCACCAGATCTTCGCCTTCAACCCCCAGACCTCGGCCCTGTCGGTCTTCGCCGGCACCGGGCTGGAGGGCCTGACCGACGGCACGGCCTCGGAGAGCTGGTTCGCCCAGTCCTCTGGCCTGGCCTTGGACAAGGCGGAAAACATCTGGGTGGCCGACTCGGAGACCTCCGCACTGCGCCGCCTGGTGTTGGCCGAGGACGGCTCGGTGGCCAACGTCGAGACCGCCATCGGCGCGGGGCTCTTTGACTTCGGGTTCCGCGACGGAGCCGCGGACGCTGCGCGGTTGCAGCACCCGCTGGGTGTCGCGGCGCTGCCCGACGGCTCGATCGCCATCGCCGACACCTACAACGGCGCGGTGCGCCGCTACGACCCCTCAACCGCCACCGTCAGCACCCTGGCCCGCGGACTCAACGAGCCCGCGGACGTGCAGCTCGACACCTCGGTGGACGGTGAACCGGTGCTGCTGGTCGTGGAGACCAACAGCCACCAGCTGGTTCGCCTGCCGCTGCCTGCCGAGGCCCTTCTCGTAGACGAGGGTGCCAGCCAGACCCAGCGTCCCAAGACCAAGGTCACCGCGGGGGAGCACGCGCTGACCGTGCGCTTCTCCGCACCCAAGGGCCAGAAGCTCGATGACCGCTGGGGCGATCCCACGCAGCTGAAGATCTCTTCCTCCCCGGAGGAGCTGCTGCTGTCCGGCGGCGGCACCTCGACCGGGCTGACCCGGACCCTGGAATTGAACCCCGAGGTCCTCGAGGGCGTCCTGCACATCACCGCCCGCGCGGCCGCCTGCGACGGCGAGCCCGGTGGCGAGATCCCGATGCACGCCGCCTGCCACCTGTACCAGCAGGACTGGGGCATCCCGGTGATCCTGGATGCCGAGGGCGAAAGCGAACTGGTCCTGGACCTGCGCGGCCTGGACACCTAGCCGGCTGCCCCACGACCACTGCACGAGGCTCGTTCCCTTTCCGGGGGACGGGCCTCGTGCCGTCTGGAGATGGCGGCGAAAGTGGGGCATCTCACCCGCCCCGAAACGCCTTCGGTGAGGCGCGTCATGGCGGGGAGAATTCGGCCCGAGTATCGTTAGCAATGCTAAAGAAACTAACGAGGTCGAAACCAAAGACGCCGGGGTCGCCCGGCGCATTGAAGGAGGGTCCGTGGCTCGCCCGGATCAAGTGAACGCAACCAACAACGCCCCGAAACCCGCACCAACAACCCCCGCCGATGCCGGCGGCACCGGCGACCTGGCCGCCGAACTGCGGGTGGCCGTGATGAAGACATCCCGCCGCCTGCGTCTGGAATCCAGTTCCGAGACGCTCACCGCCGCCCAGTATTCGGTGCTCGCGGGCCTGGGAAACGAGCAGCACACCATCGGCGAGCTGGCCGCCCGCGAACAGGTCGCCGCACCGTCCATGACGCGCATCGTGAAGTCCCTGCTGGAGGCGGGGCTGGTCACCCGCACGGCCAGCGAACAAGACGGGCGCCAGGTGCTGGTTGAGCCCACCACCGAGGGGAAGGTCGCTCTCCAGGCGGCCCGCCGCCAGCGCACCGCCTGGCTGGCGCGTCGCGTGGAAACACTCGGTGCCGAGGACCGGGCGACACTGAAACGGGCAGCCGCCCTGCTGCAGGAAATGAGCGCCAAGTGAGTCGGATGTTCAGCGCCCTGAAAAACCCGAACTACCGCCTCTGGACCGCCGGTGCCCTGGTCTCGAACATCGGCACCTGGATGCAACGTGTGGCCCAGGACTGGCTGGTGCTCACCATCCTGACCGACCACGACGGTACCGCCGTCGGCATCACCACCGGCCTGCAATTCCTCCCCATCCTCCTCCTTGGCCCGTTTGCCGGGGTACTCGCGGACCGCATGGACAAGCGCAAGCTGCTGTTGGTCACCCAATCGGCCATGGGCTTCTTTGCCGTGCTGCTGGGCACGCTGGTGCTTACGGGGGCGGCCGAGCTCTGGCATGTCTACCTGCTGGCCCTCGGCCTGGGCGTGGCAAGCGCCTTCGACGCCCCTGCCCGCCAGGCCTTAGTCTCCGAACTGGTTCCGACAAGCGACCTGCCCAACGCCGTGGCGTTGAACAGTGCCTCGTTCAACCTGGCCCGGTTGGCCGGCCCCGGCGTCGCCGGGATGCTGATCGCCGTCTTCGGGACCGGACCGGCATTCCTCATCAACGCCGCCAGCTTCGGTGCGGTGATCTTCTCCCTGGCCAAGATGCGCAAGGAGCGCTTCCAGCCCACCACCCTGGTGGCCCGCCGGAAGGGCCAGATCCGGGAGGGCGTGGCCTATGTGCGCCAGCGCCCCGACCTGTTGCTGATCTTTGGCCTGGCCTTTGTCGTGGCCACCTTCGGCCTGAACTTCCAGCTGACCAACGCCATGATGGCCACCGACGTCTTCCACGTCGGTGCCGGGGAATTCGGCTTGCTGGGAACCATCATGGCCATCGGCACACTCGCCGGGGCCCTGCTGGCAGCCCGGAGGGGAAGGCCGCGCATGCGCTACCTGCTGGGTGGCGCCGTTGGCTTTGGCGCCACGGCACTGATCGCCAGCTTCATGCCGAGTTTCCTCTGGTACGCGCTGATGATGGTGCCGGTGGGCCTGGCCTCGCTGACATTCCTGAACAGCGCCAACACCATGATCCAGCTCTCCGTGGATCCGGCCTACCGGGGGCGCGTCCTGGCGCTCTACATGATGGTGGTCCAGGGGGGAACGCCCCTGGGCGCCCCGTTGGTGGGCTGGTTGGGCACGGAATTCGGCGCCCGCTGGTCGGTCGGCAGCGGCGCCGTGCTGTCCCTGGTTGCCGGGCTCATTGCCGTTGCCCTGGTGGTGCGCAGGTCGCGGGCGACCCCTGGCAAGCCAGCCGGGGCCCCGGCCCGGCACAGGGCCAGGGCCCGCGCCCTGGTCCCCGCGCTCGGACGGTAGTCCACTGGGGGCCGGACCGGGCGACGCGGCCGTTACTCGCTGGAGACGGGCGTGACGCTGACCTTGGTGGTGTTGGCCCTGAGTGACGCGGTGAATCCGAAGTCGTTGTCGATGGTCTGTTCGGTGTACCTGCCGGTGCGCAGGTCCTGCTCGGTGAGTTCCAGGCGGACCTTGACCGTCAGCGGGCGCAGGGCCCAGCCGCCGTCAAAGGAAACGATCTCGGCGGGCGGGTAGCTCAGGATGCTCCAGTGGATGGAGTCCGACTGCACCCGCGCCGTGGTGGAGTAGCTCATGGGGCAGCCCGCAGGCATGAGTACCTGCTGCTCGGCGCAGCCATCGAGGTATGCATTGATTTGCTTGTTGACCTCGTCCTGCAACTTCTTGGTGGGTTGGGTCCGCAACTTCACGGCAGTGTCCTTCTTCGCGAAGTCGGTGACGGCAAGGCCGCGTGAGTCAGCCGCGAAATTGGGCGTCGCAAAACTGGTGTCAATGACCGCCGGCACAAAGACCGGAACCGTGGCCCGGCCCTTGACCAGCGGTGCAGGACGCGAGTTCACGACGACTTCATTGGTGGTGTTTGCCGAGATCGCCACGGTGGGAAGAGTCGTGGGAATGAATTCCCACTCATCGAAGAACATCCAACGGTTGCCGGCGTTCCGCAACTGGTAGGAGGTCTGCTGCTCGACCCCATGGACCGAGTAGCTTGCCACCACCTTGACGGTGTCTTCGGCCCCGGGGATCTCCTCGGGCTCGCCGACGGTGAAATCCTTGATGTCGGCACTGGCCGCCTTCAGGCCCTCCCCGTCGAGAAGCAGGGCATTGCCCGGTGGCACCTTGGCATTCAGCAGCCCCAATGCCCGGGCGCCTTCGCCGTTGACGAGGTGGGAGTGGAGTGTCTTGACCATTTGGGCGGGCCCAAACACCCTCTGGTTCACCAGGGCGATGACGGAAACTGCAACTACGGCCAGCACCACAAGGGCCGCCGCCCAGATGGCAGCGACCCTTGTGGGTGATAAACGTTCGCTCATTGAATCCAAGGCTACCGGGAAAATCGCGCCGTTTGCGCAACCCTTCCTAGCGGCGACGCCTCCGCTTGGTGCCGAACATGCCGCGGAGCATCTCCCGGCCAAAAATGTTCGCCGCCTGTAAAGCCATGTCAAGCAGCGGATTGTCCGGATTCTGCGCCGGGGCGGGGGCCTTGGTCTTCCGCTTGGGGGAGCCCGTGGTGGCCACCGGCGGTTCGGGCATGGTGTAGTCCGAGGCGCCCGGCTGCGGAGCCGAATTCGGGAGGGAGGACGGGCGTCCCAGGATGGATTCCTCGATGTTCCGTGCCGCCGCATCGATGTCCGCCTGGCTCTGGCCGGGGCCGGGGACCCTGGCGGCGACCGACCCTCCGGTGGGCACCGGTGCGGCCGTGGCCTCGGTGCTGGTTCCGTTGATCTTCTCGTAGGCGGATTCACGGTCCACGCTGGTGCCGTAAACCTGCATCAGGGCCGAGGAAGCGATGATTCCGGATACCGTGTCCGGGGAGGAGGGGCCCATGGTTGATTCAGGGCTCCACATGCGAGTCCAGGCCACCGGGGTGGGTGCGCCCTTCTCGTTCATGACGGTAACCACCGCTTCACCGGTGCCCGCCTGCGTCAGCGCCTCGTCCAGGTCGTAGTCGCTGGTGGGGAACGTGGAGACGGTTGCCTTCAGCGCCTTGGCATCATCAGGGGTAAAGGCACGCAGCGCGTGCTGGATCCGGTTGGCCAGCTGTCCCAGCACGTCGCCGGGAACGTCCTTGGGAGTCTGGGTCACGAAGAACACGCCGACGCCCTTGGAACGGATCAACCGGACGGTGGCCGTGATCGAGGTCAGGAAGGCCTTGGATGCCCCGTTGAAGAGCAAGTGTGCCTCGTCGAGGAAGAACACCAGCTTGGGCTTCTCCGGGTCTCCGGCCTCCGGCAGTTCGGCAAAGAGGTCCGCCAGCAGCCAGATCATGAAGGTGGAAAAGAGCAGCGGCTTTTGCATCAGGGTCGGCAGCTCCAGGATGCTGATGACCCCGCGGCCGTCGGGAGCCTGTCGCAGGAGCTCTGCGGTGTCGAACTCCGGTTCGCCGAAGAAGGACTCCATGCCCTGGGCCTGCAGGGTGACAAGCTCGCGCAGGATGACGCCGGCGGTCGCCTTGGACACGCCACCGAGGCCCTCAAGTTCGTCCTTGCCCTCGTCGCTGGTCAGGTGCTGGATGACCGCGCGCAGGTCCTTCAGGTCGTGGAGTTCCAGGTCCTTGGTGTCGGCGTAGTGGAAGATCAGCTGCAGACAGGATTCCTGGGTCTCGTTCAACTCCATGATCCGCGATAGCAACAGGGGGCCAAATGAGGAGATCGTGGCGCGGATCGGGGTTCCCTGCCCGTCGCCGCCCAAGGCGTAGTACTCGACGGGAAAGGACTTGGCCTGCCACTTCATGCCGACCGACGCGGTGCGTTCCGTGAGTTTTTCCGTGGCCGTGCCCGGTGTGGAGAGGCCGGTGAGATCCCCCTTGATGTCTGCAAGGAACACCGGAACGCCGTGGGCGGAAAGCTGTTCGGCCATCAATTGCAGGGTAATGGTCTTGCCGGTTCCGGTGGCTCCCGCCACCAATCCGTGCCGGTTCATCATCCGCAGCGGCAAACGGACCTGCGCAACGGGGAAGACCTGCCCATCGACCAGTGCCGCCCCCAGATTCACCGCCAAACCGTCAAAGGCATAACCTGCGCTGATGGATTCCACATGCTGGGCTGTTGTCATCTTGGCCATGTCCATAGCCTACGGTCTGGATCGTGTCCGTAGTGGTGGGCGCGCCAATTCTTTTTAGTCCCGAACCCCGCGTCGGAAGCTCCATGCCCTTAGAACGGGTTGAGCAGGCGGTGCACGAATTGCTGGGTCCGCTCGTTTTGCGGTGCCCGCAAGACGACATCCGGGTGGCCGCGCTCGATCACCACTCCCTGGTCCATGAATACGACTTCGTCTGCGACCTCCCGGGCAAAGGCCAACTCATGGGTCACCAGGACCATGGTCCAGCCTTCGTCGGCCAATTCCTTGATCACCTTCAACACATCACCCACCAGCTCCGGATCCAGCGCGGAGGTCGGCTCGTCAAAGAGCAACAGCGAAGGCTTGAGCGCGAGCGCCCGGACAATGCCCACCCGCTGCTGCTGCCCGCCGGAAAGCTGGTGCGGGTACTGGTCGCGCTTCTGGCCTAGTCCGACCCTGGCCAGCAGTGCTTCGGCGTCGGCGACGGCCTCGGAACGCTTGCGGCGCTGGACCTGGATCGGCCCTTCGATCACATTTTCCAGCACTGTCATGTGCGGGAAGAGATTGTAGTTCTGGAAGACCATGGCGCTGCGGGTGCGCAAGACCTGGGCTTGCTTTTGCGTTGTCTTCGGCGCAAAGACCACGGCGGGACCGTCGCTGAAGGCGACCTCCCCGCCGTCGGGGATCTCCAGGCCGTTCAGGCAGCGCAACACCGTCGTCTTGCCCGAGCCGGAGGGGCCGATCAAGGCGAGCACCTGGCCCTTGCCGATCTGCAGGTCAATGGACTTCAGGACTTGGTGGTCGCCAAAGCTCTTCTGCAGGCCGGTCACCTTCAGCAGAGCGGGCGCGTTCGTGGCGGGATCAGTGTGCGACATAGCGGTCAAGCCTTCTTTCCAATCTGGTCTGGCCGGCGGAGAGCACCAGGCAGAACACCCAGTACACGAACGCTGCCTCGATATAGACCAGCAAGAATTGCTGGCTGAAGGCGGCTATTTCCTGGGCGTTGCGGAACAACTCCGTCACCAGGATCAGCGATGCCAGGGACGAGTCCTTGACCAGGGAGATGAAGGTATTCGACAACGGCGGCACCGACACCCTTGCTGCCTGCGGCAGGATCACCCGGCGCAGTGTCGTGGTGCGCGACATACCGATGGTGTAGCCGGCCTCCCACTGGCCCTTGGCCACCGAGAGGATGGCCGCGCGGATTACCTCGGCAGCGTAGCCGCCCACGTTCATCGAGAAGGCGATGATGGCGCTGGGCCATGGGTCCAGCGTGACCCCGATCGAGGGCAACCCGTAGAAAATGACGAAGAGCTGCACCAACAACGGGGTTCCGCGGATCACCGAAATGTACGCCTTGGCAATGAACGTGACAGCTGGATTCCGGCTCAACCGCATCAGTGCCATGAGCAAGGCGATCGCCAGGCCGATGGCAAAGCTGGCCAGCGAGAGGGGAATGGTCCCGCGTAGCCCACCCACCACTATGGGCCAAAATGAATCGCTGACTAATTGCCAATCAATATCCATGGCAGGACTCCTTCGCATTCGCAAGGTGAAACCGCGGGCCACTGGGGTGCGGCCCGCGACACTGCCGGAAATTACTTGGTGACGTCTGCTCCGAAGTACTTCTCGGAAATCTTCGAGAGCGTTCCGTCGGCCGAGAGTTCATCCAAGGCCTTGTCGACTGCCTCGACCAGGTCGCCGCTACCCTTGCGGAAGGCCATGGCACTGAGCGACTTTTCGGCTGTTTCGGCGGCGATCTTGATGCCGTCGTCCTGCTTGGTGGTCTGTGAATCCAGATAGGTCAGCTTGTCATTGACAGTGGCGTCCACACGGCCCTGCTTCAGCAGCGTGATGGCCTGAGCCCACCCTTCCACGGCTTGGACGTTCGCCCCGGCATCCTTGGTCAGCTGGTACCAGTTGCTGGTCAGCGACTGTGCGGTGGACTTGCCTTTCAGGTCCTCGAAAGACGTAATATCTGTGTTCCCCGCCTGGGTCACGACAACACCGGTGCTCACGGTATATGGCTTGGAGAACTCGTACGTCGCCTCGCGCGCGGGAGTGATGGAAATCTGGTTGGCAATGACGTCAAAGCGTCCGGCCTCGAGACCGGCGAAGATCCCGTCAAACTGGGTTTCCTCGAACTGTGGCTCCACACCCAGCTTCTGGGCTACGGCCGTCACGATTTCCACATCGAATCCGGTCAGCGGACCGGTTCCGCCCTCATGGAAGGAAAACGGCTTGTAGGTCCCTTCCGTTCCGACCTTCAGGACGCCTGCATCCTGGACCTGTTGGAGGGTCAAACCGGTCGCGGTTCCGCTGGCGGCCGGTGATCCGGATGGCTCGGAGGAGCCGCTGCAGCCGGTGACCGTCAAGGCGAGCAATGCGGTGGTCATTAGCGCGATAATTTGACGCTTCATGGAAACGGTCCTTTCGATGACAATTGTTCACTCGCCGAAGGGGGAGCGGCGCCCCGGGATAGGGATCCGCACTCGTGGCAGGATGAACCTTGCTCTGACGCTAACACGGAGGTGGGGCTCGCATAAGCCCCTATATTGCCGCACGCGTCGAGGCAAGGTCTGACCCGGCCGTTCGGTGAAGTCAGGTCAACAGCAGGGGAACAAGCATCATCGCCGGCACGGCGACGATGGTGGTGAGCAGGACGGTGTCCTTGGCCAGCACGACGCCGCGCTCGTAGCGAGAGGCAGTCACGAAGATATTTTGGGCTGTGGGCAAGGCGGCCATGATCACCGCAACAAACACCGCGTGGCTGTCCAGCCTAAAGAGCCACACGGCAAGCACCCAGGCGACAACGGGCTGGAAGAACAATTTCATGCCGGTGGCCAACAGCGTATCGGCTCGACGCCCGCCGGAAGCCTCGAGCGGCTTGGAGCCTACCAAGGAAATGCCGAAGGCTATGAGCATGGCCGGGATGGAAGCACCGGCAATCAGCTCTATCGGGTCGGCGAGCGGCTGGGGAAGTTCCACGTCGAAGAGCGCGCACACCAATCCGGCCAGGGAGCCGACAATCATCGGGTTCCTCAATGTCTGGACCAACATGGAAAACACGGTGGTCCGGTGCCTGGACGTGCTGGCGTCCAGGATGGCTAGGCATACCGGGGAGAACAGGGCCAGCTGCCACAGGATAACCGGTGCCGCATGGGCCATGTCGCCCAGGACGTAGAGGGCAATCGGAAGGCCGAGATTTGCCGAGTTCACTGTTGAGGCGCTCATCGCGCCGATGGTCGACTCGGTCAGGTCGCGCCGCAGCCACCACCGGGTCACCAGCACGAAGACGATGGCGGTGGCCAGGGAGGAAATCGCAGCAACGCCCAGGAAGGGGCCGAGCACCGAAGCGGGGTCCGAATCGGCGAGCGTGGTGAACAACAAAGCTGGGCTGGCCACGAAGAAGGTGAGCCGGTTCAGCACATAGCGCGCGTTTTCGCCCAGGACACCCGTGCGTCCGACGAAGTACCCCACGGCAATGACGGTCCAGACCACGGCAAAACCAGAGAGCACGCCGTTCATAAGCCTTTGGATTCCCTCTTTCCGCTGTTCCTTCACCGCACCGGGGGTGCGCTTAACGCATTGGGACCCGGCCGCCGGCCGGGTCCCAATGTCATAGCGAGCGGGCGACGGGAATCGAACCCGCGTGTCCAGCTTGGGAAGCTGGCGCTCTACCATTGAGCTACGCCCGCAAAGCTCCGGGAAGCCTAATGGCGTCCCGGGCTAAAACAGCATATCCCAAGGTGGGGTGCCAAAACCTAATCGGGAACGTCGGGCGCGTCAAAATGCGGCGTCGGGTGCCTGCGAAGGTTTGGGCAAGAACGGCCTGGCCAGGGGCTCGGCGAGGCGGGCGGCAACCGGTCCGAAGACCGCCAACAACAACACGTATGCGGTTGCCAAGGCGGCTAGTTCCCCGGTAACCGCACCGGAGGCAACTGCCAGTCCGGCGATGACAATGGAAAACTCACCCCGGGCAATTAAGGCGACGCCGGCGCGAACCCGGCCGGGGATCCCGATCCCGGCCCGCTTCGCCGCCCATACTCCGGTGGCCACCTTCGTCAGCGAGGTGACAATGGCCAACAAGATGGCCATGGGCAAGACCGCGGGAATGCTCGATGGATCGGTGTTCAGGCCGAAGACCACGAAGAACATGGCAGCGAAAAGGTCGCGCAGCGGCTCCAGGACCTTGGTGGCCGAATGTGCGGTTGATCCGGAAATGGCAATACCGAGCATGAAAGCGCCGACCGCAGCAGAGACCTGCAACGCTGAGGCCAGACCCGCAACCAGCAGCGCGGCACCAATGAGCTTAAGCAGGAAATTTTCCCGGTCCGAGGAATGGATCAACCTTGAAATCTGCGGCCCGAAGCGCAGCGCCGCCAGCAATACCAATGTGATGGTGCCCATGGCAATACCCACTGCACGCAGCCCGCCCAGGAATCCGAGTCCTGCCAAGGTGGCGGTGAGCACCGGCAGGTAGACTGCCATGGCCAGGTCCTCGAGCACCAGGACGGACAACACCACCGGAGTCTCGCGGTTGCCCAACCTGCCCAAGTCGGAGAGCACCTTGGCAATGATTCCGGAGGACGACACGTAGGTGACCCCGCCAAGGACCAAGGCTCCGGTAACGCCCCAGCCCATGATCAAGGCCAAGGCCGCACCCGGAGTGAAATTCAGGACCAGGTCGACGACCCCGGCGACCCAGGAACCTTTCAGTCCGGTGACAAGTTCGCGGGCGGTGTATTCCAGGCCCAGCATGAGCAGTAGCAGGATCACGCCGATTTCGCTGGCAACCTCCCCGAACTCCGAGATGCCGGCAAGGTTGACCACGCCCCCGCTTCCGAAGAGCAGGCCGCCGAGTAGGTACAGGGGAACCGGTGACATGCCGATTTTCGCTGCCAGGCGCCCCAACAGGCCAAGCCCCAAGAAGACGGCGCCGAGCTCAACGAGTATTAGAGCGGTGCCGTGCATGTTCCGCGCACCTCCCCTTAGCCGTTGTTGATCAGGTGCGCTGCTTTTTCCAAACCTGCGGCGGTTCCGACAATGACCAGAACGTCACCCACATTGAGTTCAAAATCAGGAGCGGGGGAGGGGAAGACCTTCCCGCTGCGGGAAATGGCGACAACAGAGGTGCCCGTACGGGTCCGCAGGCGGGTGTCGCCCAGGGTCTGGTCCACGTAGGGGCTTTCATGGCTCAACACGAATTGCTGGGTGTTGACACCGGGCAAGTCGCGATGCTGGTCCGATAACTGGGTCACCAGCTGCGGGGCACCGAGCATGGCGCCGATGGCCCCGGCCTCCTCAACGCTCAACGGAATCGACGCGGCACAGGCATCGGGGTCCTCGCGCTGGGAAATGATCAACTGCATCGATCCATCACGCAGGATCACCACGCCGACCCGGCGCCCGGACGCGAGGATTATTTCGCGACGGACGCCGAGACCGGGCAACGACGTATCTTCAAAATCCATGCTCCCACTCTAGACCTCCCGGAACGCGAAAGGAGGCCGGGTTTCGGGGGTGATGCGCGGGGTGTTCGCGACCCCTACTTCGAGGGGTCCTTCGGCGTTCCGTCGAGGTTGAATTCCTCGCGAATGGTCTTCACCCCGGCGGCGTCGATCTCCAGGCACAGCTCGTGACCGGGGTTGATGACCAAGCCGGTGTCCTGCAGCGAGCTGACGACGGTTCCGCCGAGGACCTGGACGCCGTAAGGGGCGACATCGATGTAGGCGCCGGGAATGCGGGCCAGGTGGGTGAACAAGGCAATCACCGGCTCGCCCGCGGCGTTCTGCAGGACCATGGGCTGGGCGTTGCGGGCTTCGCCGCTGACTTCCTCGCGGCTGAGGAAATACACCTCGGAATTCATGAGGGTCGCGATGACCTGGCCGTTGAGGGCGGGGTCGTTCTGCGCGGCCCGGATCATCATTTCAAAATGGGTCGCCGGTTCGTTGCCGGTGACGGTCGGTTCAATGCCCAGCGCCGCCTGGATGTCGTCGGTGCCATTGGTGGACTTGGCTTGCGGGTTCTCTTCGCTCATGCCCCCAAGCATGTCTACATTGCGCCCGTCGGCGCAACCCGATGTCTGGTTGTTCGCCCAACCGTCCTAAACTGGTGGGAAACGTTTTGAATCTTTTGCGAGGAAGCCTCATGCCCGAATTCCAGTACGAAGACCTCCTGCCCATCGGGGCGGACGAGACCACCTACCGCCAGATTTCCACCGATGGTGTCCGCACCATCGAGGGGCCGGGCGGCCGAACGTACCTCGAGGTCGACCCCGAGGCCCTGCAGAAGCTGGCCACCACCGCGCTGCACGACATCTCCCACTACCTGCGCCCGGCGCACCTGCAGCAGCTGCGCAACATCCTCGATGACGAGGACGCCAGCCCCAACGACAAGTTCGTCGCCCTTGACCTGCTCAAGAACGCCAACATCGCCGCCGGCGGTGTCCTGCCCATGTGCCAGGACACCGGAACCGCGATCGTCATGGGCAAGCGCGGTTCGCAGGTGCTGACCCAGGGCCCGGACGAGAAGGACCTGTCCAAGGGCATCTACGACGCCTACACCACGCTGAACCTGCGCTACTCGCAGCTGGCCCCGCTGACCACGTGGGAAGAGAAGTCCACGGGCAACAACCTGCCCGCGCAGATCGAACTGTATGCGGACACCGAGCCGGGCCACGAGAACCAGTACAAGTTCCTGTTCATGGCCAAGGGCGGCGGATCGGCCAACAAGTCCTTCCTCTACCAGGAAACCAAGGCCATCCTGAACCCGAACGCGATGTTGAAGTTCCTCGATGAGAAGCTCCGCTCGCTGGGCACCGCCGCCTGCCCGCCCTACCACCTCTCCATCGTCATCGGCGGCACCAGCGCCGAATTCGCACTGAAGACCGCCAAATACGGTTCGGCCAAGTACCTGGACAACCTGCCGACCACCGGTGCGATGACCGGCCGTGGCTTCCGCGACACCGAGCTGGAGGAGCAGGTCCTTGAACTGACCCGCAACTTCGGCATCGGCGCCCAGTTCGGCGGCAAGTACTTCTGCCACGACGTGCGCGTGGTGCGCCTGCCGCGCCACGGCGCCTCGCTGCCGGTGGCCATCGCCGTCTCCTGCTCGGCCGACCGCCAGATGCTTGCGAAGATCACCCCCGAGGGCGTCTTCGTGGAACAGCTGGAAACCGACCCGGCGCGCTTCATGCCCGAGTCCGACCACCCGGCGATCGCAGCGCACGACGATGAAACCAGCGGCGTCTCCGGCACCGGCGGTTCCTCCGTGGTGAAGATCGATTTGAACAAGCCAATGGATGAGATCCTGGCCGAGCTGACCAAGCACCCGGTCAAGACCCGTCTCTCGCTCTCCGGCCCGCTGGTGGTGGCCCGCGACATCGCGCACGCCAAGATCAAGGACCTGCTGGATGCCGGCGAGGAAATGCCTCAGTACCTCAAGGACCACCCGGTGTACTACGCGGGCCCGGCCAAGACCCCCGAAGGCATGGCCTCGGGTTCCTTCGGCCCGACCACGGCCGGACGCATGGATTCCTACGTCGAGCAGTTCCAGGCAGCCGGCGGCTCCATGGTGATGCTGGCCAAGGGCAACCGCTCCAAGCAGGTCACCGATGCGTGCAACACCCACGGCGGTTTCTACCTGGGATCCATCGGCGGCCCGGCCGCCCGCCTGGCCCTGGACTGCATCAAGAAGGTCGAGGTGCTCGAATATGAGGAGCTCGGCATGGAAGCCATCTGGAAGATCGAGGTCGAGGACTTCCCTGCGTTCATCGTCGTCGATGACAAGGGCAACGACTTCTTCTCCGAAACCTCGAAGCCGACCTTCACGGGCCTTCCGATCCGCACCAAGTAGGCCGCGGCAGGAAGATTCCAAAAGGCATCGGTGGTTCGGGTTCAAACCCGGACTACCGATGCCTTTTTGGTTCGCGGTGTGTGGGGGCGCCAGCCCAGCGGCGGCTCGCCAAAATCTTCTGGCGCTGCGCGGCAACTGATGTGCCGCGCCTATTCGTTAGCGGGCGAAGTCGTAGCCGATCGACCAGTCGCGGTAGGGCGGAAGGAATCGGAGGATCAGCAGTGCCTCGCGCTGCTTCTTGATCTCGGCCGCGGTGGGCGTCTTGACCTTCGAAGCCTTCAGCAGAGCCGCATGGAATTGTTCAAAGGTGACGGCCTTGGACTTTTCCATGGCCTTTGCCTGGTCCACGCCGATAAAACGAAGATGCCATGGCTCGTACTTGTAGCCGGTCACCTTCTCACCTTCGGCCGGGTAGCGAATGATGAATCCAAAGTCAGCGGCGTTGGCGGCTAGCCATTTTCCGCCACTCGTGTCTCCGAAGCAGGCCTTGAGATCGCACCGGCCGCTGCTCATGCCGATGTCCGCCGCGAGCCCGATCTGGTGCTCGCTGGTGCCGGCAGGTGCCGAGATCCGCGTGGCATAGTCTGTCCCGTAGCGAGCCTTGTACCCATTGAACAGCGCAAGTTGACGGTCGTAGGAACGGTAGGCGCTGAGCACGCTCAGCGACTGTGAATCCTTGCGTGCGGCCTTGAGCAGGCTTTCGAGTGCGGTGGCCGCATCCTTGCGCAGTTCCAGTCCGGTCCCGGAAATCGTGCGCAGGTCCTTGGGCTTGTAGTTCGCCGGATCCAGGGGGTGGTCCCGGCTTACCAGCGCCAGGTACGAGCCTTGGTCCTTCGTCAGTTCATCGGTGGTCGGTGCCTTCCGCGGCTTTTCGGCACGCAACGTCGCAGCTGCGGGTCCCGCGGGTGCAGCCTGTGCGGCGAGCGGGGCCGCCAGCACCAGGCTCACGCCTAACAAGATGGCGGGGATGCCGCCACGAAACAAAGACACGATGTCCCTTCGGGGAAAAAATCTGGATGGAGCCCTTTCAGGATAACTGCAGACCCCGTGGTTCTGCCCATGTCTGCCGGGCACTGATTTGCGATTCGGGGCCACGGCTACCCTGCCGCCGGCAATCCGCCCGCGTCTTCGATGCCTGAACCGCGGGACAAATGGGATATTTTGGGTACTGTGCTGATTTCTGATGGTGATATTCGACGCGAGCTGGCGTCCGAACGTATAAAGCTGGACCCCTTCGACCCGGCGATGATCCAGCCGGCAAGCGTGGACGTGAGGATCGACCGGTTCTTCCGTCTCTTCGACAACCACAAGTACGCCCACATCGACCCGGCCACGGACCAGCCCGAGCTGACCCGACTGGTGGAAGTCGAGCCGGACGAGCCGTTCATCCTGCACCCGGGCGAATTCGTCCTGGGATCCACCTATGAAACGGTCACCCTGCCCACCGACATTGCCGCCCGGCTTGAAGGCAAAAGCTCACTGGGACGACTTGGATTGCTGACCCACTCCACCGCCGGTTTCATTGACCCCGGATTCTCCGGACACGTGACCTTGGAACTGTCGAACATGGCGACCCTGCCCATCAAGCTGTGGCCGGGCTCGAAGATCGGGCAGTTGTGCTTCTTCAAGCTCTCCTCCCCGGCCGAGCACCCGTATGGTTCCGGGGCCTACGGGAACCGCTACCAGGGCCAGCGCGGCCCCACGGCGTCGCGCAGCCACTTGAACTTCCACAGGACCACCCTGGAAAACTAGGTAGCCGGGCGACCGGCCAATACGCCTGCGGGCCCCGATTCCCCGGGGCCCGCACGCGTATGCGGGCCAGGGCACCGGGTGGGAATGTTACTAGAAAACCAGCTTCATGCCCTCGTGGCTAGCGATGAAGCCCAGGCCCTCATAGAAGCGGTGGGCATCCGCGCGGCTCTTGTCGGTGGTCAACTGCACCAGCGCGCAGCCACGGTTGCGCGCGTACTCGATGGCCCACGTCAAAAAGCTCCTGCCCAAGCCGCGGCCGCGGAAGTCCGCGTGGGTGCGAACAGCCTCGATCTGGGCGCGCCAAGCCCCGCGGCGCGAAAGCCCCGGGATAAATGACAGCTGTAACATGGCGAGAACCTGCCCGGCGCTCTCGCACACCAGTAGTCGGTGCGCCGGATCGCTGTCGATTGCCGCCAAGGCTGCTAGATAAGGCGCTGAATCGGCGTCTGGGGACGAATCACGGGTCGCTCCCAGGGGATCGTCGGCCAACAGGGCCAAAAGTGCCGGAAGGTCCTCCCTGACGGCATCGCGCACCGCTACCTCCAGCCCGTCGATCTGCAAGACCGCTCTTTGCTCCACTGGCCATTTCCTTTCTCGGGCAGCCCCCGTTAGACCAGTCCCAGGGACCTGACCATGTCGCGTTCCTCTTCGAGCTCCTTGACCGACCTGTCGATGCGGGCGCGCACGTCCGCGGCCATCGAAAGTCCCTGCTGGATCTCCCAGGCGCCGTCGCGGGCATGTACCGGGAAGGAACTGACCAGCCCCTTCGGAACGCCATAGGAGCCGTCGGAGCGGATGGCCGCCGATGTCCAGGAACCGGCGGTTCCCTGCACCCAGTCGCGGACGTGGTCGATGGCCGCCGCCGCTGCGGAGGCCGCCGAGGAGGAGCCCCTCACGTCGATGATCTCCGCCCCGCGCTTGGCCACCCGGGGAATGAAGGTTTCATCGAGCCATGGGGCCACCTTGCCGGCACCGCCAAGGGCTTCGGCCAGGGCATCGGGCAACGGGCGTTGGGTGCCGTCCTCCCCGAGGAGGACGCCGTGGGAGACATCGGGAACCTGGGATGCCGAATGGTTGCCCCAAATGACGACATTCCTGATCGAACCCACCCCAACCTCCAGGGTGCCGGCCAACTGGGCCAGCGCACGGTTGTGGTCCAGGCGGGTCATCGCGGTGAAGCGTTCGGGTGGGACATCGGGCGCATGGGCGGCGGCAATCAACGCGTTGGTGTTCGCTGGATTGCCCACCACCAGGACCTTCACATCGTCTGCGGCGCCGGTGTTGATTGCCGCCCCCTGGGGGCCGAAGATGGCGCCATTGGCCGAGAGCAGGTCCCCGCGTTCCATGCCCGGGCCGCGGGGCCGGGCGCCGACAAGCAACGCAACATTGGTGCCGGCGAAGGCGCGGGCGGCATTGTCGGTGACCTCGACCGAGTCCAGGGTGGTGAAGGCGCAATCCTGCAACTCCAGGGCGGTGCCCTCCGCAGATTTCAGGCCGGCCGGGATTTCCAGCAACCGCAGCCTGACCGGAACCTCCTGCCCGAACATGGCACCCGAGGCGATGCGAAAGAGCAACGCATACCCGATCTGCCCTCCGGCGCCGGTCACTGTCACTGTCACTGGTGTATGGGTGCTCATGGCTCCCATACAACCATCAACGCCGCTCAGGGGCCACGGTCCAGGGGGACCGGCCCGTGGCCCGGTGCCCGCACCGGGATCAGCAGAAGCAACCCCAACAGGAGCACGGCCAGGATGCCCAGGATGCCATAGCGTTGGGCCTCGGCAACGTGGGGGGCCGCCAGGGCAATCGACGCGGCAAACAATGCCGGGGCCAGGAAGCTGACCGCGCGGCCGGTGGTGGCATAGAGGCCAAAGAGCTCGCCCTCCTGCCCCGCGGGGGCCAGCCGGGCCAGGAACGCGCGGCTGGAGGACTGGGCAGGCCCGACGAACAGGCAGAGCAGCAGACCGAAGACCCAGAACCCGGAGGCACCGGGGGAGAGGAAGACACCCAGACCCGCCACGAGCAACCCGATGAGCGAGGCGATGATCACGCGCTTGGGTCCGATCTTGTCATCGAGCACCCCGCCCACCATGGCGCCGAAGGCAGCAACGACGTTGCCGACGATGGCGAAGATGATCACCTGCTGCAGCGGGAACCCGAAGGTTCCGGCGGCGATGATGCCGCCGAAGGTGAACACCGCCGCCAACCCGTCACGGAAGACGGCGCTGGCAAGCAGGAAAAAGACGGTGTGGCGGTCCTTGCGGGCCAAGGCAACGACCCTTCGCCACAGCTCTGCGTAGGACTGCAGGATGGTGAAGCGCGGCCCGCCGGGTTCCCCCGGGATCTCCGGCACCGCGAAGAGCACCGGTAGCCCGAAGCCCAGGAACCACACCGCGGAGAACACCGCGACCAGTCGCAGGTTCAGGGCATCGGTCTCGGAGGCACCGGCCCATGGGAAGATCGGGGTCACCAGCGTGAACAAGACAATGGCCAGCGCCAGGATTCCGCCGAGGTAGCCCATGCCCCAGCCAAAGCCCGAGACCTTGCCGATGGTCGCGGGGGTGGAAATCTGCGGAAGCATTGCGTTGTAGTTCACCGTCGCGAACTCGGCAAAGACCGAAGCCAGCGCAATGAGCGTCACTCCGAGGACCAGGAAGCGCGGTTCGGGGAAAATGAAGAAGCATGCCGCGGTGAGCACCGCGACGATTATCGTGTTCACTCCGAGCCAGAAACGGCGGCGTCCGCCGGCATCCGAGCGCAATCCCATCACCGGGGCCAGCAGCGCGATCGCCACGCCGGCTATGGCCAGTCCGTTGCCCAGGACCACCGAGTTGGCATCCGTGTCTCCGAAAAGGTCACTGGTCAGGTAGACGGTGAACACGAAAGTGATCATCACCGCGTTGATGGCTGCGGAACCCCAATCCCACGAAGCCCACGCCACAACGGGTTTGGTGATAATACGTTGCCGATCGGTCGAGGCCGACGGTGCCGCGGGAAACTCGCTCATGGGTGCATCGTAGCCGCATCGAACCAACAACGGGGATGCCTCGGATAAATGCATCGTGGCGTGCCGCGAAATGAATCATTGTGCGACGGATCTTTAACAATCTGAAATGACGCATTATTCCGCAAGATTTCATCAGCTGAATCACGAGTCAAATCGCCGGGCAAGGGCATGCCGGCTGTTAGGATGAAGGAGACTTTTTGACCGTTTTGCTGCCAGTGCACTGGCCCGCCGACCATAGGAGATACGTGTGCTCCTTGTCCTGATTGCGCTTTTTGCCGTTGCGGGAATTGCACCTTTGATTTTTCGATATCTGGGCCGGTCAACGTTTTATGTCCTGGCCGCGGCTCCGGCGCTGGCCTTCGTCTGGCTGCTGGCGAATTTCCCGGCATTCACCCAGTCCGAACAGGCCGTCGCCAGCGGCGGCCCCAATGCACCGCCGTCCGAGCTCTATAGCTGGATCGGTCCGCTGAACGCCCATCTTGATTTCCGGATGGATGCCCTTGCCGCGGTGATGTGCCTTCTGGTGCTGGGAGTCGGTGCCCTGGTGCTGTTCTATTGCGCACGCTATTTCAAGAACGAGGATCCGCACACAGCCGCCTTTGGTGCCCAATTGCTCGCCTTCGCTGCCTCAATGTTCGGCCTGGTGACCGCCGACGACTTGCTTCTGCTGTTCGTCTTCTGGGAATTGACCACGATCCTGTCGTTCCTGTTGATCGGCTTCAACCGCACCCGCATGAGCGCCCGACGTTCGGCCCTCACCGCGCTGATGGTCACGACGTTTGGCGGCCTGACCATGCTGGCCGGGCTGATCATGCTCGGCAATGCCGCGGGAACCTATCGCATCTCCGAGATCCTGGCAATGGCACCGGACCTCACCGCCCTGGGCACCTACATCGACGTGGCCATTGCCCTGGTGTTGATCGGGGCCGTCTCGAAGTCCGCGTTGGTTCCCTTCCACTTCTGGCTGCCCGGTGCGATGGCCGCACCGACGCCGGTCTCCGCGTACCTCCACGCCGCAGCCATGGTCAAGGCCGGCATTTACCTGGTTGCGAGGTTGGCGCCCGGCTTTGGTGAAACCGCCTTTTGGCAACCGATGCTGCTGTGGCTCGGCCTTGCCACCATGCTCATCGGCGGCTGGCGCGCGCTGAAGCAACACGACCTCAAACTGCTGCTGGCCTACGGCACCGTCTCACAGCTGGGCTTCCTGATCCTGATCATGGGCGTAGGCACCCCCAACGCGGCGCTGGCGGGCCTGGCCATGATGCTGGCCCACGGATTCTTCAAGGCCACGCTCTTCCTGATCGTGGGCATCATCGACCACAAATCCGGTACGCGCGATGTCCACCAGCTTTCCGGGCTCTACAAGTCCTCGCCGTTGCTCTTTACGGTCGCGGCTATTGCCTCGGCCTCCATGGCCGGGTTCCCGCCGCTCTACGGCTTCGTGGCCAAGGAAGCCGTCTACGAGTCCCTCCTGGAATACGCCCAGGGCCATGGCACAACCGGCATTGTGCTGTTCATCGGCGTGGTGGCCGGGTCAATGATGACCTTCGCCTATGCGGCCCGTTTCCTCTGGGGCGGATTTGCAGCGAAGCCAGGCATGGCACCGACCGCCTTCCCCAAGGTGCCGCTGTTGTTCCTGTCGCCGTTGCTCGTCCTGACCGCCGCCACCGTCGCATTCGCCTGGATCCCGCAGGTCCTTGAGGGCGCCATTGCCCCGTACATCGGGTTGTTCGAGCCCGCCCAGACCCCCATCCACCTGGCACTCTGGCACGGTTTCACCCCCGTGCTGGGACTCACGGCCCTGACCATGGTGGTCGGTGCATTGCTCTTCCTGGCGCGTGAAAAGGTCTTTGCCTTCCAGGCCAAGGTCCCCGCGGTGTTCGATGCCGAACGCGATTACAAATACACCGTCGGCGGCGTGGACAACCTGGCCATCTGGCTCACCGGCCGCACCCAGCGTGGTTCCCTGTCCTTCTACCTCGTAGTGATCCTGTTGGTGGCGCTGCTGCTGCCAAGTTCGGTCGCCATCATGCTCAGCACCCCGGACCCGGGGAACTTCATCGCCTTTGACCATCCCGCACAGATGGTTATCGGCCTGATCATGATTGTCGGCGCCATCGGGGCAGTTCAGGCCAACCGGCGCTTCCTGGCCGTGCTGATGGTTTCGGTCAGCGGCTACGGCATGGCGGCGATCTTCGCGCTACAGGGAGCGCCAGACCTGGCCATCACCCAGCTGCTGGTGGAAACCATCGTGCTGGTGGCCTTCGTGCTGGCACTGCGTGCCCTGCCGGTGGAACTGTGGGCCAAGAACCCCACCGGCCATCGGCTGGGCCGCGCGCTGATCGGCATCGGCTTCGGGGCGTCGATGATCTACATCGCCGCCACCTCAATGGCCTCGCGCGTGGCCGACCCCATTTCGCTGGCCTACCCGGAGCTGGCCTACGTCGGCGGGGCGGGCAAGAACATCGTGAACGTGACCCTGGTGGACATGCGTGCCTGGGACACCTTTGGCGAGATCACCGTGCTCGCGGCCGCCGCCACCGGCGTCGCGTCGCTGATCTTCGTGCGCGGTCGCGGAGACAAACGGCTGCGCGTCTCCGCGGTGCCCCACGGTTCGGTGGACCACGGCTCGGAGGCCATCGGCGGACGTGACCAGAGCCGTGCGGGACTTGCCGTGGCGCGGAACTTCGCAATCTCCAAGAAGGACTCCTGGCTGGTGGCCGGCCATACGCTGGCCCCCGAGCGACGCTCCATCACCTTCGAGGTGGTCACGCGGCTGGTTTTCCACACCATCCTGCTGGCCTCGGTGTACCTGCTGCTGGCCGGGCACAACACCCCGGGCGGCGGCTTTGCCGGCGGCCTGCTGGCCGGCCTGGCCCTGGCCATCCGCTACCTGGCCGGCGGCCGGGTTGAACTGGCCGAGGCCACGCCGGTGAGCCCGGGAACGTTGATGGGCACCGGGCTGGGGCTCGCGGCACTCACCGCGGCGGCACCGCTACTCTTCGGCGCCCAGATGTTCACCTCCGCCGCCATCGAATTCACCTGGCCGCTCTTCGGGGAGCAGAAGTTCGTGACCTCGACGATCTTCGACATCGGCGTCTACCTGGTGGTGGTCGGGCTGGTCATCGACGTCCTCCGTTCCCTGGGCTCGGAAATCGACGACCGTTCCGAGGGCCGCAGCCCCACCGACACACATGACATGGTTTCCGACGCGGAGACGGGAGTGGGACGTTGAGCACCAATATCACCTTGCTCATAGTGATGGGCGTACTTTTTGCCGTCGGGATCTACCTCCTGCTCGAACGCTCGCTGACCCGGGTGCTGCTGGGCATCGTGGTGCTGGGCAACGGGGTGAACCTGTTGATCCTCTCCGCCGGCGGACGCCGCGGCGAGGCCCCGCTGTACCAGTCGGCGCTGGGCCCGGAACAATACAGCGACCCGCTGCCGCAGGCGCTGATCCTCACGGCCATCGTGATCACCTTTGCGGTGACCGCGTTCATGTTGGGCATCATCTACCGCTCCTGGGTGATTTCCCGGGCCGACGTGGTTGCCGACGACGTCGAGGACCTTCGCGTCTCCCAGCAGTCGACCTTCGACTTCGAGGAAGACTCGCCGGTGCCGGAAGACACCACCGAATTCGAGGGGGACGACTTCGTGCCAACTGACACCACCACCGACAAGGGGCCCGGCGCATGATCGACGCACCACTGAGCGCCGTTTCCTTTGCCCCGCTTGCCGTGGCCCTGCCGATCTTCGGCGCGGCCCTGGCCTTCATCCTGCGCCGCAAGCGCCGCACCCAGCGCGCGGTGACCATTGGCGTCCTGGTGTTCACCCTCATCCTTGAGACCTGGATGCTGGCCACGGTCTGGAACGGCGGGACCTACTCGGTCACCCTGGGCGGCTGGGCGCCGCCCTTCGGAATCTCCATGGTCGTCGACGGGTTCTCCGCCTTCATGCTGGTGGTCTCAACCATCGTCTCCCTCGCGGTGCTGCTCTACGCCACCAGCCAGGGCATGGCCGACGGGGACGAGGACGGGCCGGTGTCGATCTTCCACCCTGCCTACCTGATCCTGGTGGCCGGCGTGTCCAACGCCTTCCTCGCAGGGGACCTGTTCAACCTTTATGTGGGCTTCGAGATCCTGCTGACCGCCTCCTACGTGTTGCTGACCCTGGGCGGCACCACTGCGCGCATCCGCGCGGGAACCACCTACGTGGTGGTGTCGGTGACCTCCTCGGTGCTGTTCCTGATCACCATCGGCATGATCTACGCGGCCGTCGGCACCGTGAACATGGCCGATTTGGCACAAAAGCTGCCGGAGATTTCCCCTGGCACCCAGACGGTGCTGCATGTGATGCTGCTGGTGGCCTTCGGGATCAAGGCCGCGGTCTTCCCGCTGTCCTTCTGGCTCCCTGACTCCTACCCGACGGCGCCCGCGCCCGTCACCGCGGTGTTCGCCGGGTTGCTGACCAAGGTGGGCGTCTACGCCATCATCCGCACCGAGACCCTGCTCTTCCCCGGGGACCGGCTCTCCGACGCGCTGATGGTCGTCGCCGGCCTGACCATGCTGGTTGGAATCCTCGGTGCCGTGGCGCAGACCGACATCAAGCGAATGCTTTCCTTCACGCTGACCAGCCACATCGGCTTCCTGATCTTCGGCGTGGCCGTGGGCAACCAGCTGGGACTCGGCGCCACCGTGTACTACGTGGCCCACCACATCGTGGTGCAGACCTCGCTGTTCCTGGTGGCGGGGCTCATTGAGCGCCGCGCCGGAACCTCGAACATCGACCGGCTCGGATCCCTCGCGAAACTCTCCCCGCTGCTGGCCCTGCTCTTCTTTGTCCCCGCCATGAACCTCGGCGGCATCCCGCCGTTCTCCGGCTTCCTGGGCAAGCTGGGGCTGGTCCAGGGAGGTGCCGAGCTGGGCACCCCGATGGCCTGGGCGCTGGTGGGAGTCTCCCTGCTGACCTCGCTGCTGACCCTGCTGGCCGTCGCCCGCATCTGGAACAGGGCCTTCTGGCGCAATGCCGAGGACGCCGTGGACCCGGACCCGCTGCTGCTGGTGGGCGTCTCCGCGGCGCGCGGCGCCACCTACGATATCGTCGCGGACGAGCCGGCAAGCCGCTATTCCGACCGCGGCAACGCAGCCCTGCTGCCCAACGGCATGGTCGCCATGACCGCCGCCCTGGTGCTGGTGGGCGTGGCCTTGACGGTGTTTGCCGGACCGCTCTTCGACTTCACCGACAGGGTGGCCATGGAAATGCTGGACAAGGGCAACTACATCGAGGCCGTCCTCGGCACCGGAGAAGGGCAGGCACGATGAGTCCGGAACAACGACTGGTCGACGCCAAGGACGAGAGCGGCCATCGCCAACGCTCCACGCTGCGCCAGGAAATCCCGCTGCTGATCGGCATGACCCTGGTGTGGGGCGCGCTTTGGCAGGACTTCGCCGTCGGCAACCTGGTCTTCGGGCTGCTGATCTCGCTGCTGCTGGTGCGGGTCTTCCGCCTGCCGCCGATCATCCTCTCGGGACGCTTCAACATCTGGCGTGCAGTCGTCTTCATCCTCGCCTTCCTGCGCGACATCACCCGGGCCAGCTTCGAGGTCATGTTCCTGGCGATATTCCGCGGGCCGCGGACCACCAGCGCCGTCATCACCGTCACGCTGCGCACCGAGTCCGACCTGCTGGCCACCTTCGTGGGCCACGTGCTGACGCTGGTGCCCGGCTCCTATGTCGTCGAGGTGGACCGAAGGTCCTCCACGCTGTACCTGCACGTGCTCAACGTCAACGACCAGGCCGGCGTGGAGAAGGCCAGGGCGGCCGTCCTGCTGATCGAGGAACGGCTGATCCGCATGATGGGCACCAAGGAAGAACTGGCCGCGCTGAACGCCGAAACAACGGCCCCGAACAACCAAGACGGAGCACCCTCATGATCATCGTCCTGTGGATCTGCGGCATCACGCTCTCGATTGCCGCCTGCCTGGCCATCGTCAGGCTGGCAATGGGCCCGTCCATCCTGGAACGCGTCATCGCCACCGATGTCCTGCTGCTGATCATCTCCGCGGCACTCTGCGTGGAAATGACAGTCAACCGACACACCAACAACCTGGTCTTCGTGCTGCTGGCGTGCCTGGTCGGATTCGTCGGTTCGGTCACCGTTTCCCGCTTCGTCACGGATCGGAGAAACGCCTGATGCTTGACACCATCATCGACATCATTGCCGGGACGTTCATGATCGTCGGCTGCCTGATGTCCCTGGCCGCCGGAATCGGCATGCTGCGCTTCCCGGACCTGCTTTCGCGCCTGCACGCGGCAACCAAGCCGCAGGTGCTGGGTTTGTTCCTGCTGCTGGCTGCGCTCGGGCTGGAATTGCGTTCCTGGGCGGTGCTGCCGGTGCTGGTCCTGGCCTGGTTGCTGCAGTTGCTCACCGCGCCGGTCTCCGCGCACATGGTGGGACGCGCCGGATACCGGACGCGGCACCTCAAGCGCGAGACACTCGTGGCCGACGAACTGGCCGCCGTCGTCGAAGCCGCGGCCCAGCGCGAGGAACAAGACCACGGCAAGGGCCGGCCCCGGGACCGCACCGACTTCATCGACTAACTCCCGCGGCGCCAAACCCTGCCCGCGAGGCGCGGAGGATCGCCGGAAAGGCTTCAGGGGCCCACGGGATATCCGTGGGCCCCTGAAGCGTTTGTGGTGTCAGGCCTTCTTGGCGAACCGGGCCAGGGCACGTTGGGTGCCGCGGTCGGTGAACACCTGGATCAGGGCCGCAGTTGTGGCCGACAGGACGGCGAAGCCAATGATCTGGCGCAGGCTGGCCTCGGCCTGCGCTTCCGCGTTGCCATGCTTCGGCGGCTTCCGGCCGGTGAAACCGGTCCAGGCCTTGTCGACGATTTTTCCACCCAGGAAACCGGCGGCGATCGAGATAGCTGGGCCGATGAGTTTCATCAAGCTGTTCAAGGGGACTCCCAAATGTTGCGGCAACGGTACCTGCCCCAGCATAGCCTGAGGTAACATCAAAGGACTGAAACAATCACGACAGGGGAGCGTCGTGCGAAGAAATTCGCACCAAGACGCTGAGAGTGCGGATAGCCGCAGACCCTCGAACCTGCCCCGGCTAGTACCGGCGAAGGAAGTCGAGTTCTCAGGGGTGCGTTCAAAGTAGCGTTTTCCCTCCCCTCCTTGTATCCAAGGAGGATCACCACCATGAGCACCACCAACCAGCCCGCCGGGCACAAGCCGGCAACCTCGTCCTGGCGTGTCGTTGACATCGTCATCGCGGCCGTCATCGCCGTGTCCTCGGGCGTCATCTTCTGGGCCTGGAACAGCACCCACCACCTGCTTGACTTCCTGTTCCTGGCCTTCCCGCCCTCCGCCTCCCTGGTCTCGGGCATGTGGCTCTTCCCTGCGGTGCTCGGCGCGCTGATCATCCGCAAGCCCGGTGCCGCACTCTTCTGCGAAATCGTCGCCGCCATGGTCTCGGCACTCATGGGCTCCGAATTCGGGCTGACCGTCCTGGCCTCCGGCCTGATCCAGGGCCTTGGCGCTGAACTGGTGTTCGCCGCGTTCCGCTACCGCACGTTCAACCTTCCCGTGGCACTGCTGGCCGGAGGCGCGGCAGGACTCTTCGGCAGTGTCAACGACACCTTCATCTTCCGCTGGTTCCCCGAATACACCACCGGCATGCTCTTCTCCTACATCGCGTTCATGACCATCTCGGGCATCGTCATTGCCGGGCTGCTCTCCTTCCTGGCCACCCGTGCCCTGGCCAAGACCGGTGCCCTGGGCGCCCTGGCCAGCCGCAAGGCGGCCACCGAAGCCATTCGCTAGGACGCGGCAACCATCATGACATCACCTTCGATGCTGGATCGTGAAGCCGGCGCCCCGGACACCGGCAGCCGGTTGGCCACGGCCGTCTCGGTCAGCGCCCGCAACTGGGGTTGGCGGCATGCCGACCGCGCCGAGCCGGCGCTCCGCGGCCTTGACCTGGATATCCGCGCCGGGGAACGCGTGCTCCTGGCCGGTCCTTCGGGCGCCGGCAAATCCACGCTGCTCTATGCCCTGGCGGGGGTCCTGCACGAAGACGACGAGGCCTATTCCTCCGGCGAACTGCTGCTGGACGGAATCCCCGCGGCCCAGGGCCGCGGCCTGGTCGGGCTCATGCAACAGGACCCCGAAACCCAGGTCGTCCAGGCCCGGGTTGGGGACGACACGGCTTTCGGTGCCGAAAACCTGTCGGTGCCGCCGGAAGAGATCGCCCAACGCATCATCGATGCCCTCGATGCCGTGGGCCTCGATGTCCCGCTGGACCACCCCACCGCCGCACTTTCCGGCGGACAAAAACAGCGCCTGGCCCTCGCCGGGATCCTTGCCATGGGCCCGGGGCTGGTCCTTCTGGACGAGCCGACGGCGAACCTCGACCCCGACGGCGTGCTGGAGGTCCGCGACGCGGTGCTGGCGGCGCTGGATGCCACCGGGGCGACCCTGCTGATCGTCGAACACCGCCTGGAGGCCTGGGCTCCGCACATGGACCGGGTCATCGTGTTGGAACCGGGCGGCGGCATCGCCCACGACGGAACCCCCGACGAGCTCTTCGGGCCCGGGAAGGTGCGCGAGGAACTGATCTCCGCCGGGGTCTGGGTCCCCGGATACACCCCGTCGATCCACGTGCGGCCCGCCGCAACGGATGGCGGCGCACTGCTGCTCGAGGCCAAGGAGCTGGCGGTCACCCGGAAGCGCGGCGGATCAATCGCTGCCGGGGGACTTGACCTGCGCGTCGCGGCCGGCGAGGCCTGGTGCGTGCGCGGGGCCAACGGCTCGGGCAAGTCGACCTTCGCCCTGACGCTCGGGGGCTTGCTGCCACAGGCCTCCGGCACCGTGCTGGCCACCGGGGAGCTGGCTGCCGGCTCCGAGGCCCGCCCCTACCACTGGCGCGCCACCGAACTGGTGGGACGCATCGGTTCGGTGTTCCAGGAACCGGAGCACCAATTCGTCACCAACACGGTCCGCGAGGAATTGGCCTTCGGGCCTGCCCACGCGGTCAAGCCCGGCACCCGGGGCCCGCTGTTCACGGACGGGGAGATCGAGGCACGGGTCGAAACGCTGCTGTCGCGGCTGCGGCTGGGACATCTTGCCGAGGCGAACCCCTTCACGCTTTCGGGCGGTGAGAAGCGACGTCTCTCGGTGGCCACGGTCCTGGCTTCGGGCCCGCGGATCCTGATCCTTGACGAGCCGACCTTCGGCCAGGACGCCAACACCTGGCGGGAGCTGGCGTTGTTGCTGCGCGAGGAACTGGAGCGCGGCACGGCAATCATCGCCGTGACCCACGACGTGGATTTCGCCCGTGCCCTCGGTGCCGGCGAATTTGTCCTCGAGAGCCCGGGGACCGCGCATGGCGAACCCGGCGTCGCGGTCCGGCCCGGGTTGCTGGAGGCCGATGCGCGCGGCGGGGCCAGCTTCCTGGGCAGGGCCAACCCCCTGGCCAAGCTCGCCGCGGTGGCGCTGGCGACGATCCCGCTGGTGGCCTCCATGGACTGGGTCAGCAGCGCCCTCGTGGTGATGGCGACCTTCCTGGCCTTGCCGCTGGCGGGGCTGTCGATCCCGCGCTTCCTGGCTCGCGGCTGGCCGCTGCTGCTCGCGGCGCTCTTCGGGGCCTGGGGCACCGCACTGGTGGGCAACGATTCCGGCGCGGTTCTTCTTGACCTGGGAATCTTCGACATCACCGAGGGTTCGCTGGCTGCCGGCGCCGCCACGGGCCTCAGGGCCTTCGCGATTGCCATCCCGGCGGTGCTGGTGCTGTTCACCACCGACCCCACGGACCTGGCCAACGCGCTGGCGCAGAAGGCGCGGCTTCCGCACCGCTTCGTGCTCGGGGCGCTGGCGGGCATGCGCCTGCTGGGGTTGCTGATTGAGGAGTGGACCACGCTGGGCATGGCCCGGCGCGCCCGCGGCGTGGGCAGCCGGGGCTCGGCGGGGCAGCGGCTGCGCGCCAACCTGGGACAGGTCTTCGGGCTGCTGGTCCAGGCCATCCGCCGGGCCTCGCGGCTGGCGGTGACCATGGAAGCCAAGGGCTTCGGGACCAATGCCCGGACCTGGCTCCGGACCTCTGTCTACGGGCGGCGGGATGCCGTCATCGTCGCCGCGGGCCTGCTGCTGGGTGCCGCGGCCACCTGGGCGGCCGTCACGGTGGGAACGTGGAACCTGGTCTGGAGCTAGCCAGGCCAACGACACGACGGGGCCTTGCCCGGGTGCATCTTGCGATGGGCACGGGCAAGGCCCCGTTTGTTTCCCTGCGTGCTCCGGGCTACCCGGTGAAGCCCAGCGAGGCGATGGCCGGCAACGTGCCGGCCGCAAGGTTTTGCAGCACGTAGCGTTCATGCTCCGGCATGGGGTCGGGCAGCTTGTCCAGATCGAACCAGGCAATGGCCCCGCACTTCTCCGGCTCCATGATGCTCGGTTCCCCGGCCCAGCGGGACACGGCAAAGAAGAAGTCCACGCGCTGGGCGCGCGGCGAATCCCCGCCGTTGGTACGGTGCAAGGTTGCCAGCGGGAGCAGGTCCCGCGGATCCAGGCGCAATCCCATTTCCTCGGCGGCCTCGCGCACCGCGGCGGCTTCCACCGATTCCCCCGCCTCGACATGGCCGGCCGCGGCGCAGGCCCAGTGCCCGTCCATGAAGCCGGTGTTTTGGCGCAACTGGAGCAGCACCCGGTTGCCGCGGCGCAGCACTACGTAGGCGGCAGGCACCAACTGGAACAGCTCTTGCATGGGGGCGTGTCTCGAATCCTTTGGGGGGGGTCTGTCGGGGTCGTGGTTGCGGGCAAGCGCCCCCCTAGATGAGTCAGTCCTAATTGACGCTTGGAACGAGACAGGGTCCGGGAACTTGTTCCCGGACCCTGTTAATCGCTGGCGGAGAGTGCTAAGTCTCGTATGTGAACCCAAAACTGAAC
>NZ_JAOYTG010000007.1:0-192140 GCF_025847175.2 Paeniglutamicibacter sp. ZC-3 | reverse complement strand
TGCTCGCGGAGATTGGAAGGCTTTTCGTGAAAACTTTAGTGGCTACAGTTTTCGGCCAAAAGAGGGGAATTGCCCCGGAACCATGCGGTTCCGAGGCAATTCCTTAACGTAACCTCAGCCTAGTGCGCGTGCTCCGCTGCCGTGGCCGGGGCTGGCTCCCTGGCCTTGGTCAGGAAGAGCGCGATGACCACCATGCCCACGGCGCAGATCGATGCCACCAGGAAACCGGCGGAGAACCCGTCGATCTGGGCCTGGATGGGATCGGCGCCGGCCGCGGCACCCGCGCCTATACGCGAGGCCAGGACGCCGACCAGCAATGCGGTGCCGGCCGCGCCGCCCAACTGCTGCAGGGTGGAAAGCACCGCGGAGCCGTGGGAATGCAGCGAATGCGGCAGCGGGTTCAATGCCGTGGTGAACGCCGGGGTGAAGATCAGCGACAGCGCCAGCGACATGGTCAGGTGCAGCGCGACAATCACGCCGAGGGCGGTCTCGGCGCCCAGCAGACGCGAATAGCCGAAGAGCATCAGCACCAGGATCACGGTTCCCGGGATCATCAGCGGGCGCGGGCCAACCCGGTCGAAGAGCCGACCGACGAACGGGGCCAGCAGACCCATGAGCAGCCCGCCGGGCAACAGCATCAGGCCGGTGGCCAGGGTGTCCAGGCCGCGCACGTTTTGCAGGTACAGCGGCAGCAGGATGATCACGCCGAAGAGCGCCACCATGGCCAGCACCATCAGCGAGAGCGACAAGGTGAAGGGGCGGTAGGTGAAGGTGCGCAGGTCAAGCAGCGCATGGTTCTTCTTCTGCAGGCGCAGCTGCAGCATCGTGAAGGCCACCAGCGAGAGAACTGCAACCACCAAGATGGACAGCGTCTGCCCGTCCAGCCCGTTGGCCGAGAGCCGGCTGAGTCCGAAGACCAGTCCGCCAAAGGCCGGGATGGACAGCAACACCGAGGGGATTGACAGCGGCATGGTGGAGGCCTCGGCGACCTTGTTAAGCCGCGGTGAACCAATGAAGAGTGCCGCCAAGGCGATCGGCGCGACGATCAGGAACATGAAGCGCCACGACAGCGAATGCAGGATGAGACCCGAGATGGTCGGCCCGATGGCCGGGGCCACGGAAATCACGATCGACACATTGCCCATGATGACCCCGCGCCTGTGGGCGGGCACCAGGTCCAGGATCGTGGTCATCAGCAACGGCATCATGATCGCCGTGCCGGAAGCCTGGATAACACGGGCAACCAAGAGCAGGCCGAAGCCCGGGGCAGCGGCGGCCAGCAGCGTGCCCAGGGAGAACAATCCCATCGCCAGCATGAACACCCCGCGGGTGCTGAAACGCTGCAGCAGGAAGCCTGTGGCCGGGATGACCACGGCCATGGTGAGCATGAAGATCGTCGCAAGCCACTGGATGGCTTCCTCGCTGACCTGGAACTCGTGCATGAGCACCGGCAGCGCCACGTTCATGATGGTTTCGTTGAGGATCACCACGAACGCGGAAACGATCAGCACCGTAATGGTGGCCAGATCCTTGGGGTTGAGTTTGGTGCCGGTCTCGGTCACGGTCAGTGGCCTCTTCCATGAAAAGTGGGGGGTGGGCTTTTGCGGAACATTTCATTCTAGCGTCGGGGGCCGACGGTTGATTCCCGAAAGTGAAAAACATCCCCGGAATCACACAACACGGTCCGCGACGTGGCCCGCCGACCCCCTGGATGGGACAAGATGGAGACATGAACGTTCGCACTCCGGATCCCTATCCCGGCTGGCTGTCCGACGAAGACCTCTACGAGGCCCGCGCCCGACTGCCCATGCTCTACATCGAAGCCATCCCGGTGCGCCTGGATCCGCTCGGCTATGTCACCGAGATCGGCCTGTTGCTGACGGCCGATCCCGAAGGGCGGATGCTGCGCACCTTCGTTTCGGGCCGTGTGATGTACCGGGAGACCATCCGTGCGGCGCTGACCCGCCACATCGAGAAGGACCTGGGGCCGATGGCCATGCCGCAGTTGCCGCCGTCCCCGGCGCCCTTCACCGTGGCGGAGTATTTCCCGTCCCCCTCGGAAACCGGGTTGACCGACGAACGGCAGCACGCCGTCGCGCTGGCCTACATCGTGCCGGTGCGCGGCGAATGCTCCCCGCGCCAGGACGCGCTTGAATTAACCTGGCTGACGCCCGAGGAGGCGCTGAGCCCGAGCATCCAGGAGGAGTTCGCCGGCGGCCGGGAGAATTTGGTTCGCCAGGCACTCGCCCACGTCGGCTACGTCCGCTAACCTGCTGAACGGCGCCGCCTGCTAACCGATTTCGGGCAGCAGGCGGCGGCGGAACCAGGCCCCGTAAAGCGATCCGAGCAGCACCACCAGCATGCCCACGAGGGCTCCGATGATGGTTTCGAGCATCCGGTCGTAGAGCAACACGTTGTTCAGCCCCGTCCCGAAGGAGACGCCCACCAGGGCCAGCGGGGTGACGAAGATCTGGGCCAGGAAATAGTTGCGCGCTATGAACATCTCGGCAGCGAACTGCAGCAGCCCGATCATGGCCAGCAGCACCCAGACGGGCGGCGCGAAGGCGATGATGGCCGCCATCAACACCAACCCGGTGAGCGTGCCCAGAATACGGTGGACGCCGCGACGCACGCGGTGCCTGGTGGTGTGGCCCACCAGCGGCACGACAGCCGCCACCATGGCCCAGTAGCTGTGACCGGTAGACAGAGCCGGGGCCAGCAGGTTGGCGATGGATCCGGCCAGCCCCGCAGCGAGCAGGTACAGCAGCGCCTCGTTCCAGATCGCCAGGCGCACGGGCCGCGACAGCGGGGCCGGGGCGACGTAGGGGCCCCAGGATGTCCCCTTGGCGAAGAGCGTCCCGGAGAATCCCAGGACTATCGCGAACAGTACCGCGCCCAGCGCGGCGGCCATTGATTCGGCCAGCAGTGGCTGGTGCGGCATCGAGGCGATGGCCGCGAAGGCAAAGATATGGAAGAGCGACCCGCCGGGCCGCAATTGCAGGAATCCGGTGAGGACCGAACAGATCCCGGAAACCACTGTCGTAAGCCCGACGATCATCCAGGCACTTGCCGCAGGATCCTCGTGGTTTACGAGGTAGTGCGAGGCCAGCGCGGCGGCAAGGATGACCGCCAGGAACAGGCCACCGGCCTTGGACTGGGCCACCAGCCGGTTCGCGTAGCCAGGTACCCGGCCGTAAACACCGGTGAAGGCTCCAAAGATCACGAAGACCATCAGGTCCAAACGGTCGATGGCCAGCAGGGCAAAGAGTGGAACAAAGATCCCCACGGCCGTGCGCAACGCGATCCAGTGGTCGTTGTGTGCAGGCCCCAGGGTCAGCAACCCGCCAAAGTTCTTGCCCATGCGTGTGGTTGGTCGCCGTTCTCTCGGTCCTGCATTCTCGTACACCTTCCTCCAACGCTACGCCGCGAATCCCCTAGAACGCGGCTCTTGTGAGGGAAGGAATAGCATTGGGTGAGCCACCGCACGCCCCGGTTTTTGCCGCCACGCCGGGGGCATGCGGCACACTAGGTAGGTGCCGAACGATTCTTTTGATGCCCCTGCCCCCCATCCGCGCCAGGACGAGTTCTCCTTCGACGTCGGAACCCGGCTGACCCGCCCCGACGGGTCGGTGTCCAACGGACGCACGGGCGTGATCACCACCCCGCACGGGCAGATCAAGACACCGGCATTCATTGCCGTTGGCACCAAGGCTACGGTCAAGGCCCTGCTGCCTGAATCCGTGGCCGATCTTGGAGCGCAGGCGGTGCTGGCCAACGCCTACCACCTTTACCTTCAGCCCGGTGCCGACATCCTTGACACCGCGGGCGGGCTTGGCAAGTTCATGAACTGGTCCGGACCCACCTTCACCGATTCGGGCGGATTCCAGGTCATGAGCCTGGGCTCGGGATTCAAGAAGGTGATCGACATGAAATCGGTGGACCAGTCCGGTCCCGACGACGCGGTGGCCCCGGGCAAGGAACGCCTGGCCAACGTGGATGACGACGGCGTCTGGTTCAAGAGCCACATCGACGGCAACAAGCACCGCTTCAGCCCGGAGGTGTCGATGAACGTGCAGCACAAGATCGGCGCCGACATCATGTTCGCCTTCGATGAGCTGACCACGCTGCAGAATTCCCGCGGCTACCAAGTCGAGTCGCTCGAACGCACCCGCCTCTGGGCCGAGCGTTGCGTGGCAGAGCACTTCAACCTCACCGATGCCCGTGTGGGCAAGGACTACCAGGCGCTCTTTGGCGTGATCCAGGGCGCCCAGTACGAGGACCTGCGCCGCCAGGCCTGTCGGGACCTCGGCGCCATGGCCTTTGACGGTTTCGGGATCGGGGGCGCGCTGGAAAAGGAAAACCTCGGCACCATCGTGGGTTGGTGCGCGGAGGAACTTCCGGAGAACAAGCCGCGCCACCTGCTGGGGATCTCCGAGCCCGACGACCTCTTCACGGCCATCGAGAACGGCGCGGACACCTTTGACTGCGTTTCCCCCACCCGGGTGGCCCGCAACTCGGCGTTCTACACTCCCCACGGCCGGTTCAACCTTTCGGGCCAGCGTTACAAGACCGACTTCACTCCCCTGTCCGAGGAATGTGACTGCTACACCTGCCAGCACTACACGCGCGCCTACATCCACCACCTTTTCAAGGCCAAGGAACTTCTCAGCCACACGCTGATTTCCATCCACAACGAGCGCTTCGTGGTGAAGATGGTCGACGACGCCCGCGCGGCCATCGAGGACGGCACCTTCCACGAGCTCAAGGAACGTGTCCACTCCCGCTACTACGCCGGCGCTCCGGACCCGCAGGGTCTAAAAACCGTCTCCGCCTAGGCCGTCAAAGCGAACCTAGCCCGCGGGGCTGCCCTTTTTTGGCCGCAGCCTGCGAACGCCGACAAGCAACAGCACGGCCAGCCCCACGGCTACCAGCAGGACCAGCACGGGCAAGACGATGGCCAGCAGGCTCAGGCCCAGCGATGCCCCGTCCTCGGCGGTGCTCACCACCGGGGCGGCAACCCCGGCCGTGCCCAGGTTCAACAGCGGCCTCGAGCCCGACTTAAGCAGGTGGAACGCCAGTGCGATCGCCGCGCCTATGAGCAGCGGCACCCACTGGGCCGAGCCAAAGGTGTCGCCGGGGTCGGCTACGGCAACGGTCTCGGATCCGACGCCGGAGGCAAAGACGAGTCCGCCGGAGGCCGGGCGCACCACCGTTTGCAGTGCGTCGTTGACTGAATCAACCACCGGAATCTTGTCGGCCGCCACCTCGATGACCAGCAGCACCGCCAGTATTCCCAGCGCCCAGCCGTTGGAAAGCCAGCCCCATCCCTCGGGCAGCGCGACCCATGAGGTGAAGCGGTTCAGCAACCCCAGAACCAGCAGGGGAATATACGCGTTCAGTCCCGCGGCCGAGCTCAGCCCGGCGGCCGTGAGTAGTTCCATGTGCCCAGAATAGGCGCAGCCGGGGACGCAATCAGCGCAACGTGCCGGTGCCGCCAGTGGCCAACGGCCAACGGCCAACGGCCAACGGCCAAACACCGTCCTCATCCAATACCGGACGTGCCATGCCCCCGGGGGGCATCGAAAAGGCGATGGCTCCTTCGCCAAGTGAAAGCGAAGAGACCACCGCCTCCGTATTCGTGTTGCGGTTTGCCTACGCGGCGCCGCCCGCCACGGGGGCATGCAGCTCGTAGGTGGGTTCACGGCGCTTGAACCAACGGATCACCAGCGTGGTCACCGGGACAAAGAGGAACTCCACCGCAGTCTTGTAGATGAACCCGACCACCACGTAGTTGATGAACGTGGGAATGTCGGTGATTCCGATGACGGTGGCGGCAATCGAGCAGAAGATCAGGGTGTCGGCGAACTCGCCCACCCCGGTGGAGCTCATGAGGCGGCCCACCAGCCCGCGTTCGCCGAAGCGTTCCTTCATCTTCACCAGCACCCAGGAGTTCAGGGTTTGCCCGACCAGGAAGCCGAGCAGCGAGGCCAGGACGATGAGCCAGACCGGGCCCAGCGTGCGTTCGAGGGCTGCCTGCCCGTCGTACCACTCGGCCGCGGGCAGCTGGATCATGATCCAGAAGCACAGGGTGGAGAAGGCCGCCAGCGCAAAGGTGGTGATGATGGCGCGGCGGGCGACCTTGAATCCGTAGACCTCCGAAATGACGTCACCGAGGATGTAGGCCAAGGGGAAGAGGAAGAATCCTCCGTCGGTGACGATGGGGCCGAAGGTGACGCCCTTGGCGGCACCGACGTTGGAAAGGATGACCACGACGGCCATTAGTGCAAGAACTGTCGAAAAGTAGGGGCTTCCCGCGGACGCAAAAATGGCACGCGGGGCCTTCGGACGTTGTGTTGTTGAGGCGGTGTTTTCGCCCATGGTGATTCCCAATCGAAGAAGTGGTTCGCCAAGCCGGTCCCGGCGCAACGACTCCCGCCGCGATCGACGCAGCCAAGGGAATCGGGGTCGTGGGGACCACTCGCTGTATTAGCACTTGAGCTTCAAGTATCCCATGCCTTCGCCGCCTCCGATTTGGCGCTTTCCCGTTCCCGGGACCCCATTTGGGCCATCGCATTGGGCCTTTCACGGCTTGCATACCGGAGATTCCATTTTTGAACGCGTTCAAAAATAGATATGATTGAGACCAATGTCCAGCGTGGAAAGGAGCTCCGTGGGAAAGCCGACCGCCAAGAGCGCCCATACGCGCCAGCTGCTGCTGGACACGGCCATGGGGCTGTTCGCCACCAAGGGGTTCGCAGGGACCACAATGCGCTCGATTGCCCAGGAATCCGGGCTTTCCCTGGGCAATGCCTACTACTATTTCGATTCCAAGGACGCCATCGTCCATGAGTTGTTCCGCCAGCTACTCGAGGAGCACCGGACGGCTACTTGGCCGTTGTTGGTGCCGGGGAACAACCTGGAGACGAATCTGCGCATTGCGTTGGGCAAAGGCCTGGACGTCATGACGCCCTTCCGCGAGTTCGGACCCGCGTTTATTCGGACGGCCTTTTCCGGTTCCAACGCAGAGCTCGGCAATGTCCAGCGAGCCATGGAACTCGGATTGTGGCGCCAGGTGGTGACGGCCAGCAGGCCCCTGCCCCCGTTGGCCATCCGAACGGAACTGCCCCAGTTGCTGTGGCTGGTCCAACGGGGCATTCTCCTTTTCTGGGCCTATGATTCGTCCCCGGGTGCCGCACGCAGCCTGCGACTCATCAAGAACGTTGCCCCGGTGGTCGCGCGCTTGGTTGTGCTCTCGCGAATGCCCGTGGTCCGCAGCATCCTCGACGATGTGCTCTCTCTGGTGCGCACCGCAACCTAGGCCTCTCCCACTTCCGATTCCCCGCCCTGCCGAACGGGCAATCCCGGATTCGACAGGTACAGGCGTAGAGTCGGAGGTGAAGCCTCGCACGGGGCGCGAAACGCAACCGTCGCCACAGATCAGCGCTCATTTTGTGTCCCGAGTCGCCATTCCGTTGCCCGTCTATGGAACAGGAGCCGCCAGATGCCATTCGAGTCCTCAAACCTTCCGCCCTGGGTCCACTCTTTTGCCTTGATTCGTGACCGCACGGTGGTCCGCGACGAAGACGGGCGTCTGCACAGCATCGCCGAAGACGGAAGCGACTACGAAATCATCAGCACCTGGCCCCTTCCCGAGGAACTGCCCACCCTGCTGGGAGATCCAGGGCTGTCAGGGCATCAGGGGCAGACCAGGCTGACGTTCCTGGGTTCCCCGGACGGGGTCGCGAGCCGGGAACTTGCCGCACGGGGCTGGAGCCTGAGCGATCGGCGCGTCCTGCTGGTGGCGCTTGCCAACGACGTGGAGCAGGTGGCCGCGTTGCCGGAAACGGCAAGCCTATTCGAGGCCCCCATGAACGATTACGACGTGGTCGAAATCGCGGATTTCGACGCTCCTGTCGGCCGGGGCCGGATCCGCTTCGCCGATGGGTTCGCGCTCCTGTGCGACCCAAGCATCACCGCCACTTCCAATGTCGAGCAGTTCCGCGCCGCGATCCTTGCGAACCTTGCCGCCACGGCGGCACGCCAGGGGCTGCCGGTGCTTTTCATGGTCACCACAGCCGACACCGCCGCCGGCACGCGTTCTGAACGAGGCGCCGGATGGTCAAATGCGACCCAGCTGACCACCTTCACCAGGTCTTAGTTCCCGTTTTCCGTCCCTGGCGCGGCGCCGATGACCCCGTGCGTGTGGGCGCCCGCGGGAAACCGCCTAAAATGAATGCATGACTTCTGCCTCCACCGGGATCCGTCCCGCCGTTACCCTGACCATCGCCGGCTCCGAAGCAACCGGCGGTGCCGGCGCCCAGGCCGACCTGAAGACCTTCCAGGAGCTGGGCACCTACGGGATCATTGCCCTGACCTGCATTGTGTCCTTCAATCCGAAGGACAACTGGAACCACCGCTTCGTGCCGGTGGAGACGCAGGTGATCGCCGACCAGCTCGAGGCGATCCAGACTTGCTATGCCGGCGACCTGAAGACCGTCAAGCTGGGCATGATGGGGTCCCCCGCCACCATCGACACGGTTGCGGCCGCGCTCAAGGACCAGGCATGGGACAACGTCGTGCTGGACCCGGTGCTGATTTGCAAGGGCCAGGAACCGGGACACGCCCTGGACACCGACGAGGCGCTCAAGTCGACCCTGTTGCCGCTGGCAACGTTCGTCACGCCGAACCACTTCGAAGCCGAGTCCCTCTCCGGGATGAGCATCAACAACGTCGAGGACCTGACCGAGGCCGCCAAGAAGATCCATGCGCTCTCCGGTGCGGCGGTGCTGGCCAAGGGCGGCGTCCGACTCTCCGGCAGCGATGCCGTGGACGTGTTCTACGACGGCGAGACCCTCGAGGTGTTGTCCGCCCCGAAGGTCGGGGAAGTCGCCGTGTCGGGTGCCGGTTGCTCGCTGGCAGCGGCCATCACCGCCGAGCTGGCCAAGGGCGAGTCGCCATTGCAGGCAGCACGCAACGCCAAGGCCTTTGTCACCGAGGGCATTAAGAATCGCGTTTCCTCCGCGGCCCCCTTCGATGCCTTGTGGCAGGGCGGCTCGCGCTAGGAATTTCACACACCGCAGGTTGGTTGAAGTGCTGGTCCCGTGCATACACGGGACCAGCACTTTTGCGTTTCCCCAAAAAACGCCCGCGGAACACCGGCATCCGGCCCGAAAACCGTTTCGACGGCGTCCTTGCCCGATGCCATCTGTACGATTCCGGGCGCAGTGCCGGCGCTCCGGGCGGCCAACCTCCCCAAGAGGTTCACCGACTGACCACAGGCTATCGATCCCCGCCGACACTTCGCCGGGACACATTCGGGAAAATCTCAAACAACCCCTTGATATGTGCCTCGGCTCACATAGGATATGCGTGGGAAGGACACCGATAAGCAGCCATGGGTTTCCTCCCGCGTCACTCCCCTCGGATACAAGGAGAACCATGTCCAACCCGCGTCGTCACAGACTTGCGCGGACGATCCTGGCTTCGGCCTCAGGGCTTGCCCTGGCCGTCACCATGTCCGTCCCTTCCCTTGCGGCACCACCCACGATCGACCCGGCGCCAGGGTCGGATTCGCCATCCCTGGGCGGACTCGCCCCCAAGGCATTGAAGGACCTGAAGGTCTCCGGCCCCCTGTCGGTGGCCAAGGGAGAAGTCTCGGTCTATGTGCAGTTCGAGGGCGAAGGCGCCTTCGAGGCCACCCAGCCGGAGAGCGCCAAGGCCCCGCGGGGCAAGTCGGTCCAAAACCCCTCCAAGGTCAAGGAAATCCGCGACGGCATCAAGGCCAAGGGCAAGTCGGCGGCCAAGGACGCCAAGGCCGATGTCATCTACACGACCACCAATTCGCTTCCGGGCGTGGCACTGCGCGGGGACGCCGAGGCATTGCGCGCCCTGGCCGCGCGTCCCGACGTCAAGAAGATCACCGCGATCGTGCCCAAGACGCAGGAGAACAAGAATGCCGACATCGACACCCGCGCCCTCGAGGCGTGGACAGCGCTAAAGGAAACTGGCGAAGGCATCAGGATCGCGGTGCTGGATACCGGCATCGACTACACGCATGCCGGCTTCGGCGGCCCGGGCACACTCCAGGCCTACTCCGAGGCGCAGTCCTCCGATGTCCTGCCGGCCACGGACTCCGGGCTGTATGACCCGGCCAAGTTCATCGGCGGCTGGGACCTGGTGGGCGATGACTACAACGCCGACCCGAGCGCACCGGACTACCAGCCGGTTCCGCGTCCCGATTCCAACCCGCTGGATTGCGCAGCCGCAGGCCACGGCACCCATGTCGCAGGGACTGCCGCCGGGAACGGCGTGAATGCCGACGGGACCACCTTCACCGGGGACTACACCAAGCTCACCGCCGACGAGGTGGCGGGCATGCGCATCGGCCCGGGCAGCGCACCGGAAGCCGCCTTGGTTGGTATCCGCGTCTTTGGCTGCGGCGGCTCCTCCGCCGTGGTCGGCCAGGCCCTTGACTACGTCCTGGATCCCAACAACGACGGCAACTTCGATGACCGCGCCCAGGTCGTCAACATGTCGCTCGGTTCGGACCATGCGCCCGCGGACGACCCGGAAAACGACATCGTCAACGCACTGACCGACTTGGGCATCCTCTCGGTCGTGGCCTCCGGAAACGCCGGGGACGTCACCGACGTCGGCGGCTCGCCGGGCAACGCCCGCTCCTCGCTCACCGTCGCCAACTCCGTGGCCTCCAGGGTCACCCTGGATGGCATCACCGTCAATGCCCCTGCCGACGTCGCCGGAACCGCGGCCGGGCAATACTCGGCCAACTTCAACTTCACCACCGCCGACCCGGCCACGCTCATCGGCGAGGTCATCATGGCCCCGGCCGCCAACGCCTTCGGCTGCACCGCCTTTGAGCCCGGTTCCCTGACCGGCAAGTGGGTCTGGCTGCAGTGGAGCGAAAACCTCGAGTTCCCCTGTGGCTCGGGTACCCGCTTCAATAACGCCGAGGCCGCTGGTGCCACCGGCGTCATCCTGGACGCCGAGGTCTCGGTCTTCGAGGCAGGCATCGCAGGCAATTCCACGATCCCCGGAGCGCAGCTCACCAAGGCCTACTCCGACCAGCTGCGTCCCGCGGCCCAGGCCGGAACGCTGAACGTCACCCTTGACCCGGCTATGGTCGGAACCGCATCGAGCGAGTCCGGACTCGGGGACACCCTGAACTCGTCCTCCTCACGCGGAGTGCACGGCTCGGAGGGCGTGGTGAAGCCCGACGTCGCGGCCCCCGGCACGCTCATCGGCTCCGTCGGCGTCGGAACCGGCACCGGCCCGGCCGTCAAGTCCGGCACCTCCATGGCGACCCCGCACACCGCGGGCATTGCCGCCCTCGTGGCCGGCAGCGGCGACTACACCGCACTTGAGGTCAAGTCCATCGTGATGAACACCGCGACGGTGGACATCCTCGCCGCCAACGGCCAGGCCTACGGGCCCAACCGCGTGGGCTCCGGCCGCGTCGTGGCGGACGCCGCGATCAGCACCCCGGCCTATGCCTACGCCACTGCGGATCCGGACCTGACCACCGTGGTCTTCGGGGTCATCGAGGTGGACAAGAACAAGTACAAAGCCACCAAGTCCATCACCGTGGTCAACAAGTCCGATGAGACGCAGACGTACGACGTGAAGTACGTGCCGTCCACCGAGATCCCTGGCGCAAGCTACAGCCTGGACCGGAACACGGTCACGCTCGAGGCCGGCGCCAGCACCAAGGTCAACGTTGCCCTGAACGTCGACGCACGCAAGTACGCCAAGACCATCGATCCGACCATGGACAAGGCCCAGCTTGGCCTGCCGCGGGCCTGGGTCGCCGATGTCTCGGGCCGCGTGGAGCTTTCCAGCTCAACGGCCCCGACGCTGCGCGTCCCGGTGCATGCAGCACCGAAGCTGGTCTCCGACATGGCGGCCAAGAAGGTCAAGTTCGCCAAGGGCGCGACTTCCGGCACCATCGACATGGCCGGCGACGACATCCGCGTGGGTTCCGGAGACACCCAGGTGGTTTCGCTGGTCTCTGCCTTCGAGCACGGCGCCTCCTCGGACCGCCTGCCCGACAGCACCGACGATGTTCCCGGGGCCCGGGAGATGGACCTGCAGCACGTCGGAGCGGCGTCCACCGCCCCCACCACGGGAGCAACCGACGGTCTGCTGAACTTCGGCGTCAGCACCTGGGGCAATTGGGCCCACCTGGCCGGCGCCACCGAGGTCAACATCGAGATCGACACCAACGGCGACTCAGTGCCCGACTTCGTCACCTTCAACACCTACGCTGACGAACTGGACGCGGACCTGGTGGCGACCTACAGCCTGCAGTCCTTCCAGCAGGTCGACCTGCAGCTGCTCAACGGCCTGACCGGTGACGTCGATTCCAACACCTTCGACACCAACGTGGCTGGCTTCCCGGTGTCCCTGGCGGCCCTGGGCCTGGAGGGGTCAAGCGCCCCGATTTCCTACCGCGTGAGCACGTACTCCTTCTACAACTCCGATGAATCCGGTGCCTTGGCCCCGGTGGACGAGACCGATTGGATCGCCTTCAATGCGATCGCCCCGGCTTTGTCCTTCGCCGGTGCCGGAACCGTGTTTGCCGACTTGGACAAGAACAAGCTGACCGCCACCGTCGCCCCGGAAGCCACCGATGCCAAGGCCCTGTTCCTGCACCTGCACAACGCCTCGGGCAATCGCGCCCAGCTGGTGGATGTGGAGGTTCGCAAGTAGCACGGACCAACGGTGCCGAATGAACGATCGGCACCCAAGGGCGCGGCCCGGGGCCTGGACAGGGGAACTCCATTCGCTGTCCCGGCCCCGGGCCGCGCCTTTTGCGCTGTACCGGCGGCCTTCGGGACTAGGCTCGGAGCCATGGACGACACGTTGGCCTTCGAGGCACTTCTCCGGCAGCTTCCCACCGGTTCGGTGGCGGCCTATCGCGGCCCCCGGGACGGGGCCCGCATACACGTTTCCGGTCCCGCCGAGCCGTTGCCGGTCTTCAGCGTGACCAAGATGTTCGTTGCCGCCGGCGTCCTGCGTGCCGTCGATGCCGGGCTGCTCACGCTCGCCGATCCCCTGGCCTCGCGATTGCCCGGTGCCCCCACGGGCTGCACGATCGCCCAAGTGCTGACGCACACCGCGGGGCTGGGCAACTACACCGCCAACCCGGATTACCAGCACGCCATCAACGCAGATCCCGGCGAACCCTGGGAGCTGGAGGAAATTTCCGCAGCCAGCACCCCGGAGAAACCCGGCACATTCTCCTATGGCAACACGGGATACTGGTACCTGGGAGCCATGCTGGAGGGAATCACGGGCATGTCGTTGGGCCAGTACCTGCATCGGGAGATCTTCGAGCCCGCGGACATGGCCTCGACCCGCTACCCGGAACCCGAAACCTCGCTGACCCCTTCCGGATATTCGACCCTGTGGGCGGGACCCGCCGGCGCCGCCTTCTCCACACCTGCGGATCTATTGGGGTTCGGGGATCTCTTCGCGGACTCCAACCCGCTCTTCCCGTCTGCACTGTCCAACGCCGCGCGCGCGGCGTTCATGGATTCGGTTCCGGTGCAGGCGCCGGGACCCTGGAAAGAACCGCGCTACGGCGCCGGGGTCATGATCGACGCCGGGCTGGGGCTCTGGGGGCATGGAGGATCCGGGCCCGGCTATAGGAGCGCCGTCTTCACGTCCCCGGCCACCGGTGCCGCGGCCGCACTCATTTGTCCCGGCCAGACGGACTTCAGGCCGGAGTCCGCCCTGATTTCGTTGCTCGGATCCCACGGTTGACGACACCCGTACGTGGGCGCAGGATCGGGGCCGGGAGTGCCGCCCCTAGCGGCGTTCCTTGACCTCGAGCACCCGCAGTGCCGCGGAGTCGATGATGCGGGCAAAAGCCGGGTCCTTGCTCGCCTTGGCATGCAATGCCTTGGCTATGGCCGGCATGTTGCCGGCATTGACGCAGAGCATCATGGTTCCTCCTGCCTCGAAGAAGCGCAGGGCACGGGTACCGGGGGCCCAAGGATCCAGCTGCGCGGCCTCGCACATGTCGTCGGAAACGATGATTCCGTTGAACCCCAGGTCCTCGCGCAGCATCTCGCGCATGACTGTCGAGGAAAACGGAGCGATGTTCTTGGCGTCGATCTTGGCATAGTAGGCATTCGAGACCATTACCCAGTCGTTGCCGGCGGCGATGCCGTCCTTGAATGGCTTGAGGTAGGCGTCGTGCCGGGTGGTCCGGGTGTCGATGACATTCCTTGTGGTGTCGGTGTTCTTGGTGACGCGGCCAAGGCCGGGGAAATGCTTGATCACCGGGTCCACACCAGCCGCCAGCATCCCGGCGGAAAATGCGCGGGAAGCCGCCGAGACGGTATCGGGGTCGTATCCGTATTCACGTTTCCAGTATCCGATGGGCGCATTGGAGGGGGCGAACGCGGCCGAAGCGACTGTGTCCGCGACCGGTGCCAGGTTGACGTTGATTCCCGCCTCGGCAAGTTCTTGGCCCCAGTCAGAGGCCCTCTCGCGTAGCGTTTGGGTGGCCCAGCCGCCTTGGGTCAGTGCGGCCGGCAAGGTTGAAAAGCCACTGCCCTTCAGGACCTGGACGGAGCCGCCTTCCTGGTCGGTTGCCACAAACGGGTCGATATCCGCCGACAGGGTTTTCGAGATGGTGGATTCGACCTTCTCGACCACGGCGGCCGTTGTCGTGTTCCCGGCGCCGCTTCTGCCCTTCAGGAAGAAATTCCCCAGGGCATGCTCCGCAATGACCGTCCGGTCGGCCGAGCTGCTGCCGGTGGCCGGGACGCCGACCATGAGAACCTGCCCGATTTTTTCTTTCAGGCCCATGGCATCGAGGGTCTTTTCGGCGGCGCTTTGCTGCGGGGCGGACGTGGGTCCGTTGCCGGGTGTTGTCTGGCTCTGGTTCGGGTCCGTCGATGGGGTCGGGCTCGAAGAAGGGGCGGTGCTCCCGGGCGCCGACGTACCGGCGCTGCCTGTCGGTGCCGGCACCGGGGCAGGGGTGCAACCAGCCAACACCAGTGCTGAAAGGACCACCAGTGGCAATATCCTGCACCGCAGGGAAATTTTTGCTCGTGAAACGCTCATGGTGCGCAGCCTCTTTTCTCCACCACCTTCAGCGTGCCAGAAAAATGCGCGGACAGTGGCACCCAGACCCACCAATCGTGACGAGACACTCATTGTTCTCGATGCCTTCCCCGTCCAGGGATTGCCACGGGGATTTCAACCGGGACGATTTCATGGAAAGTTCTTGTTGCCGCCTGACTCAGTTTCCTCGGCACCCGGCCAAGCTGTCGGAGGGCAAGCCTATGCTGGGCACAGGACATTTCAAGGAGGAACCAATTGGCACCGAGCGCACTCCTCAGAACGACGACCACCGAGGGCATGCTGCAGTCGGGCATTTCCCGCCGGCATGCCCCGGAAGAACCGTCCGACGCCGAGCTGGTTCCGGATGTCTGGCAGATGCCGTCCCGCGGTATTGAATGGTGCGATTGCGGACAGCACCATGCCGTTGACCGGAAAATCGTGCTCGACTTCGCAGAAGCCGTAGTCGAAGACCGGGAATGGATGACCCACGACGAAGTCATTGATACAGCCATGGACCTGTGGAACTACGTGTCGGTGTGCGAGTTCTTCCTCATGGGTATCCGACGCTCGGCGAGCGCCGTGAACGGCGGACCGGCAGTGAAGTACCGCTTCGAACGCGGACTGGAAATCGTGGCGTTCTTTTCCAAGACCGGGCAGGGCTGCCCGGAGGAAATCTGTTCCTCCGTCCGAGACCGAGACAGCTAGGCCTTCACCACGGGGATTTCCGCCCAATCGGTAGTGAACTTGGGCGAGGAGAACTCCCGCTTCATCGACCAGCCCGGTTCCACTGCCAGTCCCCCGGAACCGAGTCCGATGGATTTGTTCCCGAATCTGGCCTTGACGGCACCCAGTACGTCGCCGACATGCTTTGTCGAAATGTCCTGTTCAAAGATTCCGAAGGCGGCCTGTCCGGGGTCGGGCTGCAGCCCGGAAAGCACGACCCCTCCGCGCACGTATGCGGCGCCGGGCCGCATGATTTCGCGCATGGCTCCGACGGCCAGGCGGGTCAGCAGGATTGGGTCCTGGGTCGGTGAGGGAAGCTTGAGCGTCACCGACGGAAACGAGGCTTCCCCTCCGGCAAAGCGGCTGGTGCCTGCGGTGACGGTGAGTAGCGTGGCCCAAAGCCCATCAGACATCAGCCGGGCCGCACCCCGCTGGGCATAGATCGACATGACCTCGACCATGTCCTCGATGGTGCTCACCGGGCTGGAGAAGGACCGCGAGTACATGATCTGCTGCTTGTCGGCGCGTTCTTCGTTGTGGGGAATGCACGGGGTTCCGTTGAGTTCCAGGACCGTGCGTTGGAGGACCACGGAGAACTTCTTGCGGATCTCGGTGACATCCGCTGCCTTGAGGTCGGCGATGCTGGCGATGCCCATCCCGGCAAGCTTGGTACCGGTGCGGGCTCCGACTCCCCATAGGTCGGTGACGGGGACGCGGGACTGGATGTTCTCGATGAGGTCCGGATCCATGGAGTCCATGGAACACACACCGCCCAGATGCGCATTGTGCTTGGCCACGTGGTTGGCGAACTTCGCCAGGGTCTTGGTCGGGGCCACTCCCACGCAGACAGGAACCCCTACCCCTCGTCCCACGGCCGTCCGGATTCGCGTGGCAAGCTCACCAAGCTGGTCGGGATTGCCTTGGATGCCGAGGAAGGATTCATCGATGGAGTAGACCTCTTGCCAGGTGCCAAACCGCGAGAGGACTTCCATGACGCGGGCGCTCATGTCCCCATACAGTTCGTAGTTGCTCGAGCGCACGATCATGCCATGGCTTTGGATGAACTGTTTGACCTGGAAGAACGGTGCGCCCGTGGTGATGCCCAGGTCCTTGGCCTCCTGCGAGCGCGCGACAACGCAGCCGTCGTTGTTTGAAAGCACCACAACCGGTCGGCCGATGAGTTTGGGGTCGAAGGCCCGCTCGCAGGAAACATAGAAATTGTTGACGTCCACGAGCGCGATCCGGTCGGTCATCGGGCCTCCCCTGCCCAAGGTGCGCTCCGGGGCCAAAGCCGCTCACCCGGCACAGTGCCTTTGGCAGCGGTGTGGCTACGCACGTCGATGCGCTCCAGGTGACGTGGCGAGCGCCCATCTCGGTTCGGTCGCCGACGACTCAAACATGGTGCAGGCATCTGGTGACCACGCCCCAAATGGTGGTTTCCTCGGTCACGGCCTCGGCCCGCTCCTGCGGCTGCTCGTCGCTACATAAGACCGTGGTGCCGCGGCTGGACACGAGGCGGCGGATGACCAGCTCGCCGTCCTGGACGGCGATGACCACCGATCCGTCGCGTGGGGCCACGGCCCGGTCCACGATGACCTCGTCTCCGTGGCTGATTCCGGAAGAGGCCATGGCATTCCCGGAGACCCGCATCAGGAATGTCGACGTCCTATCCCGAATCAACAGGCGGTTCAGGTCGATTCCGCCGCTGTAGTAGTCCCTGGCCGGCGAGGGAAACCCCATGGCCTCGACGGCTCCAACGGGCCCCTGGGATTCCGGCTGCGGGGCCGGCGGCTGCGGCTGGTCCATTCCGAACATAGACCCCGCCCTTCCTAGAACATAGATTCGATACTTCAGCTTATCAGCGGAAATGCTCGCGGAGGGCATCGCTAGCGGATTTCCACGATGCCTCCATCGTGGTCGGACCTGCCTGCTGAGGGGTCTCTCGAGGCGTCGGCGCCACCCGTTCGGCTGGTCCTGCGGACGGCGGCACGAAGGCACCAGATCAGCAACATGCGCCGACCAGTGCCGTCCAGGCCCACGACGGAACGGCTGCGTCAACTTGCCTTCCCAGATTTTCAAATGCGGCGTTCCAGTTCGAGGGGAGCAGCTCGGGTACGGCGGCCATGCCATTGGTGAAGATGAGGATCCAGCCAACGAGCACGGTGACCGCGCCCATCGTCAACGAGGTCGCGTGCAGGCGCAACCTGCCCACACGGAATCGCCGCCCTCGCATCCATGAAACGGAACGGTGGCCGAGTTTGCGGACCAGTAGGGCAATGAACATGATCGGCAGCACCATGCCCACGCCGTAAAGCCCCAACAGCGTTCCGCCGCGGGCCGGGGCCGGCCCGGAAGCAGACGGGAAAGATCTATCCCTCCGCCAAAGGCCGTGAACAGCCCCGGGGCAATAAGCCCACTCGGCTCCGCCGAGCAAGACGCCGCGGTCGATGATTAAGGTTCCGCCCAGCCATCCCATACCCAGTCCGAGAGGGACCAGGGTGGCAAGCAGGCCGCCCGGAACACGGAACCAAGGCTCAGGAGCGTGGCACGCGAGGTCGCGATGTTGGCGAAGAACGCCGGCAGCAACAATGCATTACAGGGGCTGAATACGCCAAGCATTCCACCGATCAACGCATAGGCGAACCCGATTTGCACGGCGTTCAGCGGCCCAGTTCTTCGTCGATGGCCTGCACACCGGTGCCGAGCAGGGATTTCATCGCCCGTGAAGCAGGCCTTGTCCCCTGCCCCGAGGCCAACCAGAGCTCCGACGAACTACTTGTTGGCCCGGGAGGCAGAGATCTCAGCGTGGATGTGGTCCATGTGCCGCGTGGTGTCGTTCCATCCGCGGGAGGATGCCAGGTGCTTGCCCCAGCCACTGGTTGAATACGGTCCCCACTGGCCGTCCTCGGCCAGCCACAGTTTGTCCTGCCAGATCAGGTAGCTGATCCCCATCCGCTCGTGGTTTTCCACCAGGTACTGGGCCATCCGGTCGCCGGCCTTGATGCCTGCAGCCGAGGAATAATCCTTGATCATGAAGTCCGCGGCCAGTCCCGAGCTGTGCCCGACGGAGCCGGCGCGCGAACCGCCGACGCTGCTGATCCCGGCCCCGAAGAGGTCCTGGACTTCCCGGATCATGGCCCGGGTCATCGGCTGCAGCTCCTTCGGGGCTTGGTACTGGACGCTGGTCAGCAGCGTGTTCTTGATCCAGCCCGTTCCCTTGGAGGTCTTGACCTGCGACCAGCCACCGGAAGTTTTCAGGTAGGTCATTTTTTGGTTTGCCGGGATGACGCCCAAGGTGCTGAAAGCGGTTGAGGGGCCCGTGCGGACGTTGGCTGCATAGGCGGTCCACCGGTACGAGGTGGAATTGTTGCCCGGTTCGCTGCTGGCCAAGGATGAATTGGGGAGCCAGCCCTGACCGGTCGGCGTTTCAATGAAAGACCAGTTGCCGGAACTCTTGATCAGCCGGACCTTTGTCCCGCCGGTTTGCACCGCGAGGCGCTTGGAGGATAGCGAGGCCTGGGCATACATCGGCTGGGTGCCGTCCACCCAGCGATTGGCGCCGGCGACCGGAGCGGGGCCGGGTGCCCGGCCCGTGCTCTTCTCCAAGTAATTGGAACTCACCCAACCGGTCCGCGAACCGGCCTTGACCTCCCACCAAACACCGCTGGCCTTGCCCGTCCGGGTAACCGCAGTGCCCTTGGCAAGAACGGTCAAAGACCTGGAATGCGTGCCCGGATCCTGCCGCAGGTTCAAATTCGCATTCGTCCGATGCGTCGCAGACGACGTGGGAGCCGGCGTCTTGCCGGCGCTCTTCGTCAAGTAATTGGAACTCACCCAACCGGTCCGCGAACCGGCCTTGACCTCCCACCAAACACCGCTGGCCTTGCCCGTCCGGGTAACCGCAGTGCCCTTGGCAAGAACGGTCAACGACCTGGAATGCGTGCCCGGATCCTGCCGCAGGTTCAAATTTGCACTCGTCCGATGCGTCGCAGACGACGTGGGAGCCGGCGCCTTGCCGGCGCTCTTCGTCAAGTAATTGGAGCTCACCCAACCGGTTCGCGAACCGGCCTTGACCTCCCACCAAACACCGCTGGCCTTGCCCGTCCGGGTAACCGCAGTGCCCTTGGCAAGAACAGCCAAGGACTCGTAATGGGCACCGGCATTCTGACGCAGGTTCAAGTTCGCGGTGGTTCGAATGACCGTGGTGGTTTGCGCACGCGGGGCGAGTGGCTTCTTCGCGACAGTGAGTTGCAGTGGAGCTGCGCCCGTGGGGACCGGTGCTGCCACCGCCGCGGGGGCCAGCGCCCCCACCGCCATTGACGCACCGAATGTCGCGGCTGCAATCCGTAGGGAGAGGAGGGGTTGGGGACTCATGGTGATTACTCCTTGAACAAAGGAATTGACCCTGAGACATCAATCCCCGTGGATAAGTGCTCGCTTGGGTACACACTATGTGTCTGGAGTTGCCAATGTCACGGGTGTTACAGGAGGGATTGAAGAGAATTGGCCCTCCCGGTGTTGTTTTTTCGGGAGGACCAACCGTTGAACGCACCTGCGTGCGGACGCGCTAGGCGTTTTGCCGCAACACGTTCTTTTGCACCTTTCCGGTGGATGTGCGCGGCAAATCCTGCGGGAAGTGGATGGTCTTGGGAACCTTGAAACCGGCCAATTGTGTGCGGGCGTGGGCCTGGAGCGTCGCCGCGTCGACCTGCGATCCGCTGGCCCGGAGGACAAAGGCAACCGGCGTTTCGCCCCATTTTTCGTCCGGCACGCCGATCACCGCGACGTCAAGGACCTCCGGATGGTTTGCGAATGCCTGCTCGACCTCGATGGTCGAGATGTTTTCCCCGCCGGAAATGATGATGTCCTTGGCGCGGTCCTTGAGCTGGATGTACCCGTCGGGGTGCATGACGCCTAGGTCCCCCGTGTGGAACCAGCCGCCGGAAAACGCCGCGGCGGTGGCTTCCTCGTCCCGGAAGTAGCCAATCATGACGTTGTTGCCGCGCAGCACGATTTCGCCCATCGTCTCCCCGTCGGCCGGCACATCCTTCATGTCAGCATCAACGATGCGCGCCGATTCGGCCTGGACCATGCCCACTCCCTGTCTGGCGACTTTCTGCGCCTTGGCCTCGTCGTCCAACCCGTCCCAGGCGTCCTGGTACTCACAGATCGTGTAGGGCCCGTAGACCTCGGTGAGGCCGTAGACGTGAACGACCTCGATGCCGAGCATCTGCAGCTTGCGGATGATCGCCGGCGAGGGCGGAGCCCCTGCAGTGGTGATCTTGATGCCGCGCTCCAGCTCGTGGGCGCGGGAGGAGTCGGCGATGATGGAGCAGACCGTGGGGGCGCCGCACAGGTGTGTGACGCCGAGGTCGTCGATGGCGTCCCATACCGGTTCCGCGCGCACGCCGCGCAGGCACAGGTGCGTGCCGCCGGCAGCGGTGACGGCCCAGGGAGTGCACCAGCCGTTGCAATGGAACATCGGCAAGGTCCAGAGGTAGCGGGTATGAGCGTCAAAGCCCTGGTGGAAAGCCTCCCCCATCGAGTTCAGGTAGCTGCCTCGGTGCGAGTACAGCACGCCCTTGGGCTTGCCGGTGGTCCCCGAGGTGTAGTTCAGCGTGATCGGGGCCCGCTCGTCCGCGATCGCGTAGTCCAAATCCGCCCCGGTGCCGGCGGCAACGAATTCGGCATAGGTTCCATCGACCTGGACCTCGGCCCTGGTGCCGGTGAATTCCGGGTCCTGGATCTCGATAAGCGCTTCAAGGGACGGGACCTCTGCGCGCAGCGTCGCCGCGGCGCCCAGGAGCTCCGAGTCGACAAAGAGCAGCTTCGTGGCCGAGTGCTCCATGATGTAGCCGAGCTCGCGGGCCGACAACCGGGTGTTCAGTGCCACGAGCACACCGCCGGCCAGTGGGACGGCATAGTGGGCGACCAGCATTTCGGGAATGTTGGGTGCCAACACCGCCACCCGGTCACCGGGAACGATGCGAGCGGCCAGCGCCTTGGCGAATTGCTGCACCTGCGCCCCGAACTGCGCGTAGCTGTAGGACCGTGACCCGTGCACGATGGCTTCCTTGGACGGATACACCTCCACCGAGCGCTGCAGGAATCGCAATGGTGTCAGTTCCGAGTGGTTGGCCAGTGGTTGCACACCCATGTGGTCCTCATTCCGGTCTTCGTCTGTTTTTCCGGTCCCAATCGTCTTTGGCACAGTGTGACGCCGACGACATTTCCCAGAGTAAGGTTTCGGAACGCAGTTTCACAATTAGACACCGGGTTTCACTGTTTATGTCGCGCCACCGGACCCTTTGACGGCGGCGGGACGACGCAACGTCTCCTGGTGGGCCTGGAAGTGCAGGTAGCGGATCCGCGGCACCAGCTCCTCGGCGGGCCCGACCACTTCTATGCCCGGAACCACCAGGTTGATGGGCAACGCGGCCACCCGCCCGCGCCCGACACCCCAATCCCGGTGCCAGGAATCAAGCATCGCCGCCGAGGCAACAAAGGCAATGCGTCCCAGACCGGCCCAGCCGTGGGCCCCGGCGCACATCGGGCAATGCTCCCCGGAGGTGTATACCGTGGCGGCCGCCCTGCGCTCCGGATCAAGGTTTGCCAGCGCCCATTGCGCAATGGCCAGCTCCGGATGCGCGGTGGCATCCCCGCCGGCCACGCGGTTCCGGCCCTCGTAGAGCACGGACCCGTCGGCGTCGACAAGGATGGAGCCGAAGGGCTCGTCGTTTGCCTCCAGGCTCTCCTCGGCAAGTGCAACACAGCGGGTCAGATGGTCAATGTCCAAGCGCGTCAGTCCCATGTGCCCATCATGCGACATGGCCGTCGATTTGCCCACCGCGGCAGGCCGTTGAACGCTGGAATGCGCGCGACGGCTAATCGGCGTAGGCTCAGTGCGAGGGCGAAAGGTGAATAATGAGCCAATCCGAGTACTTTGAAGAACAGTTGAGCAAGGTGGAGGACGATTCCGTCGCCGAACTCACGGCACTATGTCGCAAGCTGCAGGACCAGCAGCCCGGTTCCCGGGTTCCGCTTATCGACCCGGTGCACGACGTGGACGAGGCTCGGGTTATCTCGCTCCAAATCGCGCCGGGCCCCGGAACGTCTTCGGGTTTCCTGTCCCTGCGCAACGACGATCCCACCGCGGCACGACTCGCTGCAGTCTATGAGACTGCCGGGTTGGAGCCGCGTTTTGCTATCCCGTGGAATGTCTACCCGTGGGAGCTGCCCGACGGCGGAACCAAGCTGACCCCGGACCAGGTGAAAGCCGGGATCCGCCCGCTCAAGGAGCTGATGCGCATCGCTTACCGCACCTCAGCGATCGTGGCCCACGGCACCGAGGCCAAGCGCCTGGTCCAGGCCTGGATCAAGGCAGGCGGCCAGCAGGTCATCAACCAGCGCGGCATCAAGATCTACGAAGTGCGTTCCACCGCTGACCGCGCCTTCCTGGGTTCGACCGAAAAGCAGCAAGCGTGGTTCGACGAAATGGTGGCCGCGTACGCCGACGCCATGGCTCGCGCCGGTTTGCGTCCACCGGCCAAGTGAAGGTCCTCGTTCTCGGTGCCGGGGATCTCGGCACCGAGGCGGGCCTGCGCTTCGCAGCCGCCGGGCACCACGTCACCGCGTGGCGCCGCCGGCCCGAAGTGCTGCCTGCCTCCTTCGGCACCCGGCGGGTCGATCTTGGCGATGCCGGCACCGAGCTGCCGGCCATCGATCCGGCCACGGATATCGTGGTCTTCACCCCCGCCGCACCCGAGCGCAGCGAAGAAGCCTACCGGCGCACCTACCTGGACGCCACGCATCGCGTGCTCGACGCACTTGAACGCGACGGCGTTGATCCGCAACGCTTCCTGCTGGTCTCCTCCACCGCGGTCTACGGCGATGCCGCCGGAGGCTGGGTCGACGAGGACACCCCGATTTCGCCGCGCACCGAAACCGCGCAGATCCTGGCAGAGACGGAGGCGGCAGTGCGGGAACGCGCAACGACGCCAATCATCCTGCGCCTGGCTGGCATCTACGGACCCGGCCGCAACCACCTGGTCTCCCAGGTGCGCAACGGCAAGGCACGCACCCCCGGAGAAACCGTGTGGACCAACCGGATCCACCGCGACGATGCCGCGGCTGCCATCGTGCAATTGTGCACCATGGACACCGCGCCCGCCCCGCTGTATCTGGGTGTCGACCACGAACCGGTGGATCTGGGCGAGGTCCAGGGGTTCCTGGCCTCGAGCCTCGGCGTTCCCCGTCCCGAGGTCGGAGAAGCCCCGGTGAACCGCGGCGGCGACAGACGCCTGTCCAATGCCCGGCTGCTCGCCAGCGGCTTTGAATTCACGTTCCCGACCTACCGCGAAGGCTATTCGAGCGTGCTTGCGGGCGAAGGCGTGCGGCACCCCTGAGCAGCCGGCAGGCTCCGCCCGCTGCCCGCCGGCGGGGTTCTTGGGGCCGGGGCCGCCACTCACGGTCGGATCGGTTGTCCCTCACGCAAGGAACCCCGGCGATCGGTGCGGGCTTCCTGATCCGCACCGATCGCCGGGGTTCGGCGGTTTTTCCTACAAGAGCCTAGAAGCCCTTGCGCAGCGGGTTGAAGTGGCGTGCAACGGCAGGCTTTTCCTTGCCCACGATGCCCGCGGCCAGCAATTTGCCGGTCAGCGGGCCTAGGGCCACGCCCCACATGCCGTGGCCGCCGCCGACGTGCACGCGGGGCGACTTCGTGGCCCCGACCAGCGGCAGGCCGTCGGCGGTGCAGGGCCGTCCGCCAACCCATTCCTCCTTGCGGTTCTCCCAGTTGATGCCCTTGTAGACCGGGGCGGCCGCGGCAACGATGGCCTCGATGCGCTTGGGCTCCAGCGGGTGGTTGGCGTCGCGGAACTCCATGGTGCCGGCAATGCGGAAGCGGTCACCCAACGGGGTGCAGGCAACGCGCTGGGACGGGAAGTAAATCGGGTGCGTCGGCATGACCTCGGGCTGGACGGTGAAGGAGTAGCCGCGTCCCGCCTGGACCACGACATTCACGCCGAACTTCTTGGTCAGGTCGTTCAACCAGGCGCCGGTGGCCATGACCGCGTGGTCGGCGGTGATCGAGCGCCCCTCGGAGCCGATGACCGTGACGGAGCCGCCGTTGTCGCGGATGTCGGTGACGTTGAAGGAGCCGACGATGTCGCCGCCGCGGGCGACCACCGACTCGGCGAGGGACTCCATGTACTTCGGCGGGTTCAGGAAGCGCTGGTTCTTGATCGCAACACCGGCCGCCACCTCGTCGGAGAGGGTTGGTTCGATGGCACGCAGTTCGTCACCGGTGAGCAGGTCGAACTCGACATTGCCGCCGGTCTTGCGGATCATGTCGAATTCGTGAAGAAGGCCATCGCGGTCCTTCAGGGACTTGAAGCCGGTCAGGAAGGGGTTGGCCGGCTTGGTCTTCTCGACGACGCCCGGGCCGGCATTGGTATTCTCGGCGATCTCGTCGAAGGCATCCAGTCCGGTGGTTCCGATCTCCGAGTAGATGCGCATGGCTTCCTGCCATTTCTTCGGCGTGCTGTGCCAGGCAAAGCCCACCAGGAAGCGAAGCAGCTTGGCATCGGCCTTCAACGGAACGTACAGCGGGGACGCGGGATCCAGCAACATCTTCGGTCCACTGGTGAAGATGGACGGCTCGGCAATCGGCAAGGTGAGTGCCGGGGTCAGCCAACCGGCGTTGCCCCAAGAGGCGCCCGAGGCAACTCCCCCGCGATCCACGACCGTGACCTTGACGCCCTCTTCCTGCAGGTACCAGGCGGCGGACAGGCCGACGAACCCGGCACCGACGATTACAACATGTTCTGGCGACGCTGCGCTGGCCATGGTTCACACTCCGTTCAAGAAATTCCAACTCTGGATCTCAACTTTGGCGCTGAAAGCCACTCGAAGCAACGGCATTTCACTTTTCATCGGTGACGCAGGCCACTGCATCGCCAAGTCTGCATTAAATACAGCAAATCGGATACTTTTTAGTTTTTCTTGCAACAGGGATCAATGACGGCACATTTCTGACCCGGTATTGTGGGGTCTGACCTGCTCTCATCATCGATCGAATCATATATTCGCGCAAGCACCCGGACCGCGTAACTGTCCGATGGACTGAAACGACCCACCCGGGAACCACTCACCGCATTCAGCCGACAGTCGCACAACAGTTCTTTTGGATCCGGCGCATGGGCGGTCCCCTTTAGACTATTTCCATGCTTCCCGTTGCTCCCGTGCTTTCGTCGACCACTCTGATCCGGGAACTTGTCGGTCCGCTGAGCCTTGACCGCGGTGCGGCCTATGCCAGCCAGGGCAGGGTGCTGGACGTTAGCTGGGTTGCCCCGATGAGCATCGTGCGCGCCAGCGTCCTGGGCTCGGGCGGCATGGTCTACCGCACCGCAGTCCACTCCCAGGTCCGCCACGGCTTTCTGATGCCCCAGCACGGGATCTGCACCTGTCCGGTGGGCGCCAATTGCAAGCATGCAGCAGCGGCACTCCTGGCCTACATGTGGGATGAGACGAACTTCGAGGAACCCGATCCCAGGGCACCTTGGGAGCGGATGTTGGACTCCCTGATTGGCGACGGCGGCGCCCAACCCATGGCAACCGAGGAACGCACCTTGGGTGTCCAGTTCGAGCTCCGTCCCCGGACCCTGCAGCGGTACCAGGCCGCTGCGATGCAGAAGATCAAAAACGGGGACATCCCGCACACCTCCAAGCTTGAACTGGTCCTGCGTCCCGTCCAGCTCAACGACAAGGGCCGCTGGGTCTCAGGCAACCTCGCCTGGCAGCATTTCCGCTACACCCGCACCGGCGGCGTGCCGGTGCTGCCCTTCGACTACACCTACGACCCTGACCAGGTGGAGTGGTTCTGCACCCTGCTGCAGCTAAACTCGTTTGCCGCCTGGAACGGGACGCATCTGTCGGCCAGCGACTTCCTCAGCCCCATGGTCTGGAACCATTTGGAACGTGCCACGGCGCTGGGAATCGAGTTGCGCGGGCCGTCGGCAAAATCCTCTGTGAAGGTGCACGAGCCCGTCACCATCAGAACCGACGTCGCATCGGAGGGCCGGAAATTGCGGATCCGACCCGCCCTCGACGTCCTGCCCGCGGAGTTCGACACGGACTTCATCGGTGCCGTCTCCGACCACGGCGTCTTCTGGTGGAACGCCAGCGACGGCATGAAGCACCTCAACCTGCGCTTGGCTCCAACCCGCGCCAAGATCCCCCCTTTGATCACGGGCCTGCTTGCCACGGACAAAAAGGTGGTCGTCCCGGCCAATGGACGGGAAAGCTTCGAACGCGAATATCTGCCCAAGCTCGCCAAGGCCACGGAACTATCCTCCCTCGACTGCTCCGTCGAGGTGCCGGCCTCCCTTGCCCCGAAGATGCTGCTGCGCGTCAAGCACATCCTCGTCAAGCCGGACACCGCTCGAAGGCGCAAGGACGAGAAAGCGGGCGTTCCCGGCGTTGAACTCCAGTGGGGCTTTGCCTACGGCGAGATCCGGGTTCCCCTGGGCAACGCACCGGTCCCCGGCGTCGACCGCGATCCGAAGGCCGAGCTCGCCCTGCAGCGTGAGGCGGGCGCGGCCATGGCCGATTTCCCTGGAGCCCTCGGCAACATCCAGCAGCAGGACCGGACCACCGACAGCACCATAGTCATCTCAGGCGTGGAAGCCGCCCGCTTCACCGCCGCCCTGCCGACACTGCAGGCGATCGAAAACCTGGAGGTGACCATCGAGGGCGAAACCATTGACTTCGAGGAGCTGACCGCCGACCCGCTGATCACCATCTCGGCCGAGAACACCGAAACCAACGACTGGTTCGATTTGGGTGTGGAGGTGCGGATCGATGGCAACAACGTTCCCTTCACCGAACTCTTCCAGGCCTTGGCCCACGGCGACGAGTACCTGATGCTCCCCGACGGCAAGTACTTCGCTCTCGACCGCCCGGAATACGAGCAACTACGCCGGCTCATCGAGGAGGCCCGCGCCCTCTCGGATTCCACCACGGATGGGACCATTCGGATTTCCAAGCACCAGGCTTCGCTGTGGGAAGACCTCAAGGACATCGCCACCAATGTCGAGGCCTCCGAAGCGTGGAAGGCCTCCTCCGAAGGACTGAGCAACATCCTTGAGGTCGCCCACGCCCCGCTGCCCGCCGGCATCGATGCCACCCTGCGCCCCTACCAACGCGAGGGCTTCGAATGGCTTTCGTTCCTTTATGACAACGGCCTGGGCGGCGTGCTTGCCGACGACATGGGGCTGGGCAAGACGTTGCAGACCCTGGCGCTGATCCAGCACGCCAAGGACAACCACGACGAGACCGCGGGCAAGATGCCGCCGTTCCTCGTCGTGGCCCCGACCTCCGTCGTTTCCAACTGGGAGGCCGAGGCCAAGCGCTTCGCCCCGGACCTGCGCAGCGTGTACATCACCGAGACGGTGCGCCGCGGCGGGATCCCGGCACACGAGATCGCCGCCGAGGTCGACATCGTCATCACCTCCTATGGGCTGTTCCGCATCGACCAGGAGGAATACGCCGCCACGAAGTTCTCCGGCCTGATCCTGGACGAGGCGCAATTCGTGAAGAACCCGGCCACGCAGGCATCCAAGCAGGCCCGCGACTTCCCGACGTCCTTCAAACTCGCCATCACCGGCACTCCCATGGAGAACAACCTCTCCGAGCTGTGGTCAATGTTTGCGATTGCCGCTCCCGGGCTTTTCCCCACGCTCAAGCGCTTCGACGAGACCTATCGCAAGCCCATCGAGAAGGACGGCGACAACGAGGCGCTGAAGCGCCTGCGCCGACGCATCCGCCCGCTGATGCTGCGCCGCACCAAGGAACTGGTCGCCACCGACCTGCCCGAGAAGCAGGAACAGGTCCTGGAACTGGAACTGAACCCCAAGCACCGCACCATCTACCAGCGGCACCTGCAGCGCGAACGCCAAAAGGTGCTGGGCATGCTCGAAGACATGGACAAGAACCGCTTCGCGGTGTTCTCCTCCCTCACCAAGCTGCGCCAGCTGTCCCTGGATGCCTCGCTCATCGACGACGAGTACGCCTCGGTGCCCAGCAGCAAGCTCGACGCCCTGCTCGAACAACTCGAGGACCTCACCGCTGAGGGCCACAACGCGCTGGTCTTCAGCCAGTTCACCTCGTTCCTGTCCAAGGCCAGCGACCGGCTCACCGAAGCGGGGATCGAGCACGCCTATCTGGACGGCTCTACCACCAAGCGCGCCAAGGTCATCGAGTCCTTCACCTCCGGCAAGGTCCAGGTGTTCCTTATTTCGCTGAAGGCCGGCGGGTTCGGACTAAACCTCACCCAAGCCGACTACTGCTTCCTGATGGACCCTTGGTGGAACCCCGCCTCGGAGAACCAAGCTGTTGACCGAGCGCACCGCATCGGCCAGAAGCGCAACGTCATGGTCTACCGCATGGTTTCCAAGAACACCATCGAGGAAAAGGTCATGGCACTGAAGGACAAGAAAGCCAAGCTCTTCACCGCGGTGCTGGATGACGATGCGGCTTTCGCCTCGGCCATCAGCGCCGACGATGTCCGTTCGCTCTTTGCCGACTGAGTGGGCACCGGCCGACAGAATATTCCGTAGCATCCAAGGATTTCCAAGTACCAAAGAGGGGACGACGCCTAAATGTCGAAATCGAAGCCTGCCACCAATAAGTCGCGAGGCGGGCACCCCGCCCGCACTTCGAGTGCTGGTGCGTCCAAGTTTGAAAACCAGGTGCGCGTCGCGATGCGGCCCTACCTGGCCCAGTTGCGTGCCTTCTTCAACCAGCGCCACGACGCGGCCGATACGGAAGCTGGCATCGAGGGGCTCGTGACGCTGCTGACCGTCCACGCCCGGCTTCGCGGCCAAGTAGCGGTGTCGGAACTCGACCACGACGCGCTGTCGATCCAGTTCGAGGATCTGCGCGCTATCGGTGACGAGGTTGCGGTTGCCTGCGCCTCGATGCTGCGGGAATTCGTGCTTTTCCTGGCCGAAAGTGGTCGTTGGTCCGGCTCGGTGGAGGGATTCAAAGCGGTCTTCGATCTGATCTCCGCCCAGGGCGGAGAGTCCCCCGTAGTCGTTCCGGAACTCGATGAGGACGGCGCGGATGCCCGCTGGGCCAAACTGCCCATGGTTTCCACTGCGCGTGCGCTGTTGGCATGGGTCGGCGAGGGCCGGGACGTCCGTCCGGACGGCTCACTGCTGGATGTGGATCTGGCCCCGGCCGCCGCAGCCGTGGGCCTCACGGTTCTCCACGACCCCGGAGCCGCGGCTACGCATCTGCCCTGGGACCCGGAGGCGGGTACTGCAGTGGCCACGCTCGTTCAGCTGCCAAAGCTGGACGCCTACTGGAACTCGCTGTTGCGAGCCGGTCTGCTGACCAACCAGCAGGGAAAAGCGGTCCCGACCCCGGTGGTCAGCGAAGCGTTGCATGCTGATTCGGGATTTAGCGCACGCGGCGTGAAAGACCTCATCGCCGAGGGCCTCTACGCCCACATCCTGCTCAACGCGGTGGGATCGGAGAACGACCACACCGTGACGCAAATGGCTGCCGCATTGTTGAGCAAGGCCGGGTCGGCCAATCCCCCACGCACCGAAGCCGCCTTCGCTGTCCCCGCTCCCGGGGAGCTCGAACCCGAGCAGGCCCATCTGCAGCCACTCTTTGAAAAGACGGTGCCCGCCGCGGAGTCGCTGCTTCGCGCAGCGGAATCCGAGGGGCTGGTGCGCATCGGAAAACACGTGCGGGTGCCGCGCGTCTTGCGCGCCCCGCTGGAACGGGCACTGACGCGGGTGGCCGAGGAACTACTGGCCTAGTTCATAGGTTATTAGCGCCGCCCGACGGCGTCTGTCACATTGGACGAGGAACCCTTAGATGCTGCTCGTGGCCATGTCGATGTCCAGGCGCGGCAGGCGGTCGAACCAAGCGTTTTCGCCGGGGGTGCCCACGTTGACGATCAGGAAGGCGTGGTTGGCGGTTTCGGCGTTGACGACGGTGTCCACGCCGGCGGCGTTAAAGCCACCCATGGGTCCGGCATGCAGACCGGCAGCACGGACGGCCATGATGAAGTAGCCTGCCTGCATCCAGGCGTTGTTCTTGGCGATCTCGGCACGCATGGCGGCATCGTCCTCAAACATTGCCTTCCGCTCCGCCGCGTGGGGGAAGAAGACGGGGAACTGCTCGTGCCAGTTGGCATCGTAGCTCAACACAGCCAGCGCCGGGGCGGCCAGGGACTTGGGTCGGTTCGCTTCCATCATCTGGGCAACAACTGCCTCGCGGGCCTCTGCACTCTTGACCCAAGTGATGCGCAACGGCTGGTTGTTCATCATCGTCGGACCCATTTTGGTGAGCTCGTAGATGGCTTCCAGGGTCTGGTCGGAGACGGCGTCGTCGGAGAAGGTGTTGGCAGTTCGCGCTTGAAGGAAAAGCTTGTCAGCGGTATCTGCATCGATCGACAGCTGTTCGTACACGGTCGCGGCGGTTTCAACGCTCATGTGGGGGTGTGCTCCTTGCGGTTCAGCGGTAGTTTCCTACTAGAGCAGAACCACCACTGTTGACCGCCACATTCCACTGGCATCCGTGATTCACGTCACCCGGAATGGCCAAGGGTTCGAGAACGGGACACTTTCGTGGTTAAACATCAGCACGCCTGACGACGCCGATGGTAGCTACTCTTGGGGTAGTAGCGACCGGGAACCATGGTTATCAAATGCTCCTTGGGGGAAAGCATTTGACGCGGTTCCCGATGCGGACCAACTTGGGGGCTTGGTCTGCGGGGCTGGCGTCGTCTGGCGTGCTGGAAATGAGTTCTCGAAGCGCCACTCGCAAAACGCTCTTCGTACTCATCAATCGGCTATACGGCCGATGTAGTACCTACTGTATCCAGCGAGGCAACCACAGCACATTAGACTTTTGACCATACTTAGTGAGGAAACCTCACTATAAATCTTGGACCTCGGGGTGTTCCTCGGGCACCTGGTGGGCTCCATCGAGAATCTTGGCGGGCAGCTCGGCCCGAACCACCCAGTCACCTCGGACGCCCTGGGCCGACAGAGTCCCGCCGAAGGCTGCCATGCGGTCGGCCATGCCCACGATGCCGGAGCTATGACCACCATTGTCAAAACCCTGGTCGATCACCCGGCCAGGCAGTTTGTTGGCGACTTCAAGCCAAACCCTGTCACCGACAATGAGGGCCTCAATGCGGCAAGGCGCATCACGCTCGGCATGTTTGACGATGTTCGTCGTGGATTCCTGCAACACCCGATACAACGCGGCTTGCGCCGACTGGGGCAGCCCGGCAAGCTTTGGGTCGGCCATGGTCTTGGTCGGGTGGCCGAGGTCAACCAATCGCTCGGCAAAGATCTCGACACCAATCAATATTTCCAGGCTGCTGGCCGCGTTCCCGGCCTTGTCAACAATCGATCCGTCCAAACGCGTTGCCTGGCCATCGGATCGAAGCACATTGAGCAGGACGCGCAGGTCCTGGAGCGCCTCCTTAGACGTAGCACCGATAACCTTGAGCGCGGCCTGGGCAACCGCCGGATCGCCGGAAAAACCTGCAGCCTTGGCTTGCATGGAAATCACGGTGATGTCGTGGGCGACGATATCGTGAAGGTCCCTCGCAATGGCCTTGCGCTCCGCTTCAACAGCTTCCCGTTGTTTGCGTCGTAATTCTTCAATGCGCTCCCTGTCGGCTTCGCGCTGTTCCTGGAATTTCCGGACGAATATGGCGATGAAGTAAGCCGCCGCAACCAAAGGAATGATGATGATCAAGAAGCCCACGTCGTAGGATCTGACGACGATGATCAGGATCGGCCAAAGGCCCGTTATGCAGAGGTAGCGGAGCGAGAATTTGCGGGTCTCCGTCAGAGTAACCAAGCCGACGAGGAGGGGAATAATGAGGAGCGAGTACAAATATGCTCCGGTGAATGCTGCCAACGTCATTGCCACTATCGAAACGATGACCGCATATCGGGTACGCACCCACAGTAGTCCGAGCGCCAGAGCGAAGGTCGCATTAACAGCGACCGCTTTAGCAAAGGAGACAAACAGGGCAGGGTCAGTTTCGTTGAGAAGTGTCACAATGTCAGTGCCCAGCAGCAGTGCGACGAATCCACTGGCCACCAGAAGAATCTTCCTCCCAAGACTGGAGGAAGACTGCTCCTTGGCGGCGACAGTTATCGGAGAGTTCATTTCTCCATTCTCATCGAAATAAGGGCTCGCACAAATAAGCCCAGATCTTTAGGAGCTATGAACGGCAGCCGGCACCAAAGTATCGGCACAGCCAGTCATTGAAAGCCAGAGATGCGCCAGCGGTTTCAGCGACTGGCATTGAGCCACCTTGCGCCAGGGAACCCGGAACGGCAGCAGCCTGGGCAGGAATTGCAGCCGGCAGCAGCAAGGCGACGGACATGGTAACAGCAGCGAAGATACGAGTTTTACGATTCATGTTGCCCATTCTCGCACCTATTTCAGTAAGTCAACAGCTACATTCCCGAAAACTTTTGTTGCTCACCTGCAAGTCCCACAATTCCACTCAGGGTCATTAGACTCGTAGTTGTGACCGACATCCAAGTTCTTGTGGTAGATAACGAACCACTCATGCGCCAAGCACTCAAAATCATTCTCGACGCAGCGCCAGGATTTCATTGGCTTGGAGAGGCAACAAACGGCATTGAGGCCGTGAATTTTTGTGCGGGCAACAGCCCGGACGTGATCCTCATGGACATGCAGATGCCGCGTATGGACGGTGTTGAGGCCACAGAAATTATCATCACGAATTACCCGGACATCGGCGTACTCGCCATAACCGCATTCTCCTCGGAAGAATACCTGGTCCCGGCTCTACGCGCCGGTGCTGCAGGATATCTGGTCAAGGACGCCGAGCCCATGGAAATCCTCGGCGCGATTCAGGCAGTGCACGACGGAAGCGCCGCCATTTCGGCATCGCTATCGCAGGATCTCATTCGCGCGGTTCGCGATGCTCACGGCATCAAACCAAGTAGTACGAGCAGACAAAGCCCCATGCCTTTGTCTGAGCGGGAACTTGAAGTCCTACAGTTGCTGGCTCGCGGCCGAAACAATCCAGAGATGGCTGCCGAGTTGCACATTTCCGAAGCCACCGTCAAAGCGCATCTAAGCCGTGTCATGGCAAAATTCGGTGTCCGGGACAGGGTCCAGACCTTGATCCGGGCTGCACAATTCGGACTTGTCGAGCTGCACATGGATTAGACAAGGGCCTACGGTTGTTGCTCGGCAAATGTTGTCACGCCAACCCGGCGTCTTTGCCTCCAACGGATCGGGACGGGCACCGGTTTTGCACGATGAATAGGTGCCCATCCGGCCACCGGCGTCAGGCAGCGGGACCGGGCACAAATAAAACTTGTACATTTTACTAATAAGATCTCCATTTCATGGATTAGCATTCATTTGCAAATTAGGTGGCAATAACCACCTTTCTTGCTAGGGTCCCCCCTGCATCGCCTAGGCTCGAAAAATGACAACTGAACTGACGAAGGCGCGCGCCCAGCCACGCGTACACCGATGGGTTTTCTGGCCCGCTGCCATCATCATCATTGTTTTTGCCACGTTTGCCATGACCATGCCAAGCACTGCCGAGGCACTCTTCGCGTCCGTCCAGTCGCAGATCATCGGCTACTTCAATTGATACTACGTCCTTATTGCCACGGGATTTGTGGTGTTCAGCCTGTGGCTGGGATTCGGCAAATTTGGCGAAATCAAGCTCGGCAAGGACGAAGACGAACCGGAGTTCTCCCTCGGTTCGTGGTTCTCGCTGCTCTTCGCCGCCGGCATGGGCATCGGCCTGGTCTTCTATGGCGTCTCAGAGCCGCTGAGCCACTTTGCCTCTCCTAAGCCCGGCGCCTCGGGATCGCCTGGCGAGCTTGCCCAACAGGCGCAGGCGCAAACCTTCCTGCATTGGGGGGTGCATGCCTGGTCGATCTACGTAGTTATCGGGTTGGCCCTCGCCTACGCCATTCACCGACGTGGCCGGCCCATATCGATTAGGTGGACACTCGAGCCACTGCTGGGGCGCAAGGTCCATGGCGGACTTGGAAACCTCATCGACGTTGTTGCGTTGGTTGGCACGATCTTTGGTGTGGCGACCTCTTTGGGATTGGGCGTCTTGCAAATCAGTGCAGGACTGGAAAGCGCCGGACTGGTTCAGGCTTCCCAATTCATCGATCTCGTCATCATTGCAGTCGTCACCGCGTTGGTGCTCTTCTCCGTTCTTTCGGGCGTCGGCAAGGGCATGAAGTGGCTCTCGAACACCAACTTGATCCTGGCAGGCGTGATGGTCGTCTTCCTCTTGATTGTTGGCCCCACGCAATTCCTGCTCAGAAACTTCGTACAGTCCGTGGGCAATTACCTGCAGAACTTCCTTGCAATGTCGTTCAACGTCAGTGCCTTCACCGGGGCCGAGGGCGAGGTCTGGCAGGGCACTTGGACCACGTTCTACTGGGGCTGGTGGATTTCGTGGGCGCCGTTCGTGGGAATCTTCATTGCCCGGATTTCTCGCGGTCGCACGGTACGCCAATTCGTTGCAGGTGTCATTTTGGTTCCCACCATTGTCACGATGATGTGGTTCTCGGTCCTGGGTGGAATCGCCTTGCACGGACAGCTGGAGGGAACGGGCAACCTCATCGCCCCGGACCGCTCGATTGACACCGAGGGCGCCTTGTTTGCCATGCTCGACCAATTGCCTGCCGGCTCTGTACTAACGGTGGGTGCGATCATCATGATTGTCATCTTCTTCGTTACATCGGCTGACTCGGGCGCGCTGGTCATGGGCATGATTGCCACCGGCGGGGACGTGGAGCCCAAGAACTGGATCCGAATCTTCTTCACGCTGGCAACTTCGATCCTGGCCGCTTCCCTCTTGCTCTCGGGCGGCCTTGAGGCACTCAAGACAGCGGCGATCATCATTGCCCTGCCGTTCAGCATCGTCCTGATCTTGATCTGTTGGTCGACGTATCGGGCATTTTCACGTGAAGTGAAGGTATATGAAAAGGCACGGCGCATGGCGTTCGTCGACCACATCGGCGATTTCTATGGTCTGGAAGTCGAAGCCCCGAACCAGGATTCGCAGTTGATCAATCTCCAGAACTTCACTGCACGGCTGCGGCGGTCAGTTCCGCTGGCACGCCGAGGCCATGTGCCGGCGGCTTCGGGCAGGGTTCGCTTGGAGGCTGACAACCATCGAGACGCACCGGAAACCGAAGGCAGCCACTCCGGCCAGCCACCGCAGGCCACGAGCTAGCCGAATCTACATCGCAAAATCGAGGTGTTGGGTCCCCGTCCATGTACGGGAACCCAACACCTCGAATGCGTTTCAATCTATGTTTCCGACAGGCGTGGGCAAATAGCTGCCGGACTCAACGGCGGTATTCTGCTGCCCGGTTGGCGGTCACCGACTCGGATCCAAGTCGTGGAAGACCACGACGTGCGGCGCCAACCGCGTTCCGCATGTGGTGGTCGGTCGGAACCTTGTTCCCAGGCTGGACGATCAATGGTCCACGTTGTATCAGTTAGCCCCGAAGCGCAGGCGAATGGCACGGTAGGCCAGGCCCACGGCGAACATCGCCAGTCCGCCGATGACGGCGCTGGGTGGCAGCGTGGCAACAAGCACGGCGCACCCAATGGCACCTGCGACTCCCAACCACGCGGGGCTCAGGCGCTCGTCCCGCGGCTGTTTGAACGCCGCGATGTTGGCGATTAGGTAGTAGACGAGCACGCCGAACGACGAGAACCCGATGGCGGTCCGCAGGTCGAAGAACATGATCAGCAAGACCACCGCCACGCCAACCGTCAACTCGGCGCGGTGCGGCGTTGAAAAGCGCGGGTGGATGGCGGCCAAGGGATGGGGAAGGTCGCGTTCCCGTGCCATGGCCATGGCCGTGCGTCCAATGCCTGCAATCAAAGCTAGGAGCGCCCCAAGGGATGCCAGGGCCGCGGCTATTTGCACCAGCGGCAAGGCCCAGGAATCCCCCAGTGCGGTGACCAAAGGCTTGGCGCTTTGGGCAATGCCTCCGGCACCCAAAACATTCAGGAGCACCACCGCGACCACCGCGTAGAGAACTACGACGATGCCCAGGCCAATCCCGATGGCACGGGGAATGCTCTTGGTCGGGTTTCGTACTTCCTCGCCCAGGGTCGCGATGCGTGCATATCCAGCGAAGGCAAAGAACAGTAGACCGGCCCCCTGCAAGATACCCAGAGCGCCGGTATTCTCCCCTGCCGCGTGGGCCGGCGGCGCATGGGTGCCGGTAAGGATCACGACCAGAACCACGGCAAGGAGCGCCAATACCGCGATGACGATGATGCGTGCTGCGGCCGCTGTTCGTGTAACTCCCAGATAGTTGACGCCGACCAGCAACGCCACCGCCAGAACAGCGACGGGCTTCACCCAGACTTCGGGAACCGTGTAAGTTGCGAATGTCAGTGCCATTGCCGCTGCCGAAGCCGTCTTGCCGACCACGAAGCCCCATCCGGCGATAAAGCCCGGCCACGGGCCAAGCACCTCACGCCCATAAGCATAAGTACCTCCGGACGTCGGGTACCGAGCCGCGAGTTGGGCGCTGGAGCGTGCATTTGCATACGCCAACGCAGCCGCCAAAAACAGGGACACCAGAAGTGCGGAACCGGCCGCGGACGCCGCAGGTGTGAACGCGGAAAAGATTCCGGCGCCAATCATGGCACCCAAACCGATCATCACTGCCGCTTGGGTACCCAATTGACGTTTGAGGCCAGGGCCCACTTCTTCTCCGCTCAAGCTTCGCATTCTCAACAGCTACTACATTGAGATTAACGTTTGGTGGCGCACCAACATCGAGGGACGCGCCCTCAGTCGCCTTTTCACTTCGCGCATGCGCTCCCACGCCATAACCCCACAGACCGACATTGGTCTGGGAACGACCTTTGCAGGTTCGCCTAAGCTCAAAGAGGATTGCTGGATACGCGCAAGAATCGGGGACTCGCATGACACTGGGACATTTCGCAGTCATTGATACGGAAACCACGGGACTGTTCCCGGGAAACCACGACCGTATCGCAGAAATTGCCGTCATTACCATGGACCGTTCGGGAGCGGTACTGGATCGATGGGAAACGTTGATCAATCCAGAGCGTGACTTAGGCAAGCAATCGATCCATGGCATCCGGGCAAAGGACATCCTCGACGCGCCACGCTTCAGTGACGTCGCTGACGAACTTGATTGGCGCCTATCCGGAACCATTGTTGTTGCGCATAATCTCGGATTCGACGCGCGTTTCCTCAGGGCCGAATTTCATCGTGCGGGACTCGAACTTCCCGATTTCTATTTACCACGCGGTTTGTGCACCATGCAGATGGCGCACGAGTATCTGCCTGGGGCGGGGCGCTCCCTGCAGGACTGCTGTGATTCATTCAGCATCGAGCTGCGGCATGCTCACAGCGCCGGGGATGACGCCGAGGCAGCGGCCGTCCTTCTATCCCGATATATGGAGCTCGATCCCGATCTGGGAGACTGGGACTTTCTCCTGACGGAGGCGGCGGAAACATCCTGGCGACAAACACCGCTTACGCCCCTTCGCGAACCCGCGCACCGATCATCGGCGGGTTCTTTGGAACCGCACTTTGTTGACCGGATTGTGGTGCGGCTGCCAGAAATATCCGGGCCAGCGGAACACCATGAGTATCTGGCACTACTTGACCGCGCACTGCTTGACCGGTATCTCTCCGCTCACGAAAAATCCGCACTCGTTGCCACCGCCGATGATCTGGGAATCGGCCAAACCACCGTTCGGGAACTGCACGGGAAGTATTTCGCTTCGGTGTCAGCTGTCGCTTGGGCAGATGGTTCGCTCACCGGAGATGAACTAAACGAACTGACAACCATCGCGGGGCTGCTCGGCATCTCTGCCCAACAGCTCGAGGCCGCTTCCCAAGCAACACAGGAAACGGTCCCGCCGGTCCCTGATACGACTGCTTTGACCTCCTCGTTCCTGGTACCTGGCGATCTCGTCGTACTGACCGGGGACATGAGCAGGCCGCGCAACGCCATCGAAGCCGAGTTGGAAGAAGCCGGCTTCACGCCTCACGGGGCTGTGACAAAAAAGGTCAAACTTCTCGTGGCCGCCGATCCGGACAGCCTCTCGGGCAAAGCGCGAAAAGCCAGATCCTACGGCATCCCGGTGGTCGGGGAGGATTACCTGTGGAACCGTCTCCTTAGATCGCCGGGCAACTGACGTCTCTTCAGAATTTTTTGACAACGGTACAATCGATCTCGGCTCACTAGTATGCTCAAGTCATCAGCGGCGGCGCCGGGGTTGTAGGCGCTGCCAAGAGGACCAAACTGTGCGGAAAAAGATGTCTCCCAAAGATCCGAAATCAGCCAACAAGGTCGAATCGCCACCACGCGGCGCAGCCGATCCTTCCGTCGTAAGCATCGATGAGCTTCGAATTCGCCGCGAACTACCTCGCGTCCTCCCCGCTTTCGATCAATGGTGCTCGGAACGTCGATTCGATATCCGCGGTTCGGATCTCCGCGCGAAAATCGTTGCTTTTCTGGAGCACTATGCGCGCGTAAACAGCAGTCGCGAAATCACCTTCCTGAATCTCCCGGCCTTCGCCGCGACGCTCGATGACCTGATGCTTGGCAAGAAAACCAACGACTTCCTGGAAACGACACACGTCCTGGGGGCCTACCTTGAGTTTCTAGGCACCACGGGAACATGGAGCGGCGCCCATGAGGAATTTCAACGCCTCGAATCTTTTTTCAAATGCTTCGATTTTCCCCGGTTCGAGCCGGAATATTCCGCCATTCCCGAACTTCAAAGCGTGATGATCAGTGTTCCGAAACTTTCCCACGAAGAAGTCCATGAAGGGATCGCGGAGTTGGCCCTGACCCGCCGATTGCTGTCGTTTTTGCGTTGGTTCGGCACGAAGCGCGAAATCACTAGCTCGAAGATCTTGACCCGCAAACATGTACAAGAGGCGGCCGCCGCCCTCGAAGTACCAGCCGTTTACGACGGCTCGCCGACACCCCTCGGCGGACCGTCGAAGAACGGTCCGGTCCGGTTCAAGTCCGCCAAGAATGTGGCTCGCCTGAACTTGTACTGGGATGCGTCGGTGGCCGCCGGACTCGTGGAATTGAGCGCCACCCGCGCCTACCCAAGCAAGGAGGCCATCGGCTTGCTTGAAGATCCCTCCGCCAATCTCATCAACGTGGTCCGTAGCGTGGCGCAGCAAATGTACCGTGCAGTGTCGGTGGAGGTAGAAGGACTCCGCCGAGTTCCGGAGATGGGTTACCTAACCCGTTATTTCTTGCTGGAGGCGGCCGTCGAGCCGATCAGCGTCGAAGTCCTCAAGCACCCGGTCCGGGGTTTGAGCGACTTCGATCCGCGCGGAACCCCGGACACCATTGAAGTAGCTTGGCATTACCTGGAACGGTTGCATGCGGAAGGACTCGTGACCATCAACGCACGGCTTTCCATCCCGCCGGTCTTGTGCAAGCCGCTGGTCCTGGAACTCGCGGATGCTTCCGAGGTCGCGTACACGTTCTTGGATCCCAACGACGAGGTTCCCAGCTTCACCGGTCGTCCGTTGTTGTGAACCTTGCGACTCCGGGAACGAATACTCGAAAATTTAGGGACTCGGCTGGCGGTACCGTTGTCCGGCGTTCCCCGTGAAATCTTCTTCTACTTAGTCGCGTTGAGTGGAGCACCCGCATACGCGGGATGCGACGCCTACTGGATGAGAGGGGTTCCAAGCGTTTCCCCGTTGACGCTGCGCACCATCCACAGGCCATCAACGTTGTCCGTCAGCGATACGGATCCATTGAGAATGCTGTCAAATTGGTTTCCGGCGAGCGCGGAGAGGGTGTAGCGGATGATCGTTCCGTGGCACACCACGGCAACGTTCTTCTCCGGGAAGTCCGCGGCGATCAGCTCAATGGCGGCAAGGCCGCGAGCCACCACTGAGTCCAAGTTCTCTATTCCGCCGCCGACCTTGTTGGGCCAGAGCTTCTCCCATTCACCGTCCTGCATGCCTTCGGCCTGACCGTAATCTCGCTCAATGAGTTCGTCGTAGCTGCGTCCCAACTCTATCCCCAGGCCACTTGCAATGATTTCCGCAGTTTCGCGCGCCCGGGACAGCGGGGAACTGACAATCGCATCCCAGGAGCCTGCGCCAAGCACCGCCACGGCGTCGCGGGCCTGCTGGCGTCCGACCTCGTTGAGAGGGATGTCGCTGGAGCCCTGCAGGCGGCCTTCGGCGTTCCAATCGGTTTGCCCATGGCGAATGAATCCTAGTTTCATGTCTCCATTCTCGCGCTTCCGCACCCCGACTGCCTACCACCGACACTCGTCGGGGAAGTTCAGCTGCCAATGCAGATGCGTAAATTCAGTGGCTTCGTCTTTCCCGGCCCCCTGTCCAAAGGAAGTGCTTCCATGCGATCCTCTAAGGGTTGAGGGGTGGGACATATGGCAGTTCATCGGCTGGAGGCCGCGCTTGCTGCGTTCGAGGATCCGGCGGCCAAGGCCCGATCGCTTATGCCGCTGCATCGGGCGTGGTCCAACACGGAGATCATCCCCGCACCGGTGCGTCCAGTGGTGGCCCGCTCCTGGCAGCGACAGTCGCTGAAGAACCCGGCCATCCGGCCGTTGGGCACCGAGGACATCGTTGACCGCAGGGAACGTGCAGCCGTGCTTTCCGGCTTGGTTCCCCTGCTTGAGGACCGCTTGTTGCAACTTGCCGCCGATGCGGGCAACGAACTGGTCATCAGCGATGACGAGGGCTATGTCCTGTGGGTTGCCGGGCCGTCCCCTATTCGCCGGCGCAGTGAGGGCATCGGATTCATTGCCGGGGCGCGATGGCGGGAAACCGATGTCGGCACCAACGGGCTGGGCGCCGCCATGGCCGAACGCACCGCGGTGCAGATCTTCGGCCCGGAACATGCCCGCGAGGAACAACATACCTGGGTGTGCACCAGTGCCCCGATCATCGAGGAACGCACCGGACAGGTGCTTGGCGCCATCACGCTCTCCGGGTCCTACCGCACCGCGCACCCGCATACCCTTGCGTTGGTCAGCGCCACGGCGCGGGAGGCCGCCGGCCTGCTGTCCGAACGGCACCACCGCGAGCTTCATCTGCTGGCTGCTTCGGTTCCGTCCCCGGTCGGACGCCATGTGCTGGTCGATGCGCAGGGCTGGGTGGCGCATTCGGCGGGCTTCGGTGTGGGGAATCGCCTGCGGCTGCCCGGCACACTGTCCCCCGGCGGCGCCTGGCTGCCCGAGCTCGGGGCGGTCGTGGCCGAAGAGGTCCCCGGTGGTTGGCTGCTGCACGGCGGCAACCGCGCGTCGGACGCCCGGCTGGAACTTGCCCTTGCCCCGGTGCCGGTTGCCGTCGTTGTCCAGGACGGGCAACGAACCGAGATCCGCCTCAGCGAGCGGCACGGCGAGATCCTGGCACTGCTGGTGGCCAACCCGGCCGGCCTGGACGCCCACGGCCTCATGGAGCGGCTTCCCGGCATCACCACCACCGTCACGGTGCGCGCCGAGCTCTCCCGGCTGCGCACCAGACTCGGCGGGCTGATCGAATCCCGGCCCTACCGCCTGGGCCTGCCGGCGGCCTTCCGCCCCTGAGGCGGGGCGGGTGTTGCAACCTCTTGCAACCCTCGCGGCACTGTGACGCAGCTCATAGCATCGTCTCCATCGCAACATGCTTTCGAAGGAGACGGACATGACCGAAGAGAACGCCAGCACCGCGGCAGGGCAATGGCTCCGCGAGCTGGAACGCGCACTGGAAGCGGGCAACACCGAGGCGGCGGCAGCCCTCTTCGGCGGGGAATCCTACTGGCGGGACCTGTCGGCGCTGACCTGGAACCTGCACACCTCCGAGGGTCGCGGGGAAATCAAGGACATGCTGGACGGGGTCGGGCCCGACGCCTGGCCGCGGGACCTCTCCCTGGTCTCGGCCACCGAGGGCGACGGCGTGATCGAAGCCTGGTACACCTTCACCAACAAATCCATCGACGGCAAGGGGCTGCTGCGGCTGCGCGACGGCAAGTGCTGGACGCTGCTGTCCACCGCCCAGGGCCTGCGCGAGTTTCCCGAACCGGCAGGGTCGCTGCGCGAACGCGGGGCCGACCACGGGTCCGAGATGACATCGGAGAACTGGCTGGACCGGCGCAACCGTCGCGCGGCGGAATTCGGCATCACCGAACAGCCCTACGTGCTGGTCATCGGCGGCGGACAGGGCGGCATCGGGCTCGGTGCCCGGCTCAAGCGCCTGGGCGTCCCCGCCCTGGTCATCGACAAGCACCCGCGCCCGGGCGACCAGTGGCGCTCGCGCTACCACTCGCTGTGCCTGCACGACCCCGTCTGGTACGACCACATGCCCTACATCCCCTTCCCAGACCACTGGCCGGTGTTCACCCCCAAGGACAAGATGGGCGACTGGCTGGAAAACTACACCCGGCTGATGGAGCTGGACTACTGGTCCAACACCGAGGCCACTTCCGCCGTCCACGACCCTGACATCGGGGCATGGACCGTCCAGGTGATCCGCGAGGGCCGGAAGCACACCTTGAGCCCCGCACACGTGGTGATCGCCACCGGCATGTCCGGGATCCCGAACATCCCCTTCTTCGAAGGCCAGGACGTCTTCGGCGGGGAACAGAACCATTCCTCGACCCACCCGGGCGGCGAGGCCTACCGGGGCAAGAACGTGGTGGTCGTCGGCGCCAACAACTCCGCCCACGACATCTGCGCGGACCTCCACCAAAACGGCGCCAGGCCCGTGATGGTGCAACGCTCCAGCACCCACATCGTGCGCTCGGAGTCGCTGATGAACACCGTGCTCGGGCCGTTGTACTCCGAGGAGGCGCTTGCAAACGGCATCGACCACGAGACCGCGGACCTGATCTTCGCCTCCATCCCCTACAAGGTGCTGCCCGAATTCCACCGCCCGGCGTTCGAGAAGATCCGCGCGGACGATGCGGATTTCTACCAAGGGCTCGCCGATGCAGGCTTCGACCTGGACTTCGGCGACGACGATTCCGGGTTGTTCCTGAAGTACCTGCGCCGCGGCTCGGGCTACTACATCAACATCGGCGCCTCCGAACTGGTGGCCGACGGGTCGATCGCCCTGGCCCACGGAGACGTGGCGCATTTGACCGAGGACTCGGTGGTGCTCGACGACGGCACGGTGCTGCCGGCCGACGCGGTGGTCTATGCCACCGGCTACGGCTCCATGAACGGCTGGGCGGCCAGGCTCATCTCCCAGGACGTGGCCGATGTGGTGGGCAAGTGCTGGGGCCTGGGCTCGGACACCACCAAGGACCCGGGTCCGTGGCAGGGCGAGCTGCGCAACATGTGGAAGCCGACCCGGCAGGAAAACCTGTGGTTCCACGGCGGGAACCTGCACCAGTCGAGGCACTACTCCAAGTACCTGGCGCTGCAGCTCAAGGCACGCTTCGAGGGCATCGACACCCCCGTCTACGCGCTGGCCGAGACTCACCACAGCTCCTGATCCGGCGCCAGGGTGCCCCGCTGCCCCGGATCGTCGGAGCCGCGGGGCACAATGGTGGTGTGAGTCCCACCCACCACGATCCGGACCAACCCCAGCTGCCGCTTGATGGGGCATCGACCCGGCCTCCGGCACCGGCAGACACCCGCGCCCCCGCCGATGCCCCTGCCAACACCGGCTCCGTCCAACGCGAGCTTGAGGCGCTGCGCATCGACAACGTGCGGCTGCGCAAGCTCTTGTCCCTGGGCACTGCCGAGGCACGGGCCGCGGCACCCTCCCAGGCCGAGCTCGCGCTGCGCCCCTCGGGCCCGGTGACCGCCAGCTCCCCGGAGGCCGAGAAGATCCGGCTCTACATGGACCTGTTTCGCGCCCGCACCGATGTCTTTGCGCTGCGCTGGGAAAACGCGGCGGAGGGAAAGTCCGGCTGGGTGCCGGCGGTTCCCGGGGGCTGGCGCAAATGGATGGACCGGGACAATACGAACTACACCAGGCTCACCCCGGCCGAGGTCGAGGCCCACCTGCGGGGCACCCAGCACATCGGGCTCTACCCGTTGACGGCGCGGGACAGCTGCTACTTTGTGGCCGCGGACTTCGATGGGGACGCCGCGATGCTCGATGCGCTGGCCTACCTCAAGGCCGCGCGCTACCGCGGCATCCCCGCCGCCCTGGAGGTCTCCCAGTCCGGGCGCGGGGCGCACGTGTGGATTTTCTTCGCGCAGGAGGTCTCTGCCGAGTCCGCGCGCTCCCTGGCCAGCTCGCTGCTGCACGAGGCCATGGGCATCAGGGGTTCGATGTCGCTGCGCAGCTACGATCGGCTTTTCCCCTCCCAGGACCGGCACACCGGCAAGGGCATGGGCAACCTGATCGCCGCACCGCTGTCCGGCAGGCGCCGCAAGCACGGCACCACGCTCTTTCTGGACACTTCGACCCTGGAGCCCTACGAGGACCAATGGGCGTACCTCTCGGGCCTCGGGCGGGTGAGCCCCGGGGAACTGAAATCGCTGCTGCGGTTGCTGCCGGCACCGGTCACCGGGCGCAAGACCCGCCTGGAGGTCCCCGCCTCCTCCAAGATCTCCCCGCGACCCGCCCCGATCGTCAATGCCTCGATCGCTGCACGCATCACCCTGCGCGCCACGGACCTGGGCCCGGCCATGGTCACCGCGCTGAAGCACGCCGCGGCCCTGCCCAACCCCGACTTCTACGAGCGGCAGCGCCAGCGGCGCTCCACCTGGGGCATTCCGCGCTTCCTCACCAGCTACGACGAAACCCTCGAGGGCGACCTTATCCTGCCCCGCGGGCTGCTGCCCCGGCTGGAGGAACTCGTTCAAACCGCCGGCAGCAAGCTCAGGCTCACCGACCACCGGGTCGCAGGGGAAGCGGCCGACTTCGCCTTCACCGCGACGTTGCATCCCGAGCAGCAGCGGGCGTTCAATGCGCTGGCGGCCCGCACCCACGCGGTGCTGGTCGCCGCGCCGGGCAGCGGCAAGACCGTCATGGCCTGTGCGCTGATCGCGGCCAAGTCCGTCTCCACGCTGGTGCTGGTGGACCGCAAGGCGCTGGCGGACCAATGGCGCGGCGAGATTCTCACCTTCCTGGGCGAGAAATCCGGCCAGATCGGCGGCGGGAAGTCCAAGACCACCGGCCGCATCGACGTGGCGCTGCTGCCCACCCTGGCCCGGCGCAAGAACGTTGCCGAGCTGACCGCCGGGTACGGGTTCGTGGTGGTCGATGAATGCCACCACGTGCCTGCGGCCGCCTTCAGCCAGGTCATGAACCAGGTCCCGGCCCGTTCCTGGCTCGGGCTCACCGCCACCCCGTACCGACGCGACGGGTTGGAGGAGCTGATCTTCCACCAGCTGGGCACCTTCACCCACGAGTTCGCCACGGCCCGCCACGGCGAACTGCCGCAAAGCGCCGCCGAGTTCCCCGCTCCTGCCCTGCAGCTGCGCCTCCACGACACGGCGTTCGACTACGCCGGGGACATCGACCCGAGCGAGCCGGGCGGGATCACGCGGATCTACAAGATCCTCATCGAGGACCGGAACCGCCTGGCCCAGGTCGCCGGCGACGTCATCGAGGCGCACGGACAGGGCCGGCAAATCCTGGTGCTCTCGACCTGGAAGCGGCATCTGCAGCTGATCGCCGAGGAGTTGCGCGGCGCCGGGCTCGACCCGATCGAGCTCACGGGATCGCTGAAGACCTCCGAGCGGCGGGCCGCAATGGAGCGGATCAACTCCACCCCCGAGGACGAAGCGCTGCTGGTCCTGGGCACCGGGTCGCTGATCGGCGAGGGCTTCGATTGCCCGCGCCTGGACACGCTCTTCCTGGCCGCACCCGTTTCCTTCAAGGGACGGCTCGTCCAGTACGCCGGCCGGGTCACCCGGCCACACCCGGGCAAGGCCACCGCCGTGGTGCACGACTACGTCGATGTGCTCACCCCGGTGATCGCCCGCGCCTACGACAAGCGCGCCGGCGGGTACCGGGACCTGGGCTTCTCCCCCGCGCCCGGCCCCGACACCCGCGTTCAATAGGTGGATGGCGTGGCCGCCCGTCCCCGTCACCAAGGGTTGGGAGGCCACGCCACCGCTGTTGTTGCGCCGGGCCGGCGACCTAGCGCAACGGGTTGAAGTGCCGCATGATGGCCGGGGTCGATTCCCCGGTGATCGAGGCGGCAAGCATCTTGCCGGTCAGCGGCCCCAGGGCCACTCCCCACATGCCGTGGCCGCCGGCGACATGCACGCGCGAGGATCGGGTGGCCCCGATCAGCGGCAGCCCGTCGGTGGTGCAGGGACGGGATCCGACCCATTCCTCCTGGCGGTCCTCCCAGTTGATGCCGGTGAACAGCGGGGAGGCCGCGGCGACGATGGCCTCGATGCGCTTGGGCTCCAGCGGGTGGTCGGCGTCGCGGAACTCCATGGTCCCGGCCACCCGGAACCTGTCCCCCAGCGGGGTGCAGGCCACACGCTGGGCGGGGAAGTAGATCGGGTGCGTCGGCATGACCTCGGGGACCACGGTGAAGGAGTAGCCGCGCCCGGCCTGGACCACGCGCTTGACGCCGAACTTCCGCGCGAGCTTGCCCAGCCAGGCGCCGGTGGCGATGACCACGGCGTCGGCGCCCTGGGTGCGCCCGTGCGCGTCGACGACCTCAACGCCGTGGGCGTGTTCAATCACGTCGGCGACCTCGAAGTCCGTGACGATCTCCCCGCCGCGGGCAACGACCGAATCGGCCAGCGAGTCCATGAACTTGGGCGGGTTGATGAAGCGCTGGTGGTGGATCGCGACACCCGCCTGGACACCGTCCCCCAGGGTGGGTTCGATGTCACGGATTTCCGCCGCACTCATCAGGTCGAATTCGACCTCGCCGCCGGCGGCGCGGATGCCCTCGAATTCGTGGAGCAGCCCGTCGCGGTCCTTGAGGTTCTTGAATCCGGTCAGGAAGGGCTCGGCCGGGCGGGTGGGTTCCACCACGCCGGTCCCCAGCGTCGCGGTGCCCCCGTCGTTGCCGCGGGTGCCGGACCCGTTGACGGAGCCCGCCTGCCCGATCCTGCTGACGGCGCTTCCCTCCGAGATCTCGTCGAAGGCATCCAGCCCGGTGGCGCCGATCTCGCTGAAGACGGCCATGGCCTCGCGCCACTTGCCCGGGGTGCAATGCCGGGCAAAGCCCAGCAGGAAGCGGATCAGCGAAGGCTTGGCGGAGAGCGGGATGTAGAGCGGGGAGGCCGGGTCGAACATGGTCTTCAGACCGTAGGTGAGCACCGAGGGTTCGCTCAGCGGCAGGGTCAGTGCCGGGGTGAGCCACCCGGCGTTGCCCCAGGAGGAACCCGCGGCCACGCCGTCCCGGTCCAGGATGGTGACCTTGACGCCGCGTTCCTGCAGGTACCAGGCGGTGGACAGGCCGACCATGCCCGCACCGATGACGACCACGTGTTCCGGACTCGTTGTGCTCATTTCACGCTCCACTCTCTTGCTGGCCACTCACCGTCGGCGGACGTCGCTGTCCGCGGGCGGTGCCCGGCCGAATTGCCGATGTTCAATGTCTGGGTTCAATGTCTGGGGGTGGCCGGAAGTGCGCCGGAGGGTGTGCCCACCCCCCGGCGCACTTCCCCCGGCCACGGGGGTCGTGCGGATGGAACTGCGGTTTAGACGTAGTCCTTGTACTTCTCCAGGTGGCGCACCGGGGTGGAGAGCGCGTCGCGGCGGAACGGGTCGCCCAGTTCGCGGGTGCACATGATCTCGATAACGGTGGTCTTGCCGTCGACCATCTGGTTGTTCAGGGCTTCCTTGAGTGCCGACCCGACATTTTCCAGCTTGTCCACGACGATGCCCTCGGCGCCCATGCTGCGGGCCATCTCGGCGAAGGATTCGCCGTTGTCCAGCTCGCCGGCGATGAAGCGGCGGTTGTAGAACTCGACCTGGTTCTTCTTCTCCGCGCCCCACTGGCGATTGCGGAAGACGATCGCGGTGACCGGGAGATCATGGCGGACCGCGGTGAGGACCTCGCCCATGCTCATGGCCCAGGCGCCGTCACCAGCGTAGGCGATGGCCGGGCGGTGCGGGGCCGCGGCCTTGGCACCGATCATGGTCGGCAGTGCGTAGCCGCAGTTGCCGAAGGACATGGGTGCGAAGAAGCTGCGCGGCTTCTCGAAGCGCAGGTAGCTGTGCGCCACGGAGTTGATGTTTCCGATGTCGGTGGAGATCATGACGTCTTCCGGCATGGCCTTTTCCAGTTCGCGCAGCACCTGGCGCGGGTGCAGCCAGTTGCCCTCCTCGCCCTTGGCCTCGGCGATCACGTCGAGCGAGTACTCGTCCTGCTCGTGGGTCCACTCGGAAAGCTCCTGCTCCCAGGCTTCCTTTTCGGCCTTGATGTTCGCTGCGCGTTCGGCCTTGTTCGCATCCGATGCCAGTTCGATGCCCTCGAGGCGCTTGGAGAGCTCAATGGCAACCGCCTTGGCATCTCCGGTGATTCCCACTGCGATCTTCTTCACCAGACCGAGCTTGGTGTGGTCCGCATCGATCTGGATGATCTTGGCCTCGGTGGGCCAGTAGGCCTGGCCGTACTGCGGCAGGGTGCCGAACGGGCCGAGCCGGGTGCCCAGCGCGATCACGACGTCCGCCTGGGAAATCAGCTTCATGCCGGCCTTGGATCCCTGGTAACCCAGCGGGCCGGCCCACAGCGGATGGCTGGCCGGGAAGGAGTCATTGTGCTGGTAGCTGTTGACCACCGGTGCACCGAGCCGCTCGGCCAGGGCCTTGGCTTCCTCGACACCGTCTGCCATGACCACGCCGCCGCCGGAAACGATGACAGGGTTCTTGGCGGTCTTGAGCAACTCGATGGCCTCGTCGAGGGACTTGGTGCCACCTGCACCGCGGTCAACGCGGCGCGGGGCGGGGATCTCGGTGATGGATTCGCCGTAGAAGTAGTCGCGCGGGATGTTCAGCTGCGTCGGACCGTTTTCGCTCATCGCGCGGTCGAAGCAGCGGGCGGTGAATTCGGCCATGCGGTTCGGGTGCGTCACGTGGCCCTGGTACTTGGTGAATTCCTGGAACATCGGGAGCTGGTTGGCCTCCTGGAAGCCGCCCAGGCCGATGGTGTTGGTTCCGGCTTCCGGGGTGATGATGACGACCGGGCTGTGTGCCCAGTAGGCGGCGGCGATGCCGGTGACGCAGTTGGAGATGCCCGGGCCGTTCTGCCCGATGACCACGCCGTGGCGGCCGGAAGCGCGTGCGTAGCCGTCGGCCATGTGGGCGGCGCCCTGTTCGTGCACGACGGGCACCAAGCGGATGCCTGCCGGGGCGAAGATATCCATGGCGTCCATGAAGGCGGAGCCCATGATGCCGAAGATGTCGGTGACGTCGTTGGACACCAGCGTCTCAACGAAGGCTTCCGACGACGTCATCTTCTGCGCGCCCTTGACGACCTCGCGGGATGTGGCCTTTTCAGTCATTACAAGTCTCCTTCGGGGATCAAGACCTCGCAATCGCGAAAAGTCTCAAAAAATGATTCGAACTGCTCCCAAAAACGGGATTGATGACAAAGCTATGCGACTCACGTCACATCAGTCAAGTCCCTATTCCATTTATTCTTCGTCCTGATACGATTTATTGAAACTTCGCTCATCGGCAGATTGGATCGATCATGGAAAATCTCACGGAACCGGATCTCGGGCCCGCGGGCGCTGTCCAGGGGGAAACACCGGCCCTGCGCCTGTTCGCGCTGCTGGAGTTGATCACCACACGCGACCAGCTCTTCACCTTGCAGTCCTTGGTGGACCAAACGGGACTTCCGAAGCCCACTCTGCACCGCATGCTGCAACAACTCGAAGGCGCCAACCTGCTTACCCGGCAGTCCGACGGCAGGCATTACGGCACCGGATCGCGCATGCGCCGCATGGCCGAGGACGTGCTGCTCAATGACACCCGGCACGGCACGCGGCACGCCATCCTGCGGGGCCTGGTCGATGAAATCGGCGAGAGCTGCAACATCACCGCCCTGTCCGGAAACGAGGTCATCTACCTCGACCGCGTAGAAACCAACGAGCCCTTGCGCGTGCACCTGGGCCCAGGATCCCGGGTGCCGGTGCATTGCTCGGCCAGCGGAAAGCTGATCCTTGCCCAGTTCGGCCCCACCCAGCGCGAACGCGTCCTGGCCACGGGACCCCTGCAACGCTTCACGGTCCACACGCTCACCGACAAGGCGGAAATCGAGGCCGAGCTGGCCCGGATCCGGATCGACGGATACGCCGAGGACCGCCAGGAATACCTGGACGGTCTGGTTTGCCTGGCGGTGCTGGTTCCCAACCCGGCCGGGCGCTCGAACCTCTGCATCGCGGTGCAGGCGCCCATGATGCGCAAGAGCTCGGAGGACCTGCTCAAGTTGCTGCCCGCACTTCGCCGAGCGGCCGAGAGCATCTCGCGCATCGAAGACCACGCGGACCTGGGTTCCCCGGAGTCCGAACCCCTCGCGGCGGGATGGTGAGGGAAATGAACCCGGAAGCCACCCCCCTGGCGCAGCAGGAATTGGTCTCCGTCCGCGAGACCTTCGGCATCGACAGCGACCTGCGGGTCCCCAAGTTCACCGAAACCTCGGACCACGTCCCGGCCCTCGACCCCGCCTACAGGTTCAACCCGGATGTCACCTTGGCCGTCCTCGCCGGATTCACCCACAACAGCCGGGTCATGATCCAGGGATTGCACGGCACGGGAAAATCCACGCACATCGAGCAGGTTGCGGCGCGGTTGAATTGGCCCCTCATGAGGGTGAACCTCGATGGGCACATCAGCCGGCTCGACCTGGTCGGCAAGGACACCGTGGTGATCCAGGACGGCCAGCCGGCCACCAAGTTCCAGGAAGGCGTGGTTCCCTGGGCCATGGTCCAGCCCATGGCCCTGGTCTTCGACGAATACGATGCGGGGCGGCCCGATGTCATGTTCGTGATCCAGCGGCTGCTGGAACGCGACGGCGGATTCACGCTACCCGACCAGAACCGCGTGATCCGCCCCCACCCGCACTTTCGGCTCTTTGCCACGGCGAACACCGTTGGACTCGGAAACCTCAACGGCCTCTACCACGGGGTGCAGCGGCTGAACCACGCCCAGCTGGACCGGTGGAACATCGTTGCCGCCCTCGACTACCTTCCGGTGGACGAAGAGGTCCGGATCGTTGCCTCCCGTGTTCCCGAGCTAGCCCGAACCCCTGCCGGACTGGAGCTGGTTCGGTCCATGGTGGACGTTGCGCACCTCACCCGCGACGGCTTCGCCGCCGGGGACATCTCCACCTTGATGTCACCACGCACGGTGATCACCTGGGCCCAGAACGTTTCCATCTTCCGCGATCCGGCACTGGCCTTCAGGCTCTCCTTCGTCAACAAATGCGACGAGGCCGAGCGCTTCATCGTGTCCGAGTACTACCAGCGTGCCATGGCCACCGAACTCGACGAGTCCTACGCACTCGTTCCCGTCGGGGCCTAGGGCAGCCCGGCGCGCCATGAGTGCAGCCCAGGCCCCCGAGCGCCGCGCCCAGGAAATCAGGGAACTGTGCGCCGCGTCCCTGCGCGCTCTCGGCGCCGATCCGCGGCTCGAACTGCTCGGTACCCGCCCCTACCGCGGCACCGACGTGCTCCCGTTCAATGCCCCGCACCTCTATCCGCCGGCGGCAGGGGCCGGCTTCGAGTCGTTTCGCGGTGCCGCCGATGGGATGGCCCTGCGCGTGCTGCATTCCGACACCGCCGCGCACCTGGCCCTGCTCCCGCGTTCCCCCAGCGCCAGGCTGGTCTTTGAGGTGCTTGAGCAATTCCGTTGCGAATCCCTGGCGACCCTGCCCGGGGTCATCGAGAATCTCCGGGCCCGGCACGTCGCATGGTCCAAGGAATACATCGCCTCGGGGCTGACCGAAACGTCCCTGGGCATGCTGCTCTACACTATCTTCCAGGTGACCCGCTCGCGGATCAACTCGGAGCCGGTGGTCCATGAATCCGAGGACATGATCGAGGCGACCCGAGCGAACCTGTCCTCGACGCTCGGCCCGTTGCTCCCGGGCCTACGCCGGCACAAGCACAACCAGACCGAGTTCGCCCAGCATGCGCTGCTGGTCGCCGAACTCGTCGCGGAGGCCGTCAGCGCCCTGGAATCCCGGGCACCAGCCCGCAAGGGTGCCAAGGACAAACAAGCCAAGGCACCGGAGTTTTCCCTGCTGGTGGATGTCGAACACGATGCAGCCGCCATCGGGACATCCGGCAGCGCAACCAGCGGCGCCCTTGATTCCTCGCCCGAGGGATACACCGTGTTTACCCGCGCCTACGACAAGATCTCCCCGGCCACCACGCTGGTGCGCGAGGACCTGCTTCGCAGCTACCGCGAGCGCATCGCCGCCCGGGTGCACACCGAGGCGGTGAACGTGCAGCTACTGGCCAAGTCCCTGCAGTCGCTGCTCTGCGTTCCCGAGCGCTCGGACTACGATTCGGGCATGGAGGAGGGCCTGCTCGACGGAACCCGGCTGGGCCAATTGGTGGCCTCGCCCACCGAACGCCGGCTGTTCAAGACCGAGCGCTTCGAACCTTCCGCGGCCGCGACCCTCACATTCCTGGTGGACTGTTCCGGCTCCATGAAGGAGCATGCGGAAGGACTCGCGGCATTCCTTGACGTGCTGGCTCGGGCACTGGAACGCATCCAGGTGCCCTGCGAGGTGCTGGGCTACACCACCGGCACTTGGAACGGCGGCCGGGCGCTGAAGGACTGGCGCCGCGCAGGCACCCCGCCGAATCCGGGGCGGCTGAACGAACTGAGCCACGTGATTTTCAAGGATGCGGCGACCTCGTGGCGCACCGGGCGCGTGGGGCTTGCAGCGATGCTCAAGTCGACGCTCTACCGCGAGGGAATCGACGGGGAGGCCGTTCGCTGGGCCTTGGGCCGGCTCGGGCAGCGGGACGAGGAACGCAAGATCCTGGTGGTGCTCTCCGACGGCAGCCCCGCGGACGGCGCCACGGCAAACGCCAACGACGAGAACTACCTGCAGCACGACCTCGCCAATGTGCTGCGCGAGGCCGAGGCGGCCGGCGGCACCACGATTCTGGGGCTTGGCCTGGGACTGGACATGAGTCCGCATTTCAGGCGCAACGCCATCCTGGAAGCGGGCCGGCTGGGCGGTTCGGAAACCGTGCGCGACCTGTTGGGCCTGTTGGAGCGCTCGTTGCGTTCAGTGCGTTGAACGGGAGGCGTACCACTCCGAGCAAAGAGATAGCGCGAAAAAGGGAACGGAGCGTGGCCGAAAGATTCTTTCGGCCACGCTCCGTTCCCCTCACGACTTGTGGCGGTCACTGTCTCCCGCCGTAGTACTACATCTGCAGCAGGAGCACCCCCGCGTAGCCAAGTCCGGCAATCAATGCCCAGGAACACATGGCCATCAGGATCGAGGCCCCCTTCGAGGCAAAAAGCTGGCGGATCCGCACGGCCGAACCCAGTCCGAAGAGCGCGGCGGCCAACACCACGTCCTGCACGATCGTCACGGCCTCCAGGACCTCGGTGGGTACGTTGAAGATCGAGCGCACCGCCACCAGCACCACGAATCCAATGATGAATCCCGGAACAATCGGCGGAAGCTTCAGGCCTTTTTCACCGTCACCAGCCCGGCCGTTGCGCCGGCTGATGATGCCGGCTGCGGCTACCATCGGGGCCAGGGTCAGCACGCGGGTGAGCTTGATGACGATGGCAATGGCCAGCGCGGAGGCCCCGGCGGTCTGCGCGGTGGCAACGACCTGGCCGACGTCGTGGACCGAGGCGCCGACCCACTGGCCGAAGGCCTCCGGGCCCAGCCCCAGCGGACGCATCAGCAGCGGCAGCACGGCAATGGCCAGGGTGCCGCACAGAGTTACCAGCGCCACGGGGATCACGGTGTCCTGGTCCCTTGACCTGCGCACCGCGCTCATCGCACCGATGGCGGAGGCACCGCAGATGGAGAAGCCGGTGGCGATCAACAGCGGCTGGTCTCCCGGCAAGCGGAACGCCTTGCCCAGCAGGTAGGTGCCGCCGAAGGCCAGCAACACGACCAGCACCACCACCCCGAAGGTCGCCCAACCCAGCTCAAGCACATCGACGATGCTCAGTTTCAGGCCCAGCAGCACAATGCCGACCCGCATGAGTTTCTTCCCCGCGAAGCCCAGCCCCCTCTGCCAGGGCCCTTCCACCAACCGGCCCGTCCCCGGGAGGTTCGCGGACAGGATGCCCAGCACCACGGCCGTGGTCATGACCGGGATCGAGGGGACGAGCAGGTGGACCAGGAAGGACAGCGGGACCACCACGGCGCAGACCGCCAGCCCGGCCCAATGCCCGGCGACCCAGGCGCGCGCGCGGGCCCGCCGGGTAGGTCTCACGGGAGCGACGGGCCTCTGCGCGCTGCTCCCGGCCGGAGGCTGCACTGCCGGCTCATGTGTTTGGTGCACCATGAAGGTGGCTCCTTCGAAGAATGACATTGCCGTGGTGCGGCCGCACGCACCCGGGAGTATTCTCCCGTCGGGGGCTGCGGACGCACCACGATCAATGTGGTGGGTACGTTGACAATTCTGCCCGCTAATCAGGCTCCGGGCGTCACGGCCGGGGTGCCGGACTTCAGTTTGGTGCCTTCCGGGCGCGGGGCACCCAGCACCAGGATGTCGACCTGTTCGTCGGTGAGGGTCTTGTTGTGCCTGCGGCGCATCAGGAAGAATACGACGCCCAGCAAGGTCCAGACGACCAGCGCCGTCATGGATTCCTTGCCCAGCACGCCCGGGGAACCCGGGACCAGCAGCAGCCCCATGAAGACGAGGGCCGTCACGGCACCCAGCGCGCTGAGCACCTTCTTGGAGGTGGAGCGGGTGCCCTCGAGGTCTCCGGGGCGCTCGATGGAGTTGGTCGGGCGGAAGATCTTGAACGCGCACAGGCAGGTGTAGAGGTAGGCCACCGTCACGCCCACCGCGGACATGTCCACGACCCAGGTCAATGCCGCGCGGCCGAACCACGGGCTGATCAGGCAGACGGACCCGACGAAGATGACGCCGACGTATGGGGTCTTGTACTTGGGGTGCAAGCGGGCGAACATCTTCGGGACCATCTGCGCCCGGCCCATGCCCAGCAGGATGCGGCTGGCCGAGACGTAGAAGCCGTTCAGGCCGGTGCTCACGCCCATGGTGATGCCGATGGTCAGCAGCAGCAGGCCGGATCCGCCCAGCACTCCGGTCAATGCGTCCGCGGTTCCCCAGGCCGAGTCGCCGGCCACGAGGGCCTCCCACGGGGCGGCCATGGCGACGGCGGCGATCATGGCCGCGTAGAGCAGGGCTGCGGCCAGCAGTGCCAGCACGATCAGCTTCATGGCCTTGGCCGGCGGGAAGTCGAATTCCTCTGCCGCCTGCGGCACGTTGTCGAAACCGATGAAGGCCCAGGGGGCGATGGCAACAATGGCGGCGATCGCCGCGACCGGGTTCACGCCCTCCGGAAAGGCCGGAAGCGCGTTGGAGAAGAGGACCTGCGGGCTGGCGATGACCGCCACCAGGATGCAGGCCACGGCTACGAGCATGATGACGCAGGCGATGAACTGGATGCGGCCGGAGAGGGCGGTGCCGCGGATGTTGAGGTAGGCGAAAACCGCCAGGGCGGTCATGGAGATGAGCACCTCGACGATGTACACGTCGAAACCTGCCACGGTGTATAGGTATCCCTGTTGGACCACGTCCGGCATGAGCTTGCGGAAGAGCAGGGCCAGCGCCGAGGCGTTAAGGGCCACGATGCAGGTGTAGCCAAGGGTCAGGAACCAGCCGCAGAAGAAGGCGTGGGTCCGCCCGAAGCCAACCAGGGCAAAGGCCAGTTCGCCGCCGGAGACGGGAAATGACTTGATCAGGAACCCGTAGCTGACGGCAATGAGCACCATCAGTGCGCCACCGATCAGGAAGCCGGAGACCGCTCCGAGCGGTCCTCCCATGGCCAGCCAGTCGGTGGGGAGGATGAACGCACCCCAACCCACGGCGGAGCCCAGGGCAATGGCCCAGACCCAGTGGGCCTTGAGTGTTTTTTCCATGCGCTCGGGCTGACCGTTGTCCGGACCTGCCGATGCCGATGCCATGGGGGTAACCACCGTCTTGTCTGTTGTGGCTTTCATTTTAACCTCGTTCTCGGGTGGTGGCGGCGATGCCACCGCTTGCGAAGACCGGCCGCCCAGGCAGGGGCGGGACCAGTGGATCAAGATTTCTGGGATTGCAACATGCTGATGAGTGAAACGTTGACGATGTCCGCGACGCTTGCGCCGCGGGAGAGGTCGTTGACCGGCGCGGCCAGCCCCTGCAGGATCGGCCCGTAGGCCTGTGCCCCGGCGAGCCTTTGGGTGATCTTGTACCCGATGTTTCCGGCCGCCAAGTTGGGAAAGATGAAGACATTTGCGTGTCCGGCCACCGTTGAGCTTGGGGCCTTGGACGCGGCCACCGATTCGAGCAATGCGGCGTCGAATTGCAGTTCCCCGTCGATGCTCAGTGTTGGCTCGGCCGCCCGGGCCAGGGCGGTTGCCGCGCGGACCGTGGAAATGCTTTCGTGCTCCGCGGATCCGGCGGTGGAAAAGGAGAGCATGGCGACGGCCGGTTCTTCGCCGGTGAGGATGGCGAAAGTCCGTGCCGTGGCGCGGGCGATGTGCGCCAATTGGGTGGCGTCGGGCGTCGGGATGACGGCGCAGTCGCCGTATCCCACATAGCGCCCGTCGGCCAGCCGCATCAGGAAGGAGGAGGAGATGCTTCCGGTGCCCGGGTCCGTGCCCACCACGCGCAGTGCCGCTCGCAGCACGTCGGCGGTGGGCCGGGTGGCACCGGCGACGGCGGCCGAGGCCAGCCCCGCCGGAACCGCCGCGACCGCCAGGAACAATGGGTCATCCATCCACCCGGCGGTCCTGGCGGGGCCGAGGTCCGCGACCTTGCCCGCCAGGAGCGTCCCGGCGGCACTGTCGCGCAGCTCGGCCACGCACAGGACGGTGGTGGCATCGGTGAACGTGACCCCTTCGGCGAGCGCAACCGCCTTGATGCAATCGCCCTCCCCCACCAAGATGGTCTCCACGCCGATCTCGCCCAGCACCCCGGCGGCGGCAATGGCCCGCGGATCGTGCCCGTCGGCAAGGATGACCGGTCCGCGGGAACCTTGGTCCGGGCCTGCCAGGAATCGGGCCAGGATTTTTTCGTCGACACCCGCGGGTCTCACCGTTGCGATGGCCATGGGACGATTTCCTCCCCTTGTCCGCTAGACCGCGGCCAGGGTGACGGCCGGCGACTTGAGGTAGCTGTCGGCGGCACTCATCACGTGGTGGACCTTGTCCAGCAAGTCATCGAGCACGTCCTGGTCGGCGACCAGGGGCGGGGAGAGCACCAGCATGGTGGCGCCGCGGTTGTCCGGGCGGGTGATCAGGTTGACCTCGCGCATGGCCTTGGGCATTACCCTGGTCAGCAGGTCCTTGGATTCCTCGGCCGTGAGCTCGCGTCCGGTTTCCCGGTTGCCGGTGAGCTCGATGGCGTAGAAGAATCCGGTCCCGCGGTATTCCTTGATGCTGGTGTGCGCCGAGACGATCTTGTCCAGTCCGTTCTGGAAGTACGGTTCCAGGCTCCGGACGTTGCCCACGATGCCTTCTTCCTTGAGCGCGGTCATGTTGGCCACCGCCACCGCGGTGGAGACCGGGTGGCCTCCCCAGGTGGCGCCGTGGGTAAAGATGCCCGCCAATGGCGAGGAGAGCATGGCGTCGGCCAGCGGTTTGCGGATAATGACCCCGCCCAGCGGCGCGTAGCCGGAGGTGGAGCCCTTGGCGAAGGTGATCAGGTCCGGGACCACGTCGTACTTGATGCTGCCGAACCATTCGCCGAGGCGGCCGAAGCCGGTGATGACCTCGTCGGCGACCAGCAGGATGCCGTGCTCGTCGCAGATGGAGCGCAGTTCCTGCCAGTAGCCGGCCGGCGGGACCAGTGCGCCGCGGGAGTTCTGCACCGGCTCGGCAAAGAGCGCGGCGATGGTGTGGGCGCCTTCGCGGGCGATGACCTCGCGGATCGCCTGGATCGAGGGCAGGTCCGCGGCGGATCCGCCTTCCGGGATGACCTCTCCCAAGGTGTTCGGGACGTGGAAGACGCCGGGCATCAGGGTGCCGAAGGCCTCCTTGTAGGCGGGGATCCCGGTGACGGCCAGGGCGCCAAGGGTGGTGCCGTGGTAGGCCATGTTGCGGGCGATGATCTTGGTGCGCTCGGGTTCGCCCTGCCCGCGGTGGTACTGCCGGGCAAACTTGATGGCCGACTCGACGGCCTCGGAACCGGAGTTCACGAAGAAGACGACGTCGAGGTCCCCCGGGGCCAGCCCGGCGATGAGCGTGGCGGCATCCACGGCCGCCGGGTGGGCCGAGCCCCAGTTGGTCCAGTAGGCCAAGCGCGACATCTGCTCGTACGCGGCCTTGGGAATGTCCTGGCGGCCGTGGCCGATGTTGGCGCAGAAGAGCCCTGCCAGTCCGTCGAGGAACTTGTTGCCGTCCTCGTCAAAAAGGTAGCTTCCCTCGCCCCGGGTGATGATGGGCAGGTTCGGGTCGTTCCACACCTGGCCTGTGGTGAAGTGCGGGTAGAGATGCCGCTGAGCACGATTGCGGATATCTGAGTTGGTCACGAGACCCCTCCATTCAAGGTTTTCCTGTCGGGTCCGCGGGCGCTTCCTTGCCCCGGGGATCCCCGCGCCACCCGACGTTGCCGTGTGGTGTGTATCACTCTGCCCCCATGCTGGGCCCTTTCCCAGAACCAAATCGGCTTCCCTTTTTAGGTACCAGAGGTTGGGGCTACACGTAGATCCGCGGCACGCTGGTCCCCACGCGGGTCAGGATCTCGTACGGAATGGTGCCGGAGGCCTCCGCCCACTTCTCGACGTGCGGCTCCCCGGCATCCCCGGGGCCAAAGAGCAGCGCCGCGTCCCCGGCCGAGACGTCGTCGTCGCCCACGTCGATGACGAATTGGTCCATGCAGACCCGGCCCAGGACGCGGTAGCGCACGCCACCGACCTGGACGGGACCCACCGAGCTGGCGCTGCGGAAGACGCCGTCGGCGTAGCCCAGCGGAACGACCGCCAGCGTGGTCTCCCCTTGCGTGGATTCGGTGTGGCCGTAGGAGATCCCGGCGCCGGCCGGGGCGCGCTTGGTCTGCACAACGGCAGCGCCCAGGGACATGGCCGGCCGCAGCCGGGGGCAGTGGGTGCGTTCGGATTCGGGGAGCGGGTTCACCCCGTAGACGGCGATCCCGGTGCGGACCATGTCGAAGTGCGCCTCCGGGGTGGCGAGGGTCGCTGCGGAGTTGGCGATGTGGCACAGCGCGGGGTCCAGCCCCAGGGACCTGGCCGTGTCGATGGCGTGCCTGAAGACCTGCAGTTGCGCAGCCACCGAAGGGTGCCCCGGCTCATCGGCGCAGGCCAGGTGGGACCAGACTCCCACCACCCGGATCCGTCCGGCGGCTTCCAGCGCCCGGGCCGCCGTGCACAATGCCGGCCAGTCGGCGGGCGTTGCCCCGCCGCGCCACATCCCGGTGTCGATCTTCAGGTGGATCCGGGGAACGCCGCCGGCCCCGATTCCGGCGTCAGCGATCTCCCGCAATTGCCCCACCGAATACGCGGCAAGTTCGATGTCCTCGGCGATGGCCCGGGCGTAGGGTGCGCCGGGCGCCGCCAGCCAGGAGAAGAGCGGGGCGTCGATCCCGGCTTCCCGCACGGCGAAGGCCTCCTCGAGCACGGCGGTGCCCAGGTAGTCGGCTCCGCCTTCGAGGGCTGCGCGGGCGGCGGGCACGATGCCGTGTCCGTAGCCGTCGGCCTTGAGCACCGCCAGCAGCCGGACGCCGGCGGCGACCTTCCGCAGCGCCCGCACGTTGGCGGTGATGGCCGCCGTTTCGATGAAGGCTGCCCGCTGCGGCACCGCGCCGAGGGCCGTCTGCGGCCCGGGGGCCTGGTTGTTTTCGAGCGTGCTGGAGGGATTCATTGCGACGTCCTTGTCGTTGGTGGGGTGCGCCGGTGCGCGGGCAGGGGGCGGCGGGCGGCAAAATGCCCGCGCTAGCTACAACTGTTCTGCAGGTGCGCCGTTCGGCACAGATCCAGATCGGGCAGGGTTCAATGGGTCCACAGGACGTGAAGGAGCCTCTCCCTGCCGCCCGGTGAGCCCGGAGAGCCCGGCAATGACGCGGCCCAGTTCCCTGATGCCCGGCCGGATGGCCTCGAGCTTGATGGCGGCGAATCCCAGGCGGAAGTGGTTCCGGTTGGCTCCTGGATCATCGTAAAAAACGTCCCCGCGCTCGATGACGATTCCTGCCTTCAGCGCCTCGGCCGCCAATTCCACGCAGTCCAGGTCCGCGGGGCCGGTGATCCAGACGCTGACCCCGCCCGGAGGCGCAACGACCTTGAAGGGCACGAATTCCTCCAGCGCCTCGGTGAGCACCTGCCACTTGCGCTGCAATTGGGTGCGGCGCCTCGAAATGGTGCGGTGGTACTGGCCCGATTCGATCAGCAGCGCCATGGCGCGCTGGGGATGGCCGGGGATGTGCCGGATCTTGTAGCGCCGCTGGTTCCGCAATTCGGTGATCAGCTCCGCCTCGGCCACCAGGTAGCCCATGCGCAGCCCCGGGGCCAGGAACTTGGTGAAGGATCCGAGGTAGATGACGTGCCCGGAATTCGGCAGCGCCTTCAGCGCCGGGGTGGGCTTGCCGCGGTAGCGAAACTCGGAATCGTAGTCGTCCTCGATGATCAGTGCCCCGGCGTCGCGGGTGCTCGCGAGGATTTGCTGGCGGCGGCTGCCCGAGAGGGTGACGTTGGTGGGGCTGTGGTGGCTAGGGGTGAGATAGAGCAGGTCAAGGTCCCCGAAGTCCGCGGGTGGCACCAGGCCGTGCTCGTCGACTTCCAACGGACGCAGCGTGGCACCGGTGCGCGCGAAGGTGTGCCGGGCATCGACATACCCGGGGTTCTCCACCCCGACCACGGTGTCGCGGCCCATCATGGTCTGCGCCAGAAGGTCCAGCCCCTGTTGGGAGCCGGCGGTGATGAGGATGTTTTCCGGCCGGGCCTGGATGCCGCGGGCCGGGAGGACCCTCTTGCACAGCACCTCGAGAAGGTACGGGTCGTCCTCGTCCACCGAGTCGCGCAGCGAGTAGAAGAGGTGTGGTGCGTCCATGGCGTCGCGCAGTGCCCGGGACCAGGCCAGGCGCGGGAAGTCGCGCTCGTCGACCTGCCCGGCCACGAACGGGTACGGGTGGCTCGACCAGTTGCGGACCTTGGTGATCTCCGGCATCCCGGCATCCTCGCGCGGGCGGATGTGCCGGGACCAGTCGACGGCCGACCCCTCCGCCGTGGCGGCGGCGCGGCCGAGCTCGCGGTTGCGCAGCATCTGGATGTTGATGAAGTAGCCGCGGCGCGACCGGGACTCGATCATGCCCGAGGCCAGCAGCTCCTGGTAGGCAGCATTGACGGTGTTGCGCGAAAGACCGAGCTCCCGGGCCATCTCGCGCGACGAGGGCAGGGGCTGCTCCGGCACCAGGGTGCCTACGAGAATCTGGTGCTCCAGCGCCTGCCGCAGCTGCCGGTACAGCGGCTCCCCCGACCCGGCCGACACCGCGATCGGAGCCCTGACCCCTTCGCGGGGTTCCGGCAAGTCTGCGGGGTTGGCGGGGCGCGGGTTCCTAGACGTGGCCATGGTTGGCGCCCGCAGGTACCGGGACGTAGAAGCGCGGGATGACCACAATGGGCACCGGCAGGGCACGCAGCATCTTGTTCGCGGTGGACCCCAGGAAGATCCGGCTCCGCTCCGCCAGGCGGCTGGAGCCGAGCAGGACGATTTCTGACTCGTCCCAGTCAAGGGCATCCACCGCGGCCTCTGTCGAGCGGCCCTGGGCGACGTCGGCGGTGACAATCGTCCGGTTCCGCACGCCCGCGATGGCCGTCTCGAGGGTCTGCCGGGCGTGCTCGCGCGCCGCCTCGATCCGGTCGCCGTGGTGCTTTTCGCCGTCCATGGCCACCAGCGAGATCAGCCGCAGCGGAACGTGGCGGACTGCGGCGGAATCCACCGCGGCCTCCAGGACCGAATCGGCCCCGGTGCGGGTGCCCAGCGCACAGGTGATGCGGGTGATTTCCCGCGGCGGGAGGTAGCCCGAGGGTGCCAGCGCCACCGGGACCGGCGAGGAATGCAGCAGGGCGTTGGCCACGGAGCCGACGGTGAACCGGCGCAGCGGCCCGGTGCTCGCTGCTCCCACCACCACCAGGTCCGCCTTGAACGCCGACACCGCCTCGAGCAGCCCTTCGGCCATCGATGCGGCAAAACGAATGTGGGTCCGCGCAACCATGCTCGAGGGCACCAGCGCCAGCGCCCGGTCCATCCATTTTTGGGCTGTCTGCTCCAGGAACTCCTGGTAGACGCGTTCGCTGCGGGTGGCTGCAGCGGCCGGCGGGACGCCGGGAAGGATGTGGACCAGATCGATCTCGGCATGCGTGGGAGCCGCCAACGACCTGGACAGCGCCAGTGCCAGGGAGATTGCCTCACGCCCGCGCTTGTCCTCGGTGCAGCCAACGACATACCTCATGGCGTGGGCTTCCCCCCTTCATTGGGAGTAGATTCGGGTTTTCCCCCTTATGCCTACCAGTTCGCGGGGCAGGGCGGAAAGAATGACGCACCTGTGACGCGGCGCACTATTTGTCCATCGAGTGCTGCGCCAGGAAGGAATACACCTCGGTCTCGTCCACGCCAGGGAAGGCACCCTGTGGCATGGCCGCCAACAGATGCGTCTGGGCGCGGGCGCTGGGCCAGGCCTGGCCCGCCCACTGCTGCTGCAGCTCCAGCGGCGGGCGGCGGCAGCAGGACTCGTCCGGGCAGGTGGATACGGAGCGCTCGGTGGTGTCGCGGCCACGGAACCACTTCACGTGCACGTAGGGCACCCCGATGCTCAGCGAGAACTTCCCGGTGTTGGAACGCTCGGTCCGCGCGGTGCACCAGAAGGTGCCGACCGTCGTGTCCGTGTACTGGTTGTAGGCGCTGAACTGGTCGGCCACGTCGAAGACCTCGCGGCTGGTCCAGTGCCTGCACACCGACTGCCCCTCGATGGCACCGATGTGGTCCATCGGGAAGTTCACGCCGTCGTTCTCGTAGGCCTTGTGGATGATGCCGGACTCGTGCACCTTCTGGAAATGCACCGTGATGCCCAGGTGCTCGGTGGCCAGGTTGGTGAAGCGGTGGGCGGCGGTCTCGTAGGAGACCGCAAAGGCGTCCCGGATGTCCTCGACGGCGAGCTCGCGCGCGCTCTTGGCGTGTTGCAGGAAATCCACGGTGGCCTTTTCCGGCATCATCAGGGAGGCCGCAAAGTAGTTGGTGGCCACGCGCTGGCGCAGGAACTCGGCATAGTCGGACGGGGTGGCGTGGCCCAGCACGTGGTGTCCGAAGGCCTGCAACAGCACCGAACGCGTGGAATGCTCCGAACGCTGGGACTGGGTGAGGTAGACCCGCATGTTCTTCAGGTCGGTGACCGAGCGGGTGGAGTGCGGCAGGTCCGAGACGTTGTGCAGGGAGAACCCCAGGTGCGCGGCGATGTCGGCTACCTGGTGGTGTGAGAGCGGACCGGTGGTGTGGCCAATGGCCTTGAGCACGGCCGCGGCTTCCTTCTCGATCGCCGGAAAATAGTTGTTGCGTGCCTTCATCTCGCCGCGCAGCTCCGCGTTGGCGCGGCGCGCTTCCTCGGGGGTGGCGGATTGCTCGTTGAGTCGCCGTTCCAGCTCCCCCTGCAACCCGACCAGGGATTCGAGCACGTCCATGGGCGTCCGAGAGGAGATGCGCACCTTGGGCAGTCCCAGCGACTGGTAGAGCGGTCCGCGCTGGGCGCGCTCCAGCTCGATTTCCAGTGCCGCGCGCCGCGTGGGAGGTGCGGCACCGAGCAGCTCGTCCAACCCGACGCCGAAGATGGCGGCGAGCGACTTGAGCATGCTGAGCTTTGGCTCGCGCTTGCCATTTTCCATCAGCGACAGTTGGCTGGGCGCTGTGCCCACGGCCTCTGACAGGTCATCGAGGGTCATGGCCTTGGCCTTGCGCAGGTGTCGGATCCGGCGGCCGAGGGAGATGATGTCCAATTGCTCGGCGTCTTCGGGCGACAGGATGCTCTTGTCCGACGTTGCGGGCCGGTTCCATGTGGGGGTGCTCACATTTTCAGGGTACGCGAAGAAGTGAAGATCTTCCCAGCGATTGGCCAGAAAGGCTGCCCTGAAAACACCAAACATGCGTTTCAGCGAAGTTGCATGCCGAATCCGCCAGTCTGCACAACCGTCCACGAACCCCCGGGACTCGATGTGGAGCTACTCGCGTCCGGTTTTCCCGCCGCCCAATGGGGGTTGTGCCCGACCAACCGCCCTGACAGCATTAAACCGGTGACTGACCATGCGAAATACCTCGAGGCCTACGACGACCAGCTCCGCACGGACGCCGAAACGCCCAGCGCGATCCGGGTTGACCTGCTGGACACACTGCGCCTGGTGACGTTCGCCGGAGGGCGCGGCTTCGTGACGTACAGGGATCTGGGATCCGTTGACAAAGTCGGAATCGCCACACTCGTTGGCCGGGCGCTCGACCATTTCCGCAAGGATCCGACGATCGCCGGCATCGAGTGGAAAAGCCGGGGGCACGATCATGCACCGGGGTTGCACGAGGCACTGTTGGCCAATGAATTCCTGCCCCACGAGCCAGAATCGATCATGATCGGAGCCCTCGAAGGATTATGTAAAGATGTCCCGACCCCGGACGGGGTCGGCCTGCGGCGGATCACCAGCGATTCCGATGTACGGATCATGAGCGAGATGGTCGAGCAGGCCTTCGGCAACCCCTCAAACACCCGTCTTGCCGATGCACTCATCAACCGACTGGCGCGCAACGACGGCATGGAGCTGTGGGTGGCCGAGACCGACGGGCGCATGGTCGGCGCGGGCCGGCTCGAGCCCGTGCCCGACACCGACTTTGTCGGCATCTGGGGCGGCTCCACCCTCCGGGCCTACCGCGGACGCGGCATCTACCGCGCCCTGACGGCTGCGCGGGCGCGGTCGGCGTTGGCGGTGGGCAAGAAGCTGGTCCACAGTGACTCGACGGAGTACTCGCGACCCATCCTGGAACGCTCCGGCCTGCTCAAGGTCTCCACGACCACGCCCTATTACTGGTCGCGCTGAGTCCGAAGGCCGCGCCGGCCGGCTACGCCCTTTTTGACGCGCCGATGGCCCAGACCCGCGGCAGGGCAGCGCCGTTGACGGAGTGATCCCCCACCAGGCGGGCCTTGTAGACCCAGGGGTTGTGGTTGCCGGCGGTGCGGGCGTTGCGCCAGTGGCGGTCCAGGTTCTTGGCGGTGCTGGTGGCCGAGGCAGCCAGCGCATCGAAGGCGTGGGTCACGGCGTTCAGGACCAGCGGGGTCAGTGCCACCTGCGCCTGGGCCGAGGCGAGTTCCGCGGCGTCGTTGGCCGCTTCGTCCTCCTGCGCCGTGGCGTCCCCGGCGTGGAGCGCGACGGCGGTTGCGTAGGCGCGCTGCAGGGAATCCGCCACGCGTTCCACCGCGCCGGCGGCGACGAATGCGGCGGCGGATACCTCACCGACGATTTGCAGCAGCTGCGGGTCTTCACCGGCGACGTTGGCCGCGGCGTGGCTGAAGGTGCGCTTGCGCGCGGCCAGCTCTGCGGCGAATTCGCGTTCGACGGCGCGTGCCGTTCCCGCCAGCACCGCCAGCAGCACCTCCTGGTAGAAGGCAGTCTGGTACTTGAACCGGGTGTCGAATTCGATGAGGTTCTGCGCCGTGACGATGGCGTCGGTGTAGGTGGAGGTCCCGGTGCCGGTGGTGCGCTGGCCGAATCCGTCCCAGTCGTCCTCCAGCTGTACCCCGGGTTGATGGGCGTTGACTACCGCAATGACCCGGCTGCCGGTGTCGGTGCGCTGGGCGTAGGTGTCGATCCAGTCGGCGTAAATCGACCCGGTCGAGTAGTACTTGGTCCCGTTGACCACGAACCCGCCGGTGTCGTCGGGGCTGACCTTGGTATTCACCTCGCCCACGGTCACGGTCCCGATCTCGGTCCAGGCACCGCCTACCAGCTCGCCGGCGACAAAGCGCGCCAGCCACGCGTCGCGTTCGGCGCCGGGGACGGCGACGAGCCGGTCCTCCACGAAGGCGAAGTGGCTGCGCAGCGCCTGGGTGATGTTGGGGTCTGCCGCGGCTAGCTCGGTGAGCAGCTCGAAAAGCTCGGGCAGCGTGGCCCCGGCACCTCCGTGGGATTCGGGAACGCGAACCGCACCGAACCCGGCGTCGGCCAATGCCGCGACTTGTTCGCGGGGAAGTGACCCCGTGCGGTCGCGCTCCGAGGCACCGGCGGCGATGTCGGCGAAGAGCGGGGCGAAGCGTGCCGAAAGCTGCTCGAGCCGGCTGCGGTTCAGGGATGTGGTGGTCATGGTTGGACTCCTTTGTATGGGAAGGAAAGCGGGACGGGGCTTAGGTGTAGAGCGAGAGCGGTTGCAGCTCTCCATGCAGGAAGTGGGCGCCGACCTCGATTTTCTTGTAGTCGACCGGGTCGTGCAGGGTGTGGGTGCGCACATTGCGCCAGAAGAGGTCGAGGCCCACGGAATTGGCCGTCGAGCTGGCGCCGGTGACCTCATAAATGCGGTTGGCGACCTCGATGCCGGTCTCGGTGGCCACCACCTTCAGCTCGGCGATGGCGATGGCGTAGTCCCCGCGCTGCTCGGCCGTCAGCTCGTTGGACCGGGCGACCTCGGTATCGAAGCGTCGGTTCAGCTTCTCGGCGAGCGCCTCAACCGCTGCTGTGCGGGCCTTCAGTTCCCCGATGGCGCGCTGGAAGACCACGTCGTGCGCATAGCTTTCGGCGTTTGAGAGGAACCAGGCGTTCTTGCGCGCCAGCAGCAGTTCCCTGCCCTTGGCCAGCGCGCCCTGGGCGACGCCGAGGTAGAAGTTGCCGAAGCCCAACTGCACCCCCGGCGTCAACAGCGAGGCGATGGGCTCGTCGGTGACCGGCCCGAGGATGTCCTCGGGCAACACCGCGACATCGGTGTACCGCACCGAGCCCGAGGCCGTCAGCCGCTGGCCGAGGTGGTCCCAGTCTCCCACCAGCTCCAGGCCCTCCCGCCCGGTGTCCAGCACGAAGGCCAGCACCTTGCCGTCGTTGGTTCCGCCTTGGATGACGGCGTTGACGATGATGACCTCGCCCACCCCGGAGCCGGTGGAGAAGCGCTTGAACCCGTTCAGCCGGTAGCCCTCGCCCTCTTCGGTGAGCACCAGGGTGGGGTCCACGGGGTTCACCGAGTCGCCCCAGAGCCAGCCGCCCTCCACAGTGCGGCGCCACCAGGCCGGCTGGTCCTCCGGGGCCGCGTAGAAGCCGATGCCCGCCTGGTTGAAGTAGTGATAGGCCAGTAGCTGGGAGATCGAGCCGTCGGCGGTGGCCAGGATCCGCACGGCGTGGAAGGAGGACTCGAAGTGTCCTCCGCCACCGCCGAACTCCGCCGGGACCAGCAGATCCAGCAGGCCTGAGGAGCGCAGCAATTCCGTCTCCGCATGGGGTGTCGCGTTGGCGCGGTCCCGGGCCAGGGCATCAGTGGCAAGGGTGTCGGCCACCGATTGGGCGATGGCGCTCCAGTGGGCGATCTCCGCCTCGTCGGCGTGCCCGCTCCAGGGGGTGCGGCGCAGGGTCTCGGTGCTTGTGCTCATGTGCTTGCCTCTTTCCTAGGAGTGGTTCGAGGCCAGGACGGCCTCGGGGGTGGCGCTGGCCGCGGCCTCGGCTGCGGAGGGCTTGTCCGCATAGGCGCCGCGGTAGGCTGCCGCCGGGTGGGTGTCGGCGACCTTGGTGTTGCCCTGCCCGGCCACGTACTCGCGCAGCGTGGAACCTTCGTAGCCATCCCAGGCGCGTCCGCGCTTGCGCAGTTCCGGGACCACCAGGTCGGAAAATTGCTCGAAGGACCCGGGGGTCACGGCGTAAGCCAGGTTGATGCCGTCGAGCCCCGATTCGTCCACCCAGCGCTCCACCTCATCGGCAACGGTCTCGGCTGAACCGACAAAGACAGGGCCGATGCCGCCGATGCCCAGGTAGTCGGCGATCGCATTCGGCGTCCACGACTTGGTGGCATCCGCGGTGGTGAAGATCGACAGCGCGGAGCGCGCAGCATTGGTGTCGATGTACTTCAGTTCGTCCTCGCCGGCGTACTTACTCAAATCCAGGCCCGACCAGCCTCCGTAGAAGGTCATGGCGCCCTCGCGGGAGGAAAAGGACTGGTATTCGCGGTACAGCGCCTCGGCCTTGGCATCCGAGTCGGCGACCACGGTGGTGACCAGCGCGTAGAGCTTGGCCGCATCGCGCGGTCGGCCGACCAGCTCGAGTTCGTCGCGGATTGCCTCGGTTTGCCGGCGTGTGACGGTGGTGTTGATCGAGTTCAGGAAGATCCCTTCGGCGTGCGTGGCGCCGAAGCGCCTGCCGCGTGAGGATGCCCCCGCCTGGAAGATGGCAGGGGTGCGCTGCACCGAGGGCTCGGAGAGGTGGATTCCGGGCACCTTGTAGTACGTGCCGTCGTGGTTGATCGGGTGCACCTTGGAGGGGTCGGTGTAGATTCCGCGCTCCCTGTCCTTGACGACGGCGCCATCCTCCCACGAACCCTCCCAGAGCTTGTAGACGACCTCCATGAATTCATCGGCGAGGTCGTAGCGCTCGTCGTGTCCCAGCTGGCGCGTGTAGCCCAGGTTCCGCGCGGCGGATTCGAGGTAGCTGGTGACAACGTTCCAGCCGATGCGCCCGCCTGTGAGGTGGTCAAGCGAGGAGAACTTGCGGGCCAGTGCGTAGGGCTGTTCGTAGGTCAGCGCGCTGGTCACCGCGAACCCGAGGTTCTTGGTCACCGCCGCCATCGCGGAGACCTGCATGAACGGGTCGTTCAGCGGGACCTGGTCGGCGTCCAGCAGTGCCGGGGCGCTGGAGTTTTGGTAGACGTCGTAGATTCCCAGCACGTCGGCCAGGAAGAGGGCGTCGAAGCCGCCGGCCTCGAGGGTCTTTGCCAGGGAAGTCCAGTATTCGAGGGTGTTGTAGGTATCCGCCTGATTTTCCGGGTGGCGCCAGAGCCCGGGGCTCTGGTGGGTCGGGGTGGTCATGTCGAAGGCATTGAGGGAAATGCGTTGTGCCATGGCGTGTGGGGCTTCTTCCTAGTCGGTGCTCTGGGTTGCGTTGCGGGGTGACGGCCTGGTCAATAGCCGGGCCAGGATCCCGGTTCCGGCCGGGACGCTTCGGGAAAGCAGCACACCGAGCAGGAGGATGGCCAACAGCACGACGCCGCGGCCCAGTCCCTGCCAGAAGAAGGAGAGCCCCACGAGGTTCATCCCGTTGCTCAGCAGAGCGAAGATCAGCACGCCGATGAGCGTCCCGGGCACCGAGACGCGTGAGAAGCGGGAAAGCGTCGCCCCGATGAAAACCGCGCCGATGGCATCCATCAGGTATGCCTGCCCGGATCCGGGCACGAACCCATTGGTCCGTGAGGCCAGGATGACTCCGGCGAACCCCGCAACCAGGGAGCAGAGCAGATAGGCCGAGACCGTGATGCGGTTGATCCGCAGCCCGGAGATGCGCGCCGCGGTGGGCTGCTCGCCGGTGACCGTCACGGTGCGGCCCCAGCGGGTCGCCCCGAGCAGCACGCCGATGACCAGGGCAACGAGCGCGGCGCTGACGATCACCCCGTCCACGTCCACCAGATAACCGCGGCCAAGCAGGGCGAACTCGATCGGCACGCGGGGCTTGGACAGGTAGATGGGGGCTCCACCGCCGGTGAGCAGTTGCTGGACGCTGGTGCCAATGAACCAGACGCTCAGCGTGGCCAGGAACGGCGGGATGCGCAGGCCCACGATCAGTGCTGCATTGACGGCGCCGACCAGCAGTCCAAAGAGCAAACCGGCCGCGATGGCGACCCAGGCACGGTATCCGTCGGCGATCAACGCCGCGGACGCAAGCGCGGCCAGGTCCACGGCGACTCCGATGGACAGGTCGATGCCGCCGGCACGGACCACGATGGTCATCCCGATGGCCACCAGCGACAGGATGGCCATCTGGCCCAGTACGCCGGCCAGGTTCCCTGCAGTCAGGAAGACCGGGGACAGCATGCCGAAGCCGAGCAGGATCGCGGCCAGGGCCACCGGGGCAATCAGCCGCGGTGCGATGGCTCCGACCCGGCGCCGCTCCCGGCCGGGAGCGGGCCCGGGGTTGCCCTGCGGTGTCGGTGGCGTGGGCAGCAACGGTGGGGATTGTTGAATGAGGGTCATGATGCGGTGTTCCTTCCTCGGACAACGACGACGGCGAGCACCAGCAGGATCAACAGGCCCTTGGCTGCGCCGACCCACTGGCTGGCAACCCCCAGCAGGGTTAGCCCGTTGGCCAGCCCGGCGACGAAGATCGCGGCGACGACGGTGCCGGGGATATTGACCACGAGCCGGCGGGAGAAGACGGTGGACATGTAGGCCACCAAGATGATGTCCAGCAGGATCTGCCCGCCGATGCCGGGGACGGCGGCGGAGAGCCGAGAGGCCAGCAATACCCCGGCGATGCCGCCCAATACGCCACTGATGACGTAGCTGGAGAAGCGGTAGCGTGCCGGGGACAGCCCGGCGATCGAGGCAGCGGTGGCGTTTTGCCCCACCGCGTAGCTGTTGACGCCCCAGGCTGTCTTGCCCAGCGCCCACCAGGCAAGCACGGTGGCCGCAACCAGCACCACGACGGCGGCCGGCAGGCCGGCGAAGGTTCCCTGGCGCAGCCACAGGAAGGCTCCGCCATCGAGGGCGATCTTGAGGTTGTCGCTGACCACCAGTTCCAGGGACGTGGCAATGCCCATGGTCGCCAGCGTTGCCAGCAGCGGCCGCAGGCCCAAGATGATGGCAGCTCCATTGACAGCACCCAGCGCCGCGGCAACTGCCAGACCCGTGAGCACGGCGGCCGTGGCTCCGGTGCCTGCCGCGACGGAAACGGCCGTGACGGTCCCGGCAAGCCCGGCGGTGGCCCCGATGGAAAGGTCGATGCCGCCCTCCAGGACGTCGTCGCCACCGGTGACGATCACGATGGCCAAGCCAATGCCGGCGATCCCGAAGACTGCTGCCTGGTTCAGCACCGAGGACACGTTCTCCCACTGCAGGAAGTGCGGCGACCCAAGGGCAAAGAAACCCAGAATGAGGACCACGGCGGCATAACCGGCCCAGGTGATTAGTGCGGGGCGCCTGCGCGGGGCGGCGGCCCCGGCGCCCGGACGGATGGGGTCCAGCGTGGTGACGCTCATGCGTACTGCCTCGCATTCAGGGTTTCGGGGGTGGATTGGGCCTGGCCTGGAGCCGAGGCGGCTCCCGAGGCGATCGCCAGAATCCGGTCGGTGGTGACCTCGGGTCCGGAAAGTTCCGCGGCGACCTTTCCGCGGTAAAGGACCAAGGTCCGGTCGGCGATGCCGATGAGTTCCTCCAGGTCCACAGTCACCACCAGCACGGCGGCTCCGGCCTCGACGAGCTCATTGATTTGGGCGTAGATCTGGGCACGGCTGCCGACGTCGACACCGGAGGTGGGCTGGTCAAGCACCAGCACCGACGCGTCGGCGGCCAGCCACTTGCCCAGCACCGTTTTTTGCTGGTTTCCCCCGGAAAGGTTCCCGGCGATGGCCGAACCGCTGGCCGGGCGAATGTCGAGCTGCTCGATGTATTTCCTTGCAAGCCTCGTCTCCAGCGCGGGGGCAATGAATCCCAAGAGTTTCGAAACGTTGCGCAAGCGCGCCACTGACAGGTTTTCCGCCACGGTGTTTCGCACGAAGATGCCGTCGCGGCGGCGATTCGAGGGCACATAGGCCCCGCCGTTGGCAACGAACCCGGCCACGTCGCGCACCGGTTGGCCGCTCAGCTGAACACTCCCGTGGCGCTTGGCGGTGCCGGTGACGGCGTCGGCGACGACATCCACTCCGGAGCCGACCAGCCCGGTGATGGCCAGCACCTCTCCGGGAAGCACCTGGAGGTCAAGCCCCTGCAGGGCGCCGGGAACACTGAGTCCACGGACCTGAAGTGCCGGTATCTTGCTATCGGGACGGCGTGGGGTCCGCCCGTGGTCGAACTCGACGACCTTGCGACCCACCATCAGCTCGACCACGTCTTCAAGGCTGTCCCCGGCGCGCAGCGACACATTCCCGGCGTTCCCGCCGTTGCGCAGCACGGTGATCTTTTCGGTGATCTCGTTGAGTTCCTGCAGGTAGTGGGAGATGTAGATGATGCCAACTCCGGCGCCCTGAAGTCGGCGCAGGGTGCCGAAGAGCTGGTCGACCTCGCCGGAGGCCAGCGGCGCGGTTGGCTCGTCCAGGATCAGCACCCGCGGTTCGGAAAGCACCGCCCGGGTGATCTGGAGCAGTTGCTGCTGGGCAACTGTGAGCCGTTCCACCAGCAGGGAGGCATCGATGTGCTGGCCGGTGACGCGCAGGATGTCGGAGGCGGCTTTCTGTTCCAGGTTGCCGCGGCGTATCCAGCCGCGGCCGAGGTCCCGGTGCCCGAGGTACAGCTGTTCCGCGACGGAGAGCCTGGGGGCCAGGTGCCGGTCCTGGTGGATCACGTGGATACCCAGCTCCTCGGCGTCGGCCGGCCTGGCGATGGACACGGGGTTGCCGTCCAGCCGGATCTCGCCTGAGTCGGCGGCATAGAGACCGGTGAGGATCTTGATCAGTGTCGACTTGCCGGCCCCGTTCTCGCCAACGAGCCCCAGGATCTGCCCGGAACCGAGCTCGAGGTCGACGTCGGTGAGGACCTGCGCGGAACCGAACGACTTGTTGATTCCGGTCATTTCCAGCAGCGGCACGTTAGATGCCGAGGTCAAGGCGCACCTGATTCACGTTGGACTTGTCGATGAACACGGGGGCCAGGTAGCTGGTGTTGGGGACCTCGTCGGCTCGGTCGCCGAGCAAGAGGGCAACGTTGGCAGCCGACTTGGCTGCCATCGCCTTGGTCTGCTGCGCAACGGTTACGGTGTAGGAGCTTTCCGGGTCCGCGATGAGGTCAAGTGCCCCAGGTTCGGCGTCGACGCCGTAGAGCTTGATTTCGTCCCTGCCTGCCGAATCGACGGCCTGGGCCGCACCAATCAGCGGGATGTCCCAGCAACTCCAGATGGCGTCGATCTCCCCGGCGGGGAGTCTGCGAAGCTGGTCCTGGACCTGCTTCTTGGCATCCTCGATGGTGCCTTCGTATTTGTCCTGAAGCTCGGGCTTCAGGATTTCGATTCCCGGGTAGTCTTCGAGCACCACCTTGAGTTCGCTGTAGCGGATGCGGCACGGGGCCACTCCGGGGAAACCGTTGAAGGCCAGGATCTTGCCCTTGCCCCCGATGTCCTCGGCCAGGGTGCGGGCAACGGTGGAGCCGACCCACCAGTTGTCGCCGGTGACGTTGTTGCTGCTGTACTCGGACTGGAAATCTATGGTGAACAGTGCGATCCCGGCCTCGTCGACCTTCTTCAGGGCGGGACTGAGCGTTTGGGCATCACCGAGGATCACGATGATCGCATCAGGCTGCTGCGTGACGAGGTTTTCCACGTTGCTGACGTGCTTGTCGTCCTTTGCCTCGGCCTGGGTTGCAATCACCGTGCCGCCGAGTTCCTCAATTCGGGATTGGAGCTCCTCATAAATAACGCGGCTGTAGTCGTGGACAATGTCCTTCGCGGCGATTCCAACAGTCTTGCCTTCCAGCGAGGGGACGCCGGCGAGGGGGTCGGCTTCTGCAACGGGAGCGCCCGCTGCCCCCGTGCCTGGTTGGCTGGCGACCGGAGCGGCGGTGGCCACCGGTTCCTTCAGCGAGCATCCGGTGACCATCAAGGTCAGCGCGGCTGCCAGGCTCGCGCCCTTAAGAATCGCTCCGCGCAGCGCACGGCCTGACGATGCCGAGTGGGATTTGGTGTTTTCCATGAAACGCATTCCTTCAACAATCTCGGTGGCGAAGAAATCGACAAACAATCCGTCCCATGGCCAGCAGGTCCTGGCCGCGGGAGGGATCGCGAGATCTCCATCGGTCCTGGCCGAAGCACTATCCACGGATTGCTCCGTAAACTTGCTGCGGCGTCAACAAGCCAGGTCTCTCGGCCGCTCTGGATGGGTACTCATCGATTCAAACAGCCTGATTCCGCCGAATAAACACGACCGTAATATGTCGGTTGCCTCAGGCCTCATGACGTCGTCTGGCGACTTTCACGTCGTTACATCGGGCCGAATCCCGCCCTTCATCGACTTCGAGATGTCATATGGCGCAAGGAACCGTCACCTTTCGCCTTCAATTTGGAACTAGCCGCCCTCCGCTCCATCCGCTACGGCTTCTCCCGCTGGGGCCGGTGACACATTCACCAGACTCGGCTTCACAATTCACTTTGTGTCCGGCAGGAATCAAACCGCCCAGGGCTGACGACTGATGCAGTGCCCCAGCGGCCCGCGATGCCGATGGCAAAAGATGTTGTCGGAATCCATGCTCCGACACTGACAAAAAATCTAGAATTAGGGTACGGATAAAGGACTTGGTGATGAACATGAAAAACAAACATCCCCGCTCGGCAGGCAATGCAGGTAGTACTTCCAGGATGGGCCCTGCCGCGCTGCACGGTTCGGCGTCAAGCCCCGGACTCCCAAATTTGGCAGGTGCCCAGATCCCGGGCCCGGGTACCAAGCATGTCCTCTACGGCGCGGACGGTACGCTCTCCGACGCGGCTGCCGATCCGTGGGAGCTTGAGGGCCATTTGGGTTCCCGCGGCGGGCTTCGCTCTTTCCTGGACAGGATCTTCAGACGCTGAGGTGTCGCAAGGAATCCAATCTGTTGAACTCCACGGAGTAGTACGTCTACCTGAGGCGCAGGCAACCATCTTCATGGTTTCCTGCGCTTCAGTTCCCACTCGAAGTCTTAGCGTTGGCCCCGGGCAGCCAGGATCGAGCCCCGGAACCGATCCAACAAGACGCCACGCTTCTGGGCCTCGACCACAAGTTACCGGTGCTCGGCCGGTGAGACCCCAACGCGGAGGTTGCCACCAGAGGAACGCTCGGAGAACGGTGCAGGCCCGTCTTCGCCATTGAATTCAAGGTCACGTACGACTCCTTCGACGAGATTCTCCAATGCGCGAAGGGATGCGTGCTGATCGTCGTCGAGCCATGGCCGTGAGGGAAATTCCGCAACGGTCGCAACAAATTACTGGTCTTCAGGCGACCATTCAGCTAAATAGCGGTAATGGGAAATGCGCGGACGAGCGACGACTTGCATCCTTCGACTCTTTTTGTCGATCGCTGCTAGCACTTGGGCGACCTGACATGGCTTGGCCGTCCCGCCGCGCCCACACGAAAGGTACCGCAGGCCGTCACAAACCTCCCTTCTTCCAAGCGAACTGGTTTCATATAGCGAGGAACGAGCTTGGAAAGGGCGAATAACCATATGTCCGAGGACTCCACCGAATCATTGGGCGCAATACCCGATCCGGTACTTCGTTCCATCGGCTTCCTGGCATTCTTTGACCGTTTCGCCACCCCGCCCATGCTCGTCGCGCTGGCTACTTTCACTGACCTCTCCTTGGCCCAGGCCGTCCAGCTAGTCGCCGTCTATGCGCTTTTCTATGCCTTCGGACAACCGTTGTGGGGATTTCTCAGCGACCGCTTTGGTCGCCTGACGGTGCTGCGTCTGGCACTCATCGGGGCCGTTCTCGGCGCCGTTGCGAGCACCCTGTTCATTTCATACGTGCCGTTGCTGGTGGCCAGGGCTTTCTCTGGTTTCATGTTCGGCGCCCTGTATCCCACCTTGCTCACGCTGCTGGGTGATACCCGGACGGGGATCGACCGCGCCCGGGGGCTCTCGGACCTGCAGATCTATTCCTCGCTGGGAGCGACCCTCGCCACCTTGGGAGCAGGAGCCGTCGCGACCTTCCTGGATTGGCGGCTGGTCTTTGGAATTCCTGCATTGGGAGCTGCGGCAATCCTGTTTGCGTTGGCCAAGGTTTCGGCTGTTCCGGTGGTTCGTGGCCGCTTCCAGCTTCGCCGCGCCTTTACCGTAGCCGCGGTTGGCGTCTATGTGATTGCCCTGATGGAGGGCATGGTGTTGCTCGGCGCGCTGACCTACATCGTGCCGGCGCTTCAGCACGCCGGCGTGGGGATCGGGGTGGCCGGGCTGTTGGCCACCGGCTACGCCGTGGGGGTGATATTCGGTGCCCGCGCGATGAAGAAATTGGTGCACCGTTTCTCCCGGACCCAGCTGATTTGTGCCGGCGGCTCGGTATTGACGGTGGCTTGCGGGATCTCCATGCTGTGGCCGGTACCTGCGGTGGTCACCGTGACGGCGACCTTGATCGGCGTCGCCAACGCGGTCATGCACTCGTCAATGCAGGGTTGGGCCACCGATGTCGCACCGCAGGCCCGTGCGACGACCGTCTCGTTGTTCGCCGCATCGCTGTTCCTGGGCGGCTCGCTGGGAAACTTCGCCACGGCCACCCTGGCCGAAACGGGCGACTACGCCGCCATCTTCGGCTACGGCCTGCTGCTCAGCGCGCTGCTGACAACGGCAGCGACATTCGGCCACACAGCATGGAACCGTCGACATGCCGAACCCGCCACCCTCGGATAGCAACACGCAATAGATTCCGCGCGTCCCGCCCATGAACGTTGACGTCATGGAACCATGGCAAAAACAGCGCACGAACATTGCCCGCCCCCGTGTTCACGAATTCGTGGGCGAGTCTTTGCCGGCAGGACCCCTTCCCGGACCACGAACCCCGTTCCCCATTCACCTGCACTTGGAAAGTTGGAGGTGCCGACGAATAAGTCGGCAGGTTTTCCCCCAACCCGGAGGTCCCTCGTGCAGTCGTTCACCCCACCGTCCAAGAAGGCCCATGCCCGTCCCCTCGGCATTGCCGCCGGAACCCTGGCGCTCATGTTCGCCGGATCCGTTCTCTCCCCCGCTGCCAGCGCAGCCCCCGTCAAGGCTGACTGGGACGCAGCTGCCTTCCGCGGCACCGTCGATGTCGTCAAGCCAACCGGCGACGCAGGCCAGGAGGCCATCGATGGAATCGTTTTCGATGACAAGAACAAAAACTCCAAGCAGGACGCCGGCGAGCGCGGCGTCAACGGCGTGACCGTGTCGAACGGACGCGACGTCACAAAGACCGATCCGAAGGGCCGCTACGAGCTGCCGGCCTTTGACAACATGACGGTGTTCGTTACGCAGCCGCGCGGCTACCAGGTACCGGTCGACGAAAACAATGTCGCCCAGTTCTCCTACCACCACCTGCCCGCCGGCTCCCCGGAGCTGAAGTTCGGCGGCATCGCCCCGACCGGCGCACTGCCTGAGGCAGTGAACTTCCCGCTGGCCAAGAGCAAACTGACCCAGTCCCCCGAGCAGCACTGCCTGATCGGCGGCGACATCCAGACCTACAACCAGGACGAGGTCGAATACGCCCGCAACGGCGCCTTCGCCGACCTGGCCCAGCGCACCGACTACGAGGGCTGCGGCGCCCTGTTCATTGGAGACGTGGTCGGCGACGACCTTTCCTTCTACCCGCAGACCCGCGAGCTGGCCAGCGTCCTGAACGGCCCGGCGCGCTTCCTGCCCGGCAACCACGACCTGGACTTCGACTCGGCCACCAGCGAGCACGCGTTCGACACCTTCAAGGCCAACCTCGGCCCGGAGTACTACTCCTACGACGCCGGCAAGGCCCACGTGGTTGCGCTTAACACCGTCGAGTACCCGACCAAGCAGCCCGCCGCGAAGGGCGACTACACCGGTTCCCTGGACAAGCAGCAGCTCCAGTGGCTGCGCAACGACATCGCCCAGGTGCCGATGAACAAGGTCATCGTGCTGGCCGCGCACATCCCGCTGCTTGACTTCGCCGACCAGGGAAGCGCCAAGCACCAGGTCAAGCAGGTCGCCGAGATCTACGAACTGCTGAAGGGCCGCGAGGTCGTGGCATTGGGCGGACACACCCACAGCATCGAGAACATGCGCGAGGGCGACAAGCTCGAGGGCTGGAACGACATCTTCGGCATCGACGGCCTGCCCTTCACCCACATCACCGCCGGCGCCATCTCCGGCGACTGGTACTCCGGACGCGACGGCGAGAGCGGCTACCCGCTCGCCCTGCAGCGCGACGGCGGACGCCCGGGCGTGCTGACCCTTGACATCAAGAACACCGATGTCGTCGAGCGCTTCACCGTCCGCGGCGAAGAGGACTCCGTGCAGATGGCCCTGGGGCTGAACACCCCTGCCTACCGCGACTGGTACGCCGCGAACCTTTCCAACAAGGGCAAGGCCCCCGAGTTCGAGAACCCGCTGTCCGTGCCGAAGGCCGACCTGGCCAACAACACGTGGCTGACCACCAACTTCTGGATGGGTTCCACCGGCTCCACCGTCAAGGTGAGCATCGACGGCGCGGCATCCACCGAAGCGACCCGCACCCAGGCGATGGAAGGCGAAGCCCCGCTGGTCGGCGCCGAGTACTCCGACCCGGTGGCAGTGGCCGAGCAGCTGGTCAACGGCGGCAGCGTCGCTGACCGCTCCATGCACCTGTGGCGCCTGGAACTGCCCTCCGGCCTCGCCGTCGGCGAGCACACCGCGGAGGTCACCGCGACCGACGTGCACGGCCGCGAATTCACGCAGACCCTGACCTTCGAGGTCACCGAGTAGCATCCCGCTTCACCCAATCCAGCGCACTGGCGGTGCGTCGCGGCTTTCGGGCCGCGGCGCACCGCCGTCGTTTGTTCGGCTGCCCCGCGGCCGTGCCCGGTGGCACACGGTCGAGGTCAGGGGCGTTGTGTCTGTGCCAGCATGAACTCCCGTGCCGCGCGAGCCTGCTCCGCGGTCGGCCTTATGCCGGTGTAGAGCACGAATTGCTCCAGGGCCTGCAGTGCCGCAACATCGGTGCCTGTCACGACCGGCTTCCCGGCGGTGCGCGCCGCGCGAATCAGCGGCGTTTCCGCCGGGACGGACACGACGTCGAACACCGCCTGCGCGGCAGCCACCTGTTCCGGCGGGAACGGCATCTGGTCCGCCTCGGGGCCGCCGGCCATCCCAATGGGGGTGACGTTGACCAAAAGCTCCGCACCGTCGAAGGTCTCCGACGCCCAGGTGAACCCGTAAGTCTCGGCCAGTTTCCGTCCCGCCGCCTCGTTGCGGGCCACCACCACCACGTTTTGGAAGCCGACGTGCCGCAGCGCCGCCACCACCGCCTTGGCCATTCCGCCGGAGCCCCTGACCATGGTCCGCAGGGTCGCGGGAAGCTGGTGGACCCTCAGCAGCTCGACCACCGCCGAAAAATCGGTGTTGTGGGCCGTGAGGACGCCGTTTTCATTGACGATGGTGTTCACCGACTCGATGGCCGCGGCGGAGGGCGCCAAATGGTCGACGAGCGGAATCACGGCTTCCTTGTAAGGCATGGAAACGGCGGCGCCCCGGATGCCCAGACCACGGATCCCGGCGACGGCCTGGGCCAGGTCGGTGGGGGCGAATGCCTTGTAGATCCAGTTCAGGCCCAATTGCCCGTACAGGTGGTTGTGGAAAAGTGTCCCGTTGTTGCTGGGTCGCGCCGCCAACGAGATACAGAGCGTCATGTCCTTGTTCAAAATCGGCATGACCTCAGTCTATTCGGCGGCCGCGGACCTAATTTCTGGACGTCCAGAAAAACGGTCCGGAGGCAACGGCCGGCCCCGAACGGGAATCCGAACAGCAAACGGCGAGCGCTGACGGTGAAGAACACCAACCCCGGTGAGGCCCGGATAGCCGCCGGCCGCGCTCGCTGCCATCGTCGGGCGGTCCGCGCGGAAACGCCACCAGGCCGAACCCGCCCCCGCGCAATGGCGGGCTTCGGAGGCGCACGGCGCCAGATCCTGCCCGGGTACCGTCGTCATGGCCTTCCGGCCGGCTGCGGCCCCCGTTGCCTGCCCATGGTCGTTTACGACAGGACAATGACGCCGGTACCGCAGGTGAATTTCTTGCCTGGTCTTGTTGTTCCGCCGTTTGGCGAGTCTTCACGAGCCTGACCTCCTGCCGGTCCGCGATGGCGGCCTTCCATTCACCGGAGTTTGGAAGGTTGGTGGCGGTCGGCCAACCAGCCGGCCGGTTTTCCCCACACCGGAGGTAAGTCATGCCCTCGTCCACCCAACCGCCGAAAAAACTCCGCGCTCGGCCGCTCGGCATCTTTGCAGGAACCACTGCCGTGCTCGTTGCTGGCACCCTGCTGTCCTCTTCCGCCGGCGCAGCGCCGGCCCAGGGCGACTGGGACGCAAATGCCTACCGCGGCTCCGTTGACGTCGTTGAATCCAACGGCGCCAACAACCAGGATGCCCTCAGCGGCGTCGTTTTCGACGACGCGAACAAGAACTCCGTTCTTGACGGCAACGAACGGGGCCTCAATGGCGTGGCCGTATCCAACGGGCGCGATATCGCCACGACCGATCCGAACGGCCGCTACGAGCTCCCGGCCTTTGACAACATGACGGTCTTCGTCACCCAGCCCCGCGGTTACCAGGTTCCGGTCGATGAGCACAATGTCGCCCAGTTCTTCTACAACCACCTGCCCGCAGGCTCCCCGAAGCTGAAGTTCGGCGGGATCGCACCCACCGGTGCCCTGCCGGAGGCGGTGAATTTCCCGCTGGCCCAAAGCAATCTCACCCAGTCCCCCGAGCAGCACTGCGCCATCGGCGCCGATATCCAGACGTACAACCAGAAGGAGGTCGAATTCGCCCGCAACGGCGTATTCGCGGACCTCGCCGAACGCCAGGACTACGCGGGCTGCGGGGCGCTCTTCATCGGGGACGTGGTCGGCGACGATCTTTCGGTCTTCACCCAGACCCGCGAACTGACTTCCATGCTCAACGGCCCGGCACGGTTCCTGCCCGGCAACCATGACCTGGACTTCGATGCGCTCGACGGCGAGCACGAATTCGACTCGTACCGAGCCCAGTTCGGTCCGGAGTACTACTCCTACGACGCCGGCAAGGCGCATGTGGTGGCCCTGAGCAACATCGAATACCCGACGAAGGTGCCCGCAAAGAAGGGCGACTACACCTACGGGCTCGGCGAGCGCCAGCTCGAATGGTTGCGCTCCGACATCGCGAAAATTCCCAAGAACAAGGTGATCGTGCTGGCCGGCCATAGCCCGCTGCTCGAGTTCTACTACAGCAACTCCCACACGACGAAGCAGCTGCAGGAGATCTACGAGATCCTTGAGGGCCGCGAAGTCGTCTCGCTGGGCGGGCACACGCACATGGCGGAAAACCTGCGCAAGGGCGACTTGATGGCCGGATGGCGCGACGAAGTCGGCGAGGCCGGCCTGCCATTCACGCACCTGACCGTGCCCGCCGTGTCGGGCCATTGGTACGGCGGCCGGGTCCTCGAAAAGGGTTACCCGACGTCCGTCCAGCGTGACGGCACCCCGCCCGGCGTGCTGACCCTCGACATCAAGAACACGGAGGTCACGGAACGGCTCACCATCCGCGGCGGCGACGGCTCCGAGCAGATGTCGGTGGGCCTGAACACCCCGAAGTACCGGGCCTGGTACGCAGAGAACATCTCCGTGCCGCGCGGGTCGGCTCCGGAGCTGGAAAAGCCGTTGGCGGTTTCCCAGGCCGATCTGGCGGGCCAGACCTGGCTGACGACCAACTTCTGGATGGGTTCGACCGGTTCCACGGTCGAGGTCGAAATCGACGGCGGCGAGCCGCTGGTTGCTTCGCGGACCCAGCAGCTGCGTGGCGAGACCCCGCTGGTCGGCTCCGAGTACTCCGATCCCGTTGCCATCGCGGAGCAGTTCGTCCATGGTGGCGGCTTGGCCGACAGGTCAATGCACCTGTGGCGCCTGGCGCTGCCCGCCGGCCTCGCCGTCGGCGAGCACACCGCCGAGGTCACCGCGACCGACGTGCACGGCCGCGAATTCACCGAAACCCTGGACTTCGAGGTCACCGAGTAGCTCCCGGGTTCACCCGTTCACACACACCGACGGTGCGTCACGGCTTTGCGGCCGCGGCGCACCGCCGGCGTTTTGCGGCTACCTCCCGGGCATCCATCCCATGCAATAGTCGAGGTTCGCGATGACGGTGCGCACCGCGGCCTCGCCGTCCCCCGCCTCGATCGCCTCGAGCAGCTCCTCGTGGCCGGTGGCAAGGCAACCATCAAACCCGGCCTCGAGCCGCTGGACCATCTTCGTCCCATGGAAGACGTCGCCGAAGCTTTCGTAAAGCTCGTGAAGCAGCGTGTTCCCCGAGGCCTCCACCACGCGCAAGTGGAATTCCCAGTCCGCGGCCGACCAGGCTGCGTAGTCCCCGGATTCCCAGGACTCACGCCGTCGCGCCAGAAGCGAGCGGAGTTCGGCGACCACTGCGGTGTCGGCCGAGCCCGCGGCGAGCCTGGCGGCCTGGGTGTCCAGGGCGAAGCGCACCTGGAGCACGTCCTCGTCCGCGTGTTCGCGAAAGACCCGCTGTGCGGTGCCGCTGATCTCGCTGGTGGCCCTCACATAGGTCCCGTCCCCGCGCAGCACCTCGAACAATCCGGCATGGGCCAACGCCTTGATCGCCTCGCGCAAGGTTCCGCGGGAGACCCCGAATTCGGCAATGAGCTCGGGTTCGGACGGGATTTTATCCCCCACGCCCCAGCGGCCCGACGCGACGGCCTCGCGCAGCCGGGCAACAACCTCGTCGGCCAACGGCGGCCTCACCCCTGGGACGTTCATGCCCGCACCTCCACGGGGACGTTCGGCTTCCGCCCGATTCCGCCCAGCCGGTACCCCAGGACGAACTGCACCAAGGTGATTCCGACGAGGATCGCCAGCGGAACCGTCCAGGAACCCAGTACACCCTGCAACAGTCCGAGCCCGAACGGTCCGGCGGCGGCCACCAGGTAACCGACCGATTGGGCAAGGGTCGACAGTGCAGTGGTTTCGGCTGCGCTCTCGCCGCTGCGGCTGATCATCAGCATCAACAGCGGGAAGATGCCGAGCCCCATGCCGGTGAGGATCGCCGGGATCACCGAGAACGCGACCGGGAGCAGCAGCAGGGAGGTGAACCCGGCGACGGCGCACCCGCAGGTCAGGATGAATGCGGCACGCAACAGCCGCGGCTTCGAGGCCATCCACAGCATGAGCAACACGGTGGGGATGCTGACCGCCTGGACCAGGCCCAGCATGAAGCCCGCGGTGGCGGCGTCCGATCCGCGCGAGATGAGGATGTGCGGCAGCCAGCTCAACAGCGTGTACACCAGCATCGACTGCACGGCGAAGGTCGAGGTGAACAGCAGGCCCCTGCGGGTGGCCAGCATGGGCCACGGGGAGACGTGTGGTCCCGCGGGTCCGACGGTGCGGCTCCCCCGGATGGCCAGCGGCAGGAAGACCAGCAACGCGAGTGCCGCGGGGATCGCCCAGGCCGCAAGCCCGAGCGTCGGCGAGCCCAAGCGCGCGGCGACCGGCACGCTCAGGGCAGCGGCGGTGGTTGCGCCCACCGACATGGTGACGGTGTAGGTGGCGGTCATGGCCGCGGACCTGCTTGCGTGGTGCTCCCGGATGAAGGAGGGCATGGCCACGTTGCAGATGGCCAGCCCGGACATGCCGAGCACGGTGCCGGCCAGTAGCAGCCAGGTGGACTCGAAGGCACGCACGGCCAGGCCCAGGGTAAGCAGCAGCAGGGCCAGCCCGATCGCCCGTTCGAGTCCGGTGTGCTTGACCAGCCAGGCGGTGCCGGCCCCGGCGAATGCAAAGCAGAGCACCGGGATCGTGGGCAGCAGCGAGGCCACGACGGTTCCGTAGCCCAGCAGTTGTTCGAGGTCGTGGAAGAGCGGCGCCGCGGAGGCAATCGCCGCGCGCAGGTTCAGGCCGACCAGGACCACCGCGGCCACCGTCAACGCCCCGATGACCCAGCGCTTTCGCGTCGCGGGCACGGGTCCGGCCGCCGGCGCGCCTGCGGCTGACTCGACCCCTGCCAATGCGCCGGCGGCATCTTCGATGGCCTGCGGTGGAAGGGGCGGGTGCCGGGTGGTCTCTGAACTCATGATTAAACATTAGACGTCTGATGTTTGTTACGGCGAATCCCGTGGCCTTAACCACGGACCGGTACGGCCGTCGAAGGCTCCGATAGGCTGGCTGCGGGACCTTGGCGCGCATTGGCCACAGCGTCCCGCAAACCAAAAGGAGCCCGCCACGCATCGCCACCCAGCACTGCCCGCGGCACTGCCGTGGGTCATCGCCGGCATCGTGGTCGTGGCGTTGAGCCTGCGCGCGCCAATCATCGCGCCCACCGCGGTGATCACGGACATCACCTCCGACACCGGGCTGACGGCCGTCGGGGCAGGCCTGCTGACCGGGCTGCCGGTGCTGCTGTTTGCGCTCGCGACCCCGCTGGCCACGCGGAGCATCCGCCGCTTCGGCCCGGAGACCACGATCATCCTGTGCCTGGCCGGAGTGCTTGCCGGAACCGTTCTGCGCTCTCTCGGCCCGGCCTCGGTGGTGCTGGCAGGAACCGTGCTGATCGGCGCCGCCATGACCCTGGGAAACATCGCCGTCCCCGTCCTGATCCGCCGGGACGTGCCCTTCAAAAGAATCTCCGCCGTCACCGGCGCCTACTCGGCCACCATGAACATCGGATCCATGGCCACGCTGCTGGGCACCGCACCGCTGGCAGCACTGCTTGGCTGGCGCTGGGCAATCGCGGCATGGGGGCTGGTGACGGCCGCCGGGCTGGCCTACTGGCTGTTGCGCCAACGGCGGGCGCGTCAGGTGGCCGCCCCCGGGCCCGCACCCGAGGCACCCCGCGAATCCACGGCCGGAAGCTCCCGCAACGGCCCCGGGGCGACCGCGGCCACGGTACGCACTTCCACGGACCGGGCGCACTTCCGGCGCGTCGTCGCCCTGCTGGTGTTGGCCTTCTGCGGCCAGTCTGCCGCCTACTACGCCACCACCGCCTGGCTGCCCCTGCTGCTCTCCGACACCCGGGGGCTGGCCCCGACCTCCTCCGGCGCAACTGCCTCGCTGTTCCAGATCGCCGCCGTCATCGGGGCGTTCGGGGTGCCGCTGCTGGCCGCGAGGACAAGACTTTGGATAGCCACCGCCGTCGTCGCCCTGTGCTGGGTCACCCTGCCGATCGGTCTCCTGGCTGCCCCCGAGGCCTTCGTGCTCTGGGCCGTCATCGGCGGCATAGCGCAGGGCGGCGGGTTCACCGCAATCTTCTCGATCATCCCCCGCGTCGCCCACAACAATGCCGACACTGCCTCCGCGTCCGCCCGGATCCAGGCCGGCGGCTACCTCGCCGCGACCTGCGCCCCGCCGCTGGCCGGCTGGCTCAACAGCAGCACCGGGTCCTGGACCGCGCCGCTGTTCCTGGTGCTCGCGGCGACCCTCGCCTTCACCGTCGGGTCGTTGTTGGCCGTGCGGCTCGCGGACCGGCGCTGAACCCCCGGCACCCGACGCCAAGAGGCTCCACACCGCCTCGGCCTGCACCCGGCGTTGCCTGTCAGTCCCCCATTCCCGAACCTCCATGAGGAATACAAACCGCGCCCGCCGCGTTGGCCACGGGTGTGAAGAACATCGGATTCCTGTCATTTGGCCATTGGACCGACCACCCGCAGTCGGGCACCCGCAGCGCGTCGGACGCACTGCTGCAGGCGATCGACCTTGCGGTTGCCGCCGAGGAGCTCGGCGCCGACGGCGCCTACTTCCGCGTCCACCACTTCGCCCAGCAACATGCCTCCCCGTTCCCGCTGCTGGCCGCAATCGGCGCGCGGACCAGCCGCATCGAGATCGGCACCGGCGTGATCGACATGCGCTACGAGAACCCGCTCTACATGGCCGAGGATGCCGGCGCGGCCGACCTCATCTCCGGTGGCCGGTTGCAGCTGGGCATTAGCCGTGGTTCACCCGAGCAGGTCATCGACGGGTGGCGCCACTTCGGCTTCTCCCCTGCAGAGGGCGAATCCGACGCCGAGATGGGCCGCCGGCATACCGAGCGCCTGCTCGAGGTGCTGACCGGCGACGGCTTCGCGGAGCCGAACCCAAACCCGATGTTCCCGAATCCTCCGGGCCTGCTGCGCGTGGAGCCGCACTCCGAGGGCCTGCGCGAGCGCATTTGGTGGGGCTCCGGCTCCAACGCCACGGCCGTCTGGGCCGCAAAGCTCGGCATGAACCTGCAAAGCTCCACGCTCAAGGACGACGAGTCCGGCAAGCCCTTCCACGTCCAGCAGGCCGAGCAGATCGAGCTCTACCGGCAGATCTGGAAGGAAGCCGGGCACCCGCGGGAGCCGCGCGTCTCGGTCAGCCGCAGCATCTTCGCGCTGACTGACGAACGCGACTGGCAGTACTTCGGCCGCGACCGCCACAGCTCGGACCAGGTGGGCAACATCGATGCCAAGACCCGCGCGGTCTTCGGCAAGTCCTACGCCGGGGAACCCGACGAGCTCGTTGCGAAGTTGGCCGAGGACGAGGCGATCGCCGCCGCCGACACCCTGCTGCTCACGGTCCCGAACCAGCTCGGCGTCGAGTACAACGCGCACGTCATCGACGCGATCCTGACGCACGTGGCACCGGAGCTCGGCTGGCGCTAACCCCCTGGCCCCACGGCCCCGTGCCGGCGAAGGTGCGCGAGCGGAACAGGTTTTCCGCTCGCGCACCTTCCTCTTTCCAAGTCCGTAAGGCCTTCACGGGAGGCAGGTTCCGCCTCCGCGCGCCGCCTGGCCAAACGGCTCCACCCGATGCACAATCAGGCATGGCTGCAAACATGAATACCGTCCAGGGGCTATCACAGGGCCAGGAAACACTGCGTTACCTGCGGCTCATGCTGCTGGTCGTCCCGTTGCTCCTTGTGGTTGCCATCCTTGTCTACGGGCTGACGACCGGGCGGGTCGAGGACTCGATCAGCTCCTACTACCTCGGGCCCGCCAGGGACCTCTTCGTCGCGATGCTGGTGACCATCGGAGTCTTGCTGGTCGTCTACAAGGGCCCGCCGCTGGAGAATTACGCGCTCAACCTCGCCGGCTTTTACGCGGTGTTCGTGGCCCTCGTGCCCACCCGACTGGACGAAACCCTCGCCGGGCTCGCGCCCGCCGATCGCGAGGCGCTGGTTCGCTCGATTCAGGTCGCCGTCATTGCGGTGGTTGTCGTTGCGGCGGTCTTCATGTGGCTCGACTGGAAGACCATGACCTGGGCACCGGCGATTCTGCTGCAGAGCGGGTGGACGCGGGCCCTGACAATGGCGAGCTCGGTCCTGCTGGCGGGATTCCTGGCGCTGCTGGCGTGGCGGACGTGGGAGGGCAAGGAGTTCGTGGGCGTCCACCTTGCTGCAACGCTGCTGCTGATCGGCAGCATGGCCATCGCGATCGCCAGTCACCTGGGCAGCGACCGACTGGGAAGCACCGACACCAGTGGCGGGCGCGGGCGCCACTATGGCGGGCTGCTGGTCCTCATGGTTCTCGGTGTCGTCGCGTGGCCGGTGCTCTCGGCCGTCGGGATCAGGCAGGCGGCCTTTCTGGTCGAATGGTATGAGATCGCGTTGTTTGCCTACTTCTGGTATCTCGAATCACGGAGGATGTGGACTCCGGACGCCGAGTAGCTCAGAGGCCGATGGCGGCAGCCGGAGCAGCGCTTCCCGCGCGGCCGGACAGCCGATCGCCGCGAGATTCCCGCCGGGGGACGAGCGCGATTCGGCTCAGAACCGCCCGGCGACGACCTGGGAAAGCTGGATCCAGGCGCGCTCGCGGTTCTCGCGCAGCTGCTCCTCCTGCAGCGGCGAGGTGCGCCAGAGAGTGGCGGCCATGCGGTGCCGCGGGGCCGCGTGTGCAGCGGTTCGCGCCGTCCTCCTGCGGGCCAGGTGCCTGCCCTTGGCAGGATTGTCGAAGAGTGGTCGGGCAGTGAATGTATCGGTTGAGATGCTCATGCGTCCATCCTGAAACCGCCGGCGCCGATCGGCCACCATTCGGGTATTTCCGAATCCTTACCCCGGGACGTCCGCGAGCCTAGACTGATTGACATGCAGATCAGCCTGTCGGCCGAGGACCTGACCCGGGTGCGATTCACCATCTCGCCCCTGTGGGAAACGGTCACCAGCGTGCGTGCCCTCCAGCTGGGCACCCGGATGCACCGACCCTGGATCAGCGATGCCACCAGACGCATTCTTGCCTCGCGCGATCCGCAGAAACAGGACCATCTGCGGTTGCTGACCACGTTGATCCGCCCCACCGGCTACATCGCCGATTCCCTCACCCCCACTCCCCTGCGGCAGGACACCTTCGAGGCGGGCCTTGCCGCGGTTGGCGCCGTTCCGCCGGAGTTGTGGGTCCGCGACCTCGACTACCTGTTCGCCACCGGGTTGGAAGAAAACCGCATGAAAACGGTGCGGGCAATCCGTGACGATCCGCTATCCGAAATCGCGCGCATCGTTGCGGCCCTGCGCTGGTACTGGGAAACCGCCGTTGAGCCGTTCTGGCCGCGACTGCGCGCCATGCTGCTGGCGGACCTTGACTACAGGCTGGCCCTGCTGGCCGAGCACGGCATCCACCAGGTCTTCAACACCTTGCACCCCAATGTGCGCCTGACGCCCGACGGCATCGAGGTCACCGCCAACTGCGACGGCAGCCACCACGCCTCCCCGGGCAACGGGCTGATCCTGGTTCCCAGCGCATTCGTCTGGCCGCGCACCCTGGTGCTGGACGTCGATCCGTTTGTCCCCACGCTGACCTACGCCCCGCGCGGCGTCGGCCGGCTCTGGGAAAACACCCGCGAGGTCAAGGACTCCCCGGTGGCACAGCTGCTCGGGCACACTCGGGCACAGATCCTGGCCCAGCTCGACCTGCCCATGACCACCACCCAGCTGGCCTGCGTCCTGGACCTGGCCGCGGGAACCGTCAACGGGCACCTGAAAGTGATGGCCGCCTCCGGTCTCACCGACACCATCCGTGCGGGCCGCGAGGTCTTCTACCGGCGCGCCGGCCTGGGCGAGGACCTGCTCGCCCGCGCGTAGCCCCGCCGCAACGCCCTCACTGTCCCCGCGGCTGGGTAGGGTCGGGTCATGATCGATTTCAACAACGCCTCCGTGTTCAAGCTCAGCCCCTGCAACCCCGAGGACGTCGCGGGGGAGGTGACTCCCCTCTTTGTCCAGGGCGAGGAGCTGCTGGCCGCCTTCAAGGGCGTGCGCGACTACGTGGTTTTCACCAACAAGCGGCTCGTCGCGGTGAACATCCAGGGCCTCACGGGCAAGAAGCGCGACTACACGTCGCTGCCGTATTCCAAGGTCCAGTCGTTCTCCGTGGAAACCGCCGGAACCTTCGATCTCGACGCCGAGCTGGATTTGTGGTTCAGCGGCCTGGGCAAGGTCCGCCTGGAGTTCAAGGGAAAGGTGGACGTGCGCGCCCTCTCGCAGCTCGTCGCCTCCCACGTCCTCTAAGCCAACAACAGCCGGAAAGGCCTCGGGGCCGCCCTTTTGGGGGCGGCCCCGAGGCCTTTCCGGCTAAGCAGGCGCCCGGTGGCGCCCGGCGTCATCGCGCGGCAGGCTCCTTCTGCTCCGCCTCGACGGCCGGGCCGGCGTTGAATGACGCGGCGAGCATGCGCTCCTGGGCGACCTTGGCTCCGTGCATGGCACGCAGCTCGGCGTGCTTCGGCTTGCTTCGCAGGATCGCGTAGCCGATCCCCAGTCCCACAAACCAGATCGGGGTGAAGAGCAGCGCGGAGAGGGTGTCGGCCTGCGTGGTCAATGCCCAAAGGATGAAGCCGAAGAAGGCCAGCACCACGTAGGGCATGAACGTTCCGCCGGGCATCTTGAACTTGCTGGCCGCGTGCAGCTGCGGGCGGCGCTTGCGGTAGACCAGGTAGCTGATCAGGATGATCGACCAGACGAACATGAAGCACAGGGCCGAGATGGTGGTGACCAGGGTGAAGGCCTCGGCCACGCCGCCCTCTGCGTAAAGCAGCGCCACCCCGGCGAGCAGGAACATGCAGGAGAACAGCAGCGCGTTGCGCGGGACCTTGGTGCGGGAGAGCTTCGCGAAACCCTTGGGGGCGTCGCCTTCCTCGGCCAGCCCGTGCATCATGCGGGAGGTCGAGTAGATCCCTGAATTCGCGCTGGAGGTCGCGGAGGTGAGCACCACGAAGTTGATCACGCCTGCCGCCCCGGCCAGGCCGGCCATGGCGAACATGCCCACGAAGGGGGATTCCGCGGCGCTGAACAGCTTCCACGGCTGCACCGCCATGAGGATGACCAGGGCACCGACGTAGAAGAAGAGAATGCGGACCGGGATGGAGTTGATCGCCTTGGGCAGGGTCTTCTCCGGGTCCTTGGTCTCGGCGGCGGTGGTGCCCACCAGCTCGATGCCGACGAATGCGAACACGGCGATCTGGAAGCCGGCGACGAAGCCCATGAAGCCGGTCGGGAACATCCCGCCGTCGCTCCAGAGGTTCGCGAAGGAGGCGGTGGCGCCGTTGTTTTCGAAGCCGGTGATGATCATGACCAGGCCGACGACGATCAGTGCGCCGATGGCGACGATCTTGACCAGGGCGAACCAGAACTCGGTTTCGCCGAAGTTCTTAACGCTCGGCAAGTTGAGCGCCACGAGCAACAGGATGCAGGCCACGGCGGGGATCCATAGCGGCAGGTCCTTCCACCAGAACGCCACATAGTGGGAGATCGCCACGACGTCGGCGATGCCGGTGACCACCCAGCAGAACCAGTAGGTCCAGCCGGTGAAGAATGCGGCCCACGGGCCCAGGATGTCCCCGGCGAAGTCGGAGAAGTTCTTGTAGTTGGTGTTGCTCAGCAGCAATTCGCCCATCGCGCGCATCACGAAGAAAAGCATGAAGCCGATGATCATGTACACGAAGATGACAGACGGCCCGGCCACCGCAATGGTCTTTCCGGAGCCCATGAACAGGCCGGTGCCGATGGCCCCGCCGATCGCGATCAGTTGGATGTGGCGGTTGGAGAGCCCACGTTCGAGGTGGGGCGCGGAACTGTTCTTGCTCATGCTGTTGCCTTCCAGATTGGTGCCGGTGCTTCGGTGGCGTGCCATTGACGACTCCCTAACGGATGTCGCCGACGGTGGCGAGGCCCTGGAGTGGGGCCTTCACGGTGTTCTCCGAGGCAACCATTCCCAGGCCGGCGCACTTGCAGGAGGGCCATTCGGCGCGGCGCGCGGCAAGCCGGTGATTCCGCTGCGCGGATTCACGGGACAGGCCGGCGGGCGCGCCGAAGGGCGACCGGGCAGTGGCGTGGGTGGTTGGCGTCATGGAGGAACTCCCGAATCGAGCGCGGGCCAGGCCGCACTGTTCTTGGATCCTCCCCAATCTGTTGACGTACCTGAGAGTTTCCATCCCGGCCCGCAAGGGGTCGGGACTTGCTCCTTCGGTGAGCACGAACGTAACCGTGCTTCTTTCCAGATTCGCCTCTTCGTGGCGGTACGGGTGCCTGAGAGTTTCCTGGGGAGGAATTGCTCCTACGGCGCCCGTCCATGGTGTGAACGGGACTCTCCCGCCACGCGTCAACGGCGATTTTGTTGTGACTGCTGTCACAATCTACGTGAAAGTTCTCCCGTGGTGCAAACCGCAGAAACTTTCATTACAGCGCAGGGTCGAAAAATGTCATTCTGACGTGGGCCGGGTACGCCAACGGGGATTCGTCATCTTCATGGGCGAGGCCGACGGCGCGGTCCTTGACGGATTCCTTGATGGTTGCGACCGCCGCACCGGCGGAATCGGGCGCTGCTTGCGGCCTGGTTGTCTGTGTCATGTGTGCCACGCTAACAACCCGGAATGCCGGGCCATTTTCGTTCGCGTTTCCGCCCTGTAACGGTCGTCCAGCACGTGTTTCGTGCACGTTTCACGAGACGGCGATCCTCAAGAAGAAGAGTTCCACGTGGGCGGACACAAAAGGACCGTCTCCGGGGAATGTCGGCTCCGTCCCCTCAGGCGGGCAGCCGGGACACCGCGTCGTTCGCTTCGGTTACCTACGTATCGTAGGGTCTTTCTCATCGACGTGGTTTGGTAAGTCATAGGTGGAGCCGCCTCGGTCAACGGGGCGCAATGATCGCGCCATCCTCGGAACCGAGCGCAAGATACCTCCAAGAGACGAGGCCCAAACCCTGTTCACCTCCGTGTGCTTGGCTAAGTACATGACAGTCCCCGAAGTCCTGATCCAGACCTTTCACCGCTGGGATCTCGCTGGCCGACCAACGCAGGCCCAATCACGCTGGAACACCGAATCTTGGTCCCGGCATCTCCCTGAATATGCGTCATTCCTGGCGTCCTTAGGAACAGACCGCATGGACCGAACTCAGGCCATCGCGGCGGCCCCGGATGTCGTCGACGAGGACACAGCGGTGCAGGTCTTCTTGCTCTCGATGCTCTGGGGATATGGTCCCGTCGGATACGGACCGTTTCGGACTCGACGAGTCCTAGAGCGCGCCGAGGCAAAATCAGAGCTCCTTGAGGTAGCTCAGGAAGCGAAGCAAGCTGGCGGTCTCGCTGCCTTCGAACTGATCGCCGACCGTCGGCGACAGTCCCGCTCCTATTTGAAATGGCTTGGACCCGCGTTCGGGACGAAATACATCTATTTTCTTACCGCGCAAGACACAAAACACCGGCCAGCACCGGTAATGGATGCCGTCGTGTACCGGTGGTTCCGGACCCATGTACCGAATCGCCCGCTGATCGTCGATTTCTGGCATGCCCCGAGCTACCGCATGTTTCTGGAGAGTCTCAATGAATGGTCTGCCGGACTCGGTGGCGAACCGGGTCAAGAGCTACGCGTCGACGACGTCGAGTACCTAATCTTCGCGGAGGGCAACCGGTTCGAGGACAATGCGGAATGGCGGGAGTCTTGGGACGCGGAACAACGCGTACTTCAGCTCCCCCTGCTCTTCGACCAGTTGCGTTCACAGGCCGGCGCGGGCACTCAACCGGAACGCGCAAACCAGCTCATTTCCGAGCTCGAGTCACTTTTCAACCCCGCGGATGACACTGAAGAGGGCCGCACGCCCTACGTCTTGTAGAGCAATGCACAGGGCACCGCTCCGCCGGCGCGAGGTGGGCGTACCTGCTGGGGGCGTCCGCTACCCGGCGTCGCGCGGGCTCAGCCGGGCCGCCGCCATGGATGCACCCAGGATGATGGTGCGCATGAAGCGCTCGGCCGCCTCGATGAGCAGGCGCTCCCCGTCGTCCACGGCCTCCTGCAGGGTCATCGGGATCGGGACGATGGAGGCGATCGCGTCGATCCCGATGTCGTGGACGTCGCGGCAGCCCTTGCCCAGCGTCCCGGCCAGCGCCACCACGGGCACCCCGTGCAGCGCCGCGCGGCGCGCGACCTCGGCGGGGACCTTGCCCCGGGGCGTCTGGAAGTCGATGGCCCCTTCGGCGGTGATCACCAGGTCCGCGCCGCGCAGCAGCCCGTCCAGGTCGATGCCGGCCAGGCCGGAGTCCAGGATCGCCTCGAAGCGCGGCATCAGCACCGCCCCGAGGGCGGCAAGCCCGGCGCCGAGCCCGCCGGAGGCGCCGGTTCCCGGGGCGTTCGCGAAGTCGGTGTCCCGGGCGGAGTCCAGGGCATCGCGGCGGAGCACCGCCGCCCAGTGCTCGAATCCGGCGGACATGGCCTCGACCTGCTCGGGGGTGGCGCCCTTCTGCGGGCCGAAGACGCGGGCCACCCCGCGCTTTCCGGTGAGCACGTTGTGCTGGTTTAGGGCCAGGGTGATTTCCACGGTGCCCGCGGCAATGGCCGGGTGCAGTCCGGCCAAATCCAGCCGGTCGATGCGCGACAGGTGGTTGCCGCCGGCCGGGACCTCGCGCCCGGCGGCGTCAAGGATCCGCACGCCGAGTCCCTGCAGCGCGCCCATGCCGCCGTCGGAGGTTCCGGAGTCGCCGCAGCCGACGAGCACCTTCTGCGCGCCGGCATCGATCGCCGCGGCGATGAGTTCGCCGACGCCGCGGCTGGTGGTCACCCCGGGGTCGCGCTGGTCGCGCGGGACCAGGCGCAGCCCGGCGGCCGCGGCCATCTCGACCACGGCCGTGCCGGCGGCCTCGCCCCCAAGCATCGCGTAGTGGGAGTCGACCGGTTCCCCGACGGGGCCGGTGACCCGGGCCGGGACCAGCCTGCCGCCGGTGGCGCAGGCGAGGGTCTCGGCGGTGCCTTCCCCTCCGTCGGCGATCGGGACGGCCTTGACCACCGCGCCGGGCAGGGCGCGGCGGACGCCGGCGCCGATGGCCTGGGCGACGGCGGCGGCGTCGAGGGATTCCTTGAATCCGGAGGGGGCAACGAGGATGCGGCGGGGCAGGGCGTTGGACATGGTGGTTCCTTAACTATTGGGGAAGGTATTGGGGGTGGGTGTGTGGCTAGAGGAAGAGCGGCAGGCCCATGGCCGGCCAGATCCAGAGGGCGAAGACCAGCACCAGGGCGACCATGACCGGGCCCAGCACTGCGCTGAGCCGCAGCAGGTCCGCGGGTTCGTAGGTCGTTACTCCCTCGATGTCGGAGAACAGGTTGACGGGCTTCGCACTGCTGGTCAGCGTGTGGCAGAAGCCGGCCGCGGCGGTGGAGGCGAAGGCGATCGCGACCGCGTTGACCCCCAGGCCCGGGGCCAGGGAGACGACCAGCGGGATCAGCACCGCGGAGCGGGCCGAGCGCGACTGGATGACCAGGTGCGCAGCTGCGGACATGGACACCACCAGCACGGTGAACAACCACGGTGCTGCGGCGCCCAGCGAGTCGACCGGGCCCAGCACGCTGCGCGCCAGCCAGGCCGCCGCCCCGGTGCCGACCAGCGCGGTGCCCAGGGTCAGCGTGGCGGCCATGAAGATGAGCATCGACCAGGGCACTGCCTTCAGCGCCTTGGCCAGGGGCACGGAGCCGAAGCCCGGGCTGGCCACCAGCAGCGAGCCGAGCAAGGCAACGATGGCGGGGTGCAGGTGGTGCAGCGGCTCGGTGCACCAGAGGACCACGACGCCGCAGACCAGCAGGGCCGCACGGGACTGGGCGACCGTCAGCGGCCCGGACAGCGGAACCGGCGAGTGTTCCTGCAGCTGCCCGATGCCCACGGCCAGTGGCAGCCGCCGGTCCGCGGGCCGGGTGAAGAGCCGGAGCACCAGCTCGGCACACAGGTGCGAGGAGACGAAGGCCAGCGGCAGCCCGTAGAGCAGCCACCCGGCGAAGGAGAAGCCCTCATACCCGGAGGCGGTGAGGATCTGGCTGGTGATCAGGTGTGCCCCGGCGCCCAGGTAGGAGGCGACCGCGGAGAGCAGGATGACCGAGGGGAACACCAGGGAGAGGGCCAGCACCACCCGGCGGCGCTCGTGCAGGGCGCGGGCCAGGGCGATGAACACCGGGATGGCCAGGGCCGCCCGGCCGGAGGTGGAGGGCACCGCGAACGCGGTGGCGACCAGCACCCCGGTCGTGAGGTGGACCAGCTGCCGGGGGCTTCGGGCACCGGCAACGATGTAGGCGGCCGCCCGCGTGGCCAGACCGGTGGCGGTGATGCCCGCGGCAATCACGAACGCCGCCAGCAGCAGCCAGATGGTGTCCTCGCCGAGCGAGGCGAAAAGCACGTCCTCGGGTAGCACTCCCATCAGCACCAGCACCAGTGCGGCACCGAGCGCGACGTAGGTGTCACCTACCGGGGAAAAGATCCACAGCCAGATCGCGACGGCGAAGACCGCCAGCGTCAGCGCGCCGTGGGCCGGCAGCGCGTTTCCGGCCCCGGTGGCCGGGCCGAAGGCGCTGACGGCGCACCAAGTCAGGAACACGGCCAGCAGCGCGGCGGTGAGCAGGCCAGAGATCCGGTGGCGGTTCCAGCGCATGGGCCGGGGGCGGGCCGCGGGGGCCGACTCCGGTGCGGCCGGGGCTGCCGTTGCATGGCGGAACCGGCTCGGGGCGGCGGTGCCGGCCCGGGTCTCGGCGGTGTCGGTGGACTTCATGATTCCTCCCCCAGCGTGGTGGCGATCCGGTCGGCGAACGCGTCGTCGGCGCCGCGGGCGGGCGCCAGGGCGTCGAGGGGCACGGTGAGCCCGAAGCGGGTCTGGGCCCCGTCCCCGGATTCGACCCAGGCGATGCCCCGGTGGGCCTCGGCAACGGCCTTGACCACGGCCAGGCCAAGGCCCATGCCGGGGTCCGAGCCCTCGGTGCTGCGGTAGCTTTCAAGCAACGCGCGGGCCCGCTCGGGGTCCAGCGGCGGGCCCGGGTTGGCGACCCAGAAGCTGGCGGCGCCGTCGGCGACCGAGGATCCGATGCCGATGGTGTCCCCCGGGGAAGTGTGCGCCACGGCGTTGTCAACGAGCTGGCGCACCGCATCGGCGATGCGGGCGGCATCCAGCCACGCCTCGGCCCGGCCCGTCTCCTCGATCCGGAAGTGCCTCCCGGGGTGGGTGCCGGGCTTGGACGCCTCGGCGGCAACGTCAGCGGTCACCTCTGAGACCGGGACACGGGCGGGCTTCACGAAGCCCGGATTCCCGCTTTGGGCCAGCACGTCGAGGTCTGCGAGCGTTTGTCCCATCCGGGCGATCAGCTGCTGGGCGCCGCAGGCGATGCGGGCGCGCTCGGCCCCCGGCATATCCCCGTCGACCAGGTCGCGCAGTGCCGCGGCAAGCAGGCGCTGGGGTTCGTTGAGGTGTTCGCGGGCCTCGGCGATGAAGTGGCGCTGCGCCAGGTGCGAGCCCTCGATGCGGTCGAGCATGGCGTTGAGCGTCTCGGCCAGACGGGCCAGGTCGTCCCTGCCCTGAACCGGGATACGCGCGGAGAGGTCGTGGGCGGTGATTGACTCGGCGGTTTCACGCACGGTGCGGATTGGCCGCATGATCTGCCGGGCGACCAGCCAGGCGATCCCGGCGGTCAGCGCCAGCCCGCCCACCGCGACGCCGAAGAGCAGCACTGCCTGCCGGTTTGCCTCTTCCTGCGCTGCCCCGGTGAACTGGGCGACAAGAAGGTGCGCCCGGCGTTCCGGCGCGATGGTGGCCGGTTCGCCGGCGGCAACGGCCTCGGCCTTGCCCCAGCGCACCGTCCCGTGGGCACTTTCGTAGACCCCGGCGGTCTGCGCATCGCGCAGGATCCGGTCCACCAGGGCGGCGTCGCCGGCCAGGATGTCGCCGGAGCCATCGGCCAGGCCCTGCGCGGCCAGCACCCTGCCGCCGGCCACCCCGACGATCGCCTCGCCGGCCAGCGGCTGCTGCCGGGCAAGATAGCGCTCCATCAGCGCTTCCATCGAGGTGAAGGGCCGCGCGGTGCGCGGGTCCAGTCCCTCGGCGGCGAAAGTGCGGAATTCCTCGATTTCCTGCACGACTCCCACGTTGGCGGCCTCGGCAACCTGTCCCGACATGACCGAGCGCATGGTCACGGTGACCGCGAGCAGTGCCAGGGCGGTGGTCAGCACGATCCAGCCAACGATCCTCCAGCGCGCCGACACGGCCGAACCCTGCCGCTCCAGGTTCTCAGTCATCGCCATGTTCGTGCCCCCTGGACTGGGCCGGAGCGCTCGAGGTCGGCGGGGATGCCAGCTCGACGACGATGGGATGCTGATGCGGCAGCGGAGGGTTGGCGGTGTTGGCCAGCGCTTGGCTGGCGGTCGCCAGTCCGGCCGGAACGGCCAGGACGACGAGCAGGAGAAGAATGCGGCGGATCATGCTCCCAACATTAGAAATGCCTTGTGAGAGCAGGATGATGTAGCTGTGAGAGGCAAATGAGAGCGGTGCGGGGTCCCACCGGGGCGCTCGGGGTGGAGTGCCGGTGGGACCCCTCCGTCGCGGAAGCGGCGTCCATTCACAGGCAACGCACAGTGCGGGGTTGGCATCGATTCGTCCGGCCTGGCCGTTGAACCGGGTAGAGAACCCGGCCAACCGACCTCTGGAGCCCATTGCCAGCCATGTCCCCCGCAACGACCACGACAACCGACACGCTACCGAATCCGCGTCATGCCGATGCCCACGCGAACGAACAGTCGCGCCCCCGGACCGTGGTGTTGCTGGGTATCGACGGGGCGGGCAAGACCACGGTCGGGACAACGCTCGCGGCCGAACTACAGGCATCCGGGACGCAGGCGCAACTAGTGCGCAACCCGGCCGGACGCCGCTGGATGTCGCGCGTGGCCGGACGCTTCGGAACCGCACTGACGCCGGCGTGGGCAAATCGCCTGGAGTCGGTCGTGCGCCTGGCCAACGTCCTGGCCTCCCACGCCCGGGCCTCGGGATTTGCCGGCACCACCGTCATGGATCGCCACGTGGCGTGCCAGCTGGTGCTGCGCTCGGTCCGCGGACTGCCCCAGGGGGTCCTGCTGCCGTGGCTGCTCTCCCGACTGCCGGAACCGGATGCGGTCATCCTGATTGATGTCCCCGCCGAGGTCGCCCACGCCAGGATCCTTGCGCGCGGGGAGGACAGCGAAACCCTTTCCTATTTGCGGTCGGCGCGCGAGGCTTATCTGGAGATTGCGTTGGCCAGGGGCTGGCATATCATCGACGGCACCGGTACGCCGCGGCAGGTGGCCGCCAAAACGCGGCGGGCCGCGACAGGCAACGACTGAGACCGCTTCACCGGACGCACCCCGGCATGGACGGGCCCTAGCGGCCCCGGGTGGCATTGCTTCCCTCAGAACATGCACGAATGGCATGGCGCCCGCCAGCCTGTTTGCCCATCAACAAATGGCAGGTTCTTGCCGTCCCTCGAATATCGCCGGCTTCTTCGGCGTCTTCCACCCGCGCCCGTGGCATTTTTCGTTTAACGGCCCCGATTGGTGTGCGCGATGCCACAAATTTAGATTTCGCGAAGAAACGCAAATCTTTCCATCAATACCCTCTAGCTGGCTCTGGAAAAGTGCGGAAATGTAGTTCCTACGCAGAAAGAACGCCGGAACAACCTACCGGGATCACGAAGACGATCCAGGCCCGGCAACCGGCAATCCAGCAAGGAGAAGGCAATGACCGAGCAAAACTCAACCGAGAACCGCATCGCAGCAATCGAAGAGGATTGGGCAAGCAACCCGCGATGGTCCGGCACCACTCGTGATTACTCGGCAGCCGACGTCGTCAAGCTCCAGGGCTCCGTGCAGGAAGAGCACACTCTGGCCAAGCGCGGCTCGCAGAAGCTCTGGAAGCAACTCACCGAGGAAGCGCCGTCCGGCGGATACACCAACGCATTGGGCGCCCTGACCGGCAACCAGGCAGTGCAGCAGGTCAAGGCCGGCCTCCGCGCCATCTACCTTTCCGGCTGGCAGGTCGCCGCAGACGCCAACCTCTCCGGCCAGACCTACCCGGACCAGTCCCTCTACCCGGCCAACTCGGTTCCGCAGGTGGTGCGCCGCATCAACAACGCACTGCTTCGCGCCGACCAGATCGAGCACGCAGAGGGCATCAAGTCCGTCGAGGATTGGCTCGTCCCGATCGTGGCCGACGCGGAAGCCGGTTTCGGCGGCCCGCTGAATGCCTACGAATTGATGAAGTCGATGATTTCCTCCGGCGCCTCCGGCGTCCACTGGGAAGACCAGCTCGCTTCGGAAAAGAAGTGCGGCCACCTCGGCGGCAAGGTCCTCATCCCGACCCAGCAGCACGTTCGCACCCTGAACGCCGCCCGCCTGGCAGCAGACGTCGCCGGAACCCCGTCGGTCGTCATCGCCCGCACCGACGCCGAGGCAGCAACCCTGATCACCTCGGACGTCGATGACCGCGACAAGCCGTTCATCACCGGCGAGCGCACCGCCGAAGGCTTCTACAAGGTCACCAACGGCATCGAACCGTGCATCGCCCGGGCCAAGGCCTACGCACCGTACTCCGACCTCATCTGGATGGAGACCGGGACCCCGGACCTGGAACTGGCCCGCAAGTTCGCCGAGGCGGTCAAGGCCGACTTCCCGGACCAGATGCTCTCCTACAACTGCTCCCCTTCCTTCAACTGGAAGAAGCACCTGGACGATGCAACGATCGCCAAGTTCCAGCGCGAACTCGGCGCCATGGGCTTCACCTTCCAGTTCATCACCCTCGCCGGCTTCCACGCCCTGAACCACTCGATGTTCAACCTCGCCCACGGCTACGCCCGTGACGGCATGAGCGCCTACGTCGAACTCCAGGAAGCGGAATTCGCCTCCGAGGCACGCGGCTACACAGCCACCAAGCACCAGCGCGAAGTCGGCACCGGCTACTTCGACGACATCGCCACCGTGCTGAACCCGAACGCCTCGACCCTGGCCCTGGCCGGATCCACCGAAGCCGGACAGTTCCACTAAACATCCCCGGGCGCTTTCCCGCTCTCGGCACCGGTGGGGCCGACCAACCACGGTCGGTCCCACCGGGCCACACCCCGCCTTGGCCCACCGGCATCAAGGCACACTTCCCACCCACACACTTTTGATTCAAGAAGGAGTCACAGCCATGAACGATCCAATCACCCTGAACGGTATTACTTTGGTCGCTGCCCCAGTCCGCCGGCAGGAAGAGATCCTCACGCCCCAGGCGCTGGACTTCTTGGCGCAGCTCCACAAGGCCTTCGACGGACGCCGTGCGGAACTCATGCAGACCCGCCAGCTCAACCGCGCCCGGATCGCCAACGGCTCGGACCCGAGGTTCCGCCCGGAGACCAAGTCCATCCGCGACGACGCGTCCTGGAAGGTTGCACCCATCGCCCCCGGGCTGGAGGACCGCCGCGTGGAAATCACCGGCCCCACCGACCGCAAGATGGCCATCAACGCCCTGAACTCCGGCGCCAAGGTCTGGCTGGCCGACCTCGAGGACTCCTCCACGCCCACCTGGTCCAACGTCATCAACGGTCAGCTGAACCTGCGCGCGGTGCTGGACCGCACCATCGATTTCACCTCTCCCGAGGGCAAGGAATACAAGCTGTCCGGTGAGAAGCTCACCGACCTGCCCACCATCGTGGTCCGCCCGCGCGGTTGGCACCTGCCGGAGAAGAACCTCCTGGTTGCCGGCAAGCCGGTCTCCGGTGCGTTGGTCGACTTCGGACTGCACTTCTTCCACAACGCCCAGCGCCTGATCTCCCAGGGCCGCGGACCGTACTTCTACCTGCCGAAGATCGAAAACCACCTGGAGGCGCGCCTCTGGAACGACGTCTTCGTCCTGGCGCAGGACCTGGTGGGCATCCCGCAGGGCACCATCCGCGCCACGGTGCTCATCGAGACGATTACCGCTGCCTTCGAAATGGAGGAGATCCTCTACGAGCTGCGCGATCACGCCTCCGGGCTGAACGCCGGCCGCTGGGACTACATCTTCTCCATCATCAAGAACTTCCGCTCCCGCGGCCCGCGCTTCGTGCTCCCGGATCGCGGCATGGTGACCATGACGGCCCCGTTCATGCGCTCCTACACCGAGCAGCTGGTCCGTGCCTGCCACCGACGCGGCGCGATGGCCATCGGCGGCATGGCTGCCTTCATCCCCAACCGCAAGGACGAGGCAATCAACGCGGTGGCCTTCGAGAAGGTCCGCGCCGACAAGACCCGTGAGGCCAACGACGGCTTCGACGGCTCGTGGGTGGCACACCCGGACCTGGTTCCGGTGGCCCGCGAGGTGTTCGACTCGGTCCTGGGCAGCAACCCCAACCAGCGTGAGCGGACCCGCGAGGACGTCATCCCCGACGACAAGGAGCTGCTGAACATCGCCGGCACCGAGGGCAAGATCACCGAGGACGGCATCCGCAACAACATCGAGGTAGGCATCCGCTACATGGAAGCCTGGCTGCGCGGCAACGGCGCCGTGGCCATACACAACCTCATGGAGGATGCCGCGACCGCCGAGATCTCGCGTTCGCAAATCTGGCAGTGGATCCAGCAGGCAGCCATTACCGACACTGGTGAACTGGTTTCCCGCTCCTGGGTCGAGTCGATGACCGAGGAGGAATTCGAGAAGCTCTCCCGCTTCGAGGGTGACCGCTTCGAGGATGCCCGCGAGATCTTCGAGGCATGCGCCCTGCGTGAGGATTTCCCGACCTTCCTCACCGTCCAGGCGTACAACCGCTACCTGCGCGAGGCCAAGTCACTGGAAAAGGCCGCAGCGTAACTGATCTTCGGTGGCGGGGTCGAGGGGCCAGCGCAATGACGCGACCACTCCTTGGATCCCGCCACCAGGAATCAACCACATGGATTTCGACCTTCCCCAAGTCAACGGAGAAGGCCACCGAATAATTGATCTTCGGTGACGGGGTCGAGGGGCCAGCGCAATGACGCGACCACCCCTTGGATCCCGCCACCAAGAATCAACCTCACAGACTTCGATCGTCCCCACCGGCAGAGCTGTCTCAGGCGGGGACGATCGTTATTTAATGTAGCGGCCATCCGAAAGTGGTTCATCCCTCCCCCTGTTGTCGGCAATGGCACCGCTGCCGACGTCGCCAAATGCCGAATTCGGCTCGTCCGACGAACCATAATGGGAGACGGGTCCGCCTCGGGGCCGGACGCAGTAGAACCCCCAAAGGAGCCAGGTGAGCCAGCCACACGATCCGCCAACGAAACTCTTCACACGGGATTTCCTGCTCGCCGCCGTCGCCAACCTCTTTATTTCCATGGTCTTCTACCTGTTGATGACCTCCATGGCGCTGTATGCGGTGGACAGGTTCCAGGCCTCCGACAGCGCCGCGGGGCTGGCCTCGAGCGCCTTCGTCATAGGTTCGGTCGTTGCCCGGCTCTTTGCCGGAAAAATGTTGCAAGTCATGGGACGAAAACGGCTTGCCGTCCTCGCCCTCGGCCTCTTTGCCCTGTCTTCAGTCTTCTACCTCCTCAGCAGCACGTTGTTGCTTCTGCTCATCGTGCGCCTGGTCCATGGCATGGCTTTCGGCATGGCCAACACCGCCATTGCCACCGCCGTCCAGTCGCTCATTCCCCAAGCGCGGCGCAGCGAGGGAACCGGCTACTTCGGGTTGTCCACCACGCTGTCCACCGCTGTTGGACCGTTCCTGGCGGTGCTGCTTGCCGGCAGCGGCAACTACACCTCCGTCTTCGTGTTCTGCACCATCTTCTCGGCTTCGGCGTTGCTCTTCACGCTGCTGGTCCGCATGCCCGAACCGCAGCGCCCCACCCACCTCTCCACGGCACATGCCCGGCGCGGCAGCTTCATCCGTTCCATCATCAGCCCGGCGGCACTTCCCATCTCCTTGGTCATCCTGGTCTGCGGCATCGCCTATTCGGGCATCATTTCGTTCCTGGCCCCGTTCCTGATCTCGAAGTCCATGACGGAGGCGGCCAGCTGGTTCTTCATGCTCTACGCCGTCACCGTGCTTTTATCCCGGCTCTTTGCCGGACGCATCCAGGACCGCCGCGGCGACAACGCCATCATGTACCCCCTGCTGGTGGTGTTTGCCCTGGGTATGGCTGCGCTTGCATTCGACCCGAGCAGCCTGACCGTGGCTTCCGCCGCGGCTTTGACTGGTTTCGGCTTCGGCGCCTTGATGCCCTGCGCCCAGGCCATCGCCGTGTCCTCGGTGCCACCGGCCGAACTGGGGGTGGCAACCTCAACGTTCTTCCTGATGCTTGATGTCGGGATCGGCTTCGGGCCCGTGGCGCTGGGCCTGCTCATCCCGCACCTGGGATACACCGGCATGTTCGGAAGCCTCGCCGTACTTGCGGTGCTCGGCATCGTCCTCTACTTCCAGGTGCATGGGCGCCACGCCCGCGGGAATCGTCCAGGGGCAATCTAGCGCGGGATCCCGAAGATCCGGCCCGGGCTGTCGCGCACGAAGGCGACGACCGTCCAGGCCACCAGGGCCACAGCGGCGAGCCACAGCACCGGAAGGCCCACCTGGAGGTAGAGGAAGGCGCCGATCAAGGAGCCGAGCGTGATCATCGCCCAGAGCGCGCCGTACGGCAGCCAGGCCCACTTGGGGCCGCCGGCCAGGGCCGCGGCGAGGTGCTGCCCCATCTTCACCAGGGCGCCGGTCATGTAGGTCAACCCGACGCTGACCTCGCCGCGGCGCGTGTATGTCGCGTTGATCGCCCCCATGGACATGGCCATCAGCACGGCGGTCCATGCCCCGCCGGCCGATCCCAGCGTGGTGAGGGCCGAGGCCAGCAGGAACGCCGAGGACACCGAGAGCACCGCCCCGCGCCGGTGCACCGAGGGGACCTGGCTGGCCAGGCTCGCCGCGACGACTCCCAGCACGAAACCGAGCACCAGGCCCATGGCCAACCCCCACTGCAGCAGGTTTCCCTCCGCCAGTCCTGCGCTCGAGCGGGTCGAGTTGCCGCTCATGAAAGAGACAAAGTACCCGCCGAAGTGGATGAACGCCACGCCGTCCACGAACCCGGCGATTGCCGTCAATCCACTGGCATAGGCAATCCCCCGCCATCCCAATGAGCGTGCCACGTAGCTTCTCCCCCATCCGCGCCCGGGCGAAGCGGCGCTCCGCCCGGGGCACCGTCTCGATTGCCGGTGCCGGATGCCCCTGGAAATCGGCACCCGGTTCCGTCCCCAGTCTAGTGAGCAGGCCAAACGGCGCGCTGCCCGCCCGCGCGGGCGCGGTCCCCGGTTCGCCGGTGAGTGGCTGCGGGCCACGCACCGGCGGCAGGTGATACGCGCCACGGGATCATGGCCGAATCATTCCCCCGACTTACCATTGAATGACCCCCTTCCTACCAAAGGTTTGTTTTCGTGCCCCAATTTGCCCAGGCGCTTGCCCGCGGACTCAACGTCCGCCACGTCCGGTTCATGGCCCTCGGTTCGGCCATCGGTACCGGCCTGTTCTACGGTTCCGCATCGGCCATCCAGGCCGCGGGACCGGCGGTCCTGCTGGCCTACATGATCGGCGGCGCTGCCGTTTTCATGGTGATGCGCGCGCTGGGTGAGATGGCGGTTCGCCACCCGGTCTCCGGTTCATTCGGCCAGTACGCTTCCAAGTACCTCGGCCCCTTCGCCGGGTTCATCACCGGCTGGACGTTCGCCTTCGAGATGGCGATCGTGGCGATTGCGGACGTCACCGCATTCGGCATCTACATGGGCTTCTGGTTCCCGGACGTCCCCCGCTGGATCTGGATCCTGGCCGTGGTCTTCTTCATCGCCGCGCTGAACCTGATGAAGGTCAAGGTCTTTGGCGAGACCGAGTTCTGGCTTTCCCTGATCAAGGTCTCGGCGATCATCGCGATGATCGCCGGCGGTGTGCTGATCGTGCTTTTCGGCTTCGGGCTTCCCGCCGAGGCGAACCCCGGCATCGGCACCATGCTTGCAGCCGGAGGGTTTTTCCCCAACGGTTTCTGGGGCCTGTTGGCTTCCTTCTCGATCGTGATGTTTGCCTTTGGCGGCATCGAGACCATTGGCATCACCGCCGGCGAGGCAGAGAACCCCAAGTCAGTGGTGCCCAAGGCGATCAACACCGTGCCAGTGCGCATCCTGCTCTTCTACGTCTGCACCCTGGGCATCCTGATGATGATCTACCCGTGGAACCAGGTCGGTTCCGCGGGCAGCCCCTTCGTGCAGATCTTCGACAACCTGGGCATTCCCGCGGCGGCACACATCCTCAATGCGGTGGTCATCACCGCAGCCATCTCGGCGATCAACTCCGACATCTTTGGTGCCGGGCGCATGATGTTCGGGCTGTCCCAGCAGGGCCACGCCCCCGCCTCGTTCGCCAAGATCTCCCGCAATGGGGTCCCCTGGATGACGGTGCTGACCATGGGCATCGTGCTGCTGGCCGGAGTGGTGCTCAACGCACTGCTGCCCGAGTCGTTGTTCCTGATCATTGCCTCGATCGCCACCTTCGCCACCGTGTGGGTGTGGGTGATGATCCTGCTCTCGCACATCTCCATGAAGCGGACCATTGCGCGCGAGAACCTCCAGGCCTCCGAGTTCCCCTCCCCCTGGTGGCCCGCGGCGTCCTATGCCGCGCTGGCATTCATGGGCTTTGTGATCGTGCTGCTGGGCATCATCCCCGCGACCCGCGTCGCCCTGGTGGTCGGGGTTGTCTGGATCGCGCTCCTGTTTGTCGCCTACAAGGTCTGGGTCCGCGCCAAGGGCCACGAGCGCGCCGAGTTGGTCGACGAAACCGGGCGCGACTACGTTCCCGCCGAAACGCGATAGCCGGGCCAATCCCACCGGCATCCCGATGACAGGACCCCCGGCCGCTTCTGCGGCTCGGGGGTCCTGTCATGTTTCGTCCCATGCCGCCATTGGCATGGAGCACCATATGCAGCCGGCTAGCGATCGGGCTTCGACACCAAGGCCCGCCTGCACGATGCGGGACATAAATCGGCGGAAGAACGCACCCTTGCGCCTGTCGTCCGCAGTCGTCCCGTGGACGATTTCCCTAGCCCTTGGTCCACTGGCCGCGGGTGGCCACATACGATGCCGTCGCGCAGGGATCGGGCGCGTCGTCCACTGCCTTGCACGCGCGCACCCGGAAGCCGTCGGCTCCCGGGTGCCAGCTGTAGATGAGACCGTAGGAGGAGTTGGAGAACCTGGCGCGGTTGCCGTAGCCACAAACATTTTGGGTAAACCGCGTCCACACGGTGTCCGGCGCGTTGTTGCGTACAGCCTGTGCCTGGTAGTAAACGCAGTGGCCGTCCCTGGCGTCATCCGTTAGATACAGGTTGTAGCCGAAGTGGCGGTTATCGTCTTTTCACACCTTGCCACTGCTCTTGGCCCATGAATTGTCCATCGAGTAGGTTTCGTATGCCTGGGCCGGGGTGGCCAAGGTCAGTGACGCCAGCACAAGTGCTGCGGCGGCCGCGAATCCGCGGAATATGTGTTTCATGGTGTTCCTCAACTTTTCGACATTGAAGGGTTTCGGATGGGTTCTGACGCGAGCGAGACTACCAGCGGGCATCATCTCAGCGGTAGGTCTAACGCGTAGATTTATTTAATCCGTTTGCCCGCAATCCGCTGCCACGCCTTTCCCCAAGGCCGGCAGAACCCGTCGTTTCCAGACGGTAGTGGCCGTCCCCCGCCGCAAGGGATCACATCGGTTCCCGCATTACGCGGGGAATACGCACCACGGGCTCGCTGTTGCCCAAGACATGACTGAAACCCGCTTGAGCGTTGATATTTTTTCCGACATTGCCTGCCCATGGTGCTTCATCGGCAAGCGCCGCTTCGAAACGGCACTGGCCGCCCTGCCCTTCGGCGAAAAGGTCGATGTGAAGTGGCATGCGTTCCAGCTGGATCCCTCGCTGCCCGAGCATTTCGAGGGCAGCGAAATCGATTACCTTTCCCAGGTAAAGGGAATGCCCAGCGAACAGGTGGTCGGCATGCTCGAGCACGTCACGACCCAGGCCGCAAGCGAGGGCCTAAAGTACGACTTCGATGCCCTACACGTTGCCAACTCATTCACCGCGCTGCGTCTGCTTGCCCTGGCCAAGGAACGCGGCCTCGGCAACGAGATGAAGGAAGCGCTGCTTTCGGCCCACTTTGAGCAGGGCGTCAACACCGGCAACAGCGATGCCCTGCAGGGCATCGCCGATACCGTGGGCCTGGACCCGGCGGAAACGGCCGAGGTGCTCGCCGGCGACAAGTATGCCGACTCGGTGCGGGCCGACGGCGTCCGCGCCCGCGAGCTGGGCGTCAGCGGTGTGCCGTTTTTCGTCCTGGACAACAAATACGGGATTTCCGGTGCCCAGCCCTCGGAGGTATTTGAGCAGGCGCTGAGCCAGGTCTGGAAGGAAATCGGCGGCGAGAACCTGCAGATGCTCGGAACGCCGTCTGCCGACGGCGCGGCCTGCGGCCCCGAAGGCTGCAACTGACGCCTAGTTCTCCTTCGCATCCGTCGACGGTTCCGGCTTGGCCGGGGCCGTCGACGGTTTTGCGCCTGCCTTTGGCTTCGGCGGGGTGCAGCCAAGCTTTCCCGGCTTCTTGTTGACGGAACCCTCCTTGACCAGGTCCTTGTACTTGGTGCCGATGACCACGTCCACGGTCTTCCCCGGGCGCTTTGCATCGTAGACATAGGTCAGGCCCTTGATGTGCCGCTGCAGCGTCATGGCCTGGGCGTAGCCATCGGGTCCGGAGGTCACCGCCCCGACCACCTGCACGTTGGACAGGTTTGCGTTGCCCACGTCGCCCACCTTGAATCCGTGTTTTTTCAGTTTCGTCGCGGTGGCCCCCGCCAGTCCGTAGATCTGGGTGGCGTTCAGGACGTTCACCGTCATCTTGCCCGGGTCGACGTAGTTGAATTTCCTGGTGGGGCATGCCTCGTTCACGGCAACGGGAGCCTCGGCAACCGGTTTGGGCTCAAGGGCGTCGATGACGAGGGTGCGCGTGTTGACCAGGTAGGCCAGGACAAGGGCGGCGGCCAGCATCAGGACCACGAAGATCAGGATGACGCCATGGCGGATGCGCCGTCGGCGCTTGATCCGGTCCTCCGTGGTGAACTCGGGGCTCGCCAACTCGTCTTCGGAGATGATGTGGTGCCCGTGCCAATCGTTCGGGTCCTTGCTGCGTGCCAACCTGTCCCCTAGTCTTCCAACACGAGCACACGTGCGTGCAGGATTGAACGCTGGTGCAGGGCCGTGCGGACGGCGCGGTGCAATCCGTCCTCCAGGTAGCGGGTACCCTTCCATTGCACAACGTGCGGGAAAAGGTCGCCGAAGAACGTCGAGTCCTCGGCGAGCAGTGCCGCAAGGTCCAGGGTGCTCTTGGTGGTCACCAGCTCGTCCAGTCGCACTTGCATGGGCGCGACGGAGGCCCAGTCCTTGGGAGTCACGTAACCGTGTTCCGGATATGGCCGGGAATCGCCGACAGATTTGAAGATCACTTGACCAGCTTAGGAAACTTCGAGCACCTATTGGGGCGATTGGCCGATATTTGTGCGCGTCGCGCCTCGGGTACGTGACCCTGGGGCCCGCGTCAAGGGGTAGGACGCATGGATTCACAGTACGGAACGTGAAGTAACTTTCGCTGTCACAAACCGGCCACCCGGGTGCATTCTTGAACCATGAGTACAGTTCTCACCACCGTTCCGGTCCTAGACATGTCTACCGCACGTCGCGCCGATGGCACTTTTGATGAAGACTTCATTACTGCATTGCGTGACGCGGCCCACCGTGTGGGCTTCTTCCAGATCACCGGCTTTGGCGCCGGCCCGGGCACGACACAGAACCTGCTCAAGACCCTGGCCGATTTCTTCGCCCTCCCCGTGGAACAGAAGCTGAAGCTGGACAACCGCACCTCGCCCCAGTTTCGCGGCTACACCCGGCTGGGGGCCGAAATCACCCGCGGCCGTGCCGACTCGCGCGAACAAATTGATTACGGACCCGAACGCGAGGTCCTCACCGACGTCCCCGCCGACGCGCCCTACCTGAACCTGCAGGGGCCGAACCAGTGGCCGGAGGATTTCCCGCGGCTGGAATCTGCGGCCATGGACTGGGCAAACCTGATGAACAAGGTGGGGGCCGAGCTGCTCTCGGCCCTGGCCGTGGGCCTGGGCCTCCCGGAGGAGTACTTCGATGAGCCGTTCGCGCAGAGCCCGGCTTGGATGGGCAAGCTCGTGCATTACGTCGGCGGCGGCATCGTCCCCGAGGCGGGCACCCAGGGCGTCGGTGCCCACGCGGACTACGGTTTCATCACCCTCCTGCTGCAGGATGCCGTGGGCGGCCTTGAGGTCAAGCCCTACGGCCAGGACGAGTGGATCTCCGTGGATCCGATCGAAGGCGCGCTCGTGGTCAACATCGGTGAAATGCTCGAGGTCGCGACCAACGGCTACCTGATGGCCACCATTCACCGGGTCATCGCTCCCCCGGCCGGCGTGGACCGCTACTCGGTGCCTTTCTTCTACTCGCCCCGCCTGGATTCGGTCATCGGCACCGTGCCGCTGCCGGAGAAACTCGCTGCCGATGCCCGCGGCGTCTCCGACGACCCGCACAACCCCATGTTGGCGTCCTACGGCGCCAACGTCCTGAAGGGCTGGCTGCGCGCCCACCCGCAAACCGCCAAGGCGCACTACCCAAATCTGGTGAAGTAGCGCGTCCGCCCACGGGGCGGGGTAGGGCGGTCCTGGGACCGTCTTGCCCGCCCCGTGGCATTTCGATGCTGATCAGGCAATCAGTCACTAAGCTGGTGTCCATGAGCGCCGCACGAACGGGCAACCAGCACCATGCAATTGGTAGGTTGTCGTCGTTATTCCCCCGCATCATCACCAAGGGAGTGCCATTTTCCCAGTTGCCCTTGCGTCGAAAGGTCGGGTGGTCGCAGGCGCCGATGCTCATCGCCGTGGCCACCGCATGCCTGCTGGCACTCGTCACTTCCCCGACGGAGATCTTCGGGGACCGGCTCTTCGTTGCCGGGGTGCTGCTGACGCTTCTCAACAGCGTTCTGGCGTGGACCATCCCGTGGAAGTCCATCGGGCCGGAGCAAACGTATCTGGTCATTCCGGCCTTGGGACTGATTTCGGCCACCTTGATGGCTACTGGCGCCTACCCGTGGCTCAACGGGGTGTCCCTGCTGATTGCCTTCCCGGTCTTTTGGTTTGCGTGGTCGGGTTTTGTCCCGCGGCTGACGCTCGTGCTCTCTTTCCTGGTGCCGCTGGCGGCCATCTGGCTGCAACTCTGGCACCGCGGCATCCCGTTCTCCCTGGACGCCATGGCCAAGCCCCTGCTAATCCCGCTGACCATTCTCGCCCTGGCCACGACCACCGTCATTGTCGAGCACAACTCCGCGCTGGCGGAACGACAGCTGCGAGCCACGCTGGCCACCAGCCGACGCCAAACCCGCCTCCTCAATGCGGTGCTCAACGCGGCCAACGTCGGCGTTGTGGTGGTGGACCGCGACGGCCACGACTTGTTCATGAACGATGTCCAGCGCTTCCAGCACCGCCACGCCACCCCGCCCGGAATCCCAGACCCCGATGAGTCCCAGCTTCTCGTTCGTGCCGTATCCGGAGCCTACGAGCCGATACCGGAACTACTGGACCCCGAGTACCGGCCGGTCGTCCGTTCCATTCGCCAAGAGGAATTCACCGACGAGTTGTTTGCCCTGGGCCCTCTCGACGACCCGATGTACCTCTCGACCTCTGCCCGCTCGTTCTTTAACGAGGACGGTGAATACGACGGGGCCGTGACCATGTTCAAGAACATCACGCCGCTCATCGAAGCCTCAAAGACCAGAAACCGATTCCTGGCCAACGTTAGCCATGAACTGCGCACTCCGCTGACCTCCATCCTCGGCTACCTCGAATTGCTCGAGGACGACCCGGGACTCACCGAGGACCAGCGGCAATCAATGGATGTCCTTTCCCGAAACACCGAGCGCCTGCTGCACATGGTCAACGATTTGCTCACCGCGGCGGCCGGCCAGCACCAGGTCAATATCGCCACCATCGACCTGGGCTCGGTTATCCACGGCCAGCTCCAATCCATGCGGCCGCGTGCAGCATCTGCCGGCATCGAGTTGATCGAGGGGAACATGTGCCACGAACCGGTGCTGGGCGATGCGCTGCGACTGGGCCAGGTGATCGACAACCTCGTCTCCAACGCCATCAAGTATTCCAGCGCCGGGGATTCCGTCACTGTGAACATGAACTGCAACAGCAAGGAAATCTCGGTGCGGGTGGCCGACACCGGGCGCGGTCTGTCCCCCACCGACGTGAAGAGCCTCTTCACCCGATTCTTCCGCTCGGAGGAGGCCCGACGTTCCGGGCTTCCGGGCGTCGGGCTTGGATTGGCGATCAGCCATGAGCTAGTCGAGGCCCACGGCGGGCATATCGCGGTCGAAAGCGAACTGGGAGAGGGAACAACAATGACCGTCATCCTGCCGCGCAAGGACGCTGGCGGCGACTCGGAGCCTTCCTCCCGGCGCCTCGGTTTTCCGACAATGCATCCGGACTCGCGACGCTGACTGCTTGCGTTAAGGGCAAAGTGTGGGCTCCCGGTGCACCGGAAACCCACACTTTGCCTGGTTCGTCATGTCCACTCACGCCCCCATGAAGCGAGTGAAGAACCCTGTATTGGCATCCGGTCTGGCCGCCTCCCCCTCGTCTCGTCGGCGGAGACTGGTGGATTCACTTACCGGATAACGAACACTATTCCCTGCCGACATCAATTTTCCATCCAATCGAAAACAATATTGGCGCAGACTATCCTCAAGATTCCGCGGCATTCCTTGAGGCTCCCTTGAGCATATTTAGGGCCGGATCGTGAGCTTCGCACGTCATGATGATGTTATGAAACTGGAGCCCGTTTCCCCTGACGCCGCAGTGTGCGCGCAAACCCTGGGAAAGCTGTGCTCGGAAGTCGGGCCGGAGTCCGTCAACGAATTCATCGCCCAGTTTCGTTCGCTATGGCCCACGCGTATCGCACGGCTCAGAAAGGCGCTCGCGTCCAATGACGCGGCAGGTGGCGAGGATGCGGCACTCTCCTTGAAATCGGCGGCGACCATGGCCGGCGCCCACGACCTGGCAGCGCTGTCCGTCCAGCTGCACTCGGCATTCCGGGGTGGCGACACAACTCTCCAAGGCGAATTTATTTGCCGCATTGAGCATGCCGGCAACTCAATCCTGATGGTGTTGACCGAACCCGGCTTCGCCGAGCATGCCTTGGGTGCCTACCGTCAGTCCGTCTAGCGCCTAGCCACCGATCGGTACCCCACGCCGCGCACTGTTTCTATCCAGCGCGGTTCCTGGACGGAATCCCCCAGCTTGCGCCGAAGGTTCCCCACGTGCACCTCCACGGACCGCTCGTCCGCCGCCGAGACGAAAGTCCCGGCGTCCGAGTCCTCATCACGCAGCCGCCTGACCAATTCGGATTTGGTGCGAATGTGCCCGCGGGCTCCCAGGAGCAAATCAAGCAGGGTGAACTCGGTCGGCGTGAGGTTTACCGTTTCCCCGCCAACGTGGACCGAATACGTGGCAACATTCATCTCCAACCCATTGAGGGTGCGCACATGGTCGGTGTCGTCGGGGGCACCGGTTTCGGCGCCCGACGGGTTTTCGACCGGCACTGTACCCTGGTGAACCGTGGGGAGCGCCGTGCGCCTGCGCATGATCGCATCAACCCTGGCGCGAAGTTCGCGGGGGCGAAATGGCTTGGTGACATATTCGTCGGCGCCGGATTCCAGACCCAGAACAGTGTCGATCTCATCGGCCCTCGCCGTCAACATGAGGATGTGCGCATCCGAGATCGTGCGGATCCGGCGGGCGGTTTCGAATCCGTCAATGTCCGGCAAGCCGATGTCCAAGGTCACCAGATCGGGATCGTGGAACTCAACCATTTCCACACCCGAAACCCCGGAGTCCGTGGAGTGCACATCAAATCCTGATTGCTGCAGGACGACCTCGAGCAATCCTCGGATGTCGGCGTCATCCTCCACGACAACTGCGGTACGGGGTTTGGTCACCACATTCACCTCTTAAGCTGAGTCCAATCGGCGAATCAGGTGGCTCGCCCAGGGCATATTCGTTAGTCTAACGATTTTCCGGCTTATAGGCGTTGCTTAAACGAAATCGGCCTTGACGAGATTTCTCAAGTCAAGACCGATTCCGTATCCGCGGAGGATGGGGGATTTGAACCCCCGAGGGCGTGAACCCAACACGCGTTCCAGGCGTGCGCCATAGGCCGCTAGGCGAATCCTCCAGCTTGCTCCAAAGAGCAGGTTCCAGCATAGCGGACATTTTCGGTGACAACTAATCGATGCGTGAGGAGCGGATCGATTTGGCCGTTCCGTGTCACTGAAGCACTCATCCGCACATCCCTGGGCCAGGGACGCCCCCGATTCACAGGCCGCACTTGACCCGGACCGCCCATGGCTTCGCCGGGCTGTACTTGATTATGGGAAAGTTCGCGGCTCATCAGAGCAATATGGGACCCGAGGGCGGTGGCGTGCCGCAGGCGGGGTTACGCTATTACGCCGGATTGGACGGTGCCTGGACGGCCTGCGTGGAAGGTTTTCTGGAGCGAAATCCCCTCATGAGGGCCGTTACGAAGCTCACATCCTCCCAGTGTCCCCGGACCCCGGCGCAGGGACTTGGACAGCTCCGTGAGCTCGGCCGGATCAGGGCCATGATTGACGGGCTGGAATCCACGCTGTTGGCAGACACCAGCGAAATGGTGCAGCGCGGAATGCCCACCCCGCTTTCGGAGGAAAACCCCACGCTCTTTGACTACAAGCGCGAGATCGAGGAGCACGGCTTTCCACTCTCCCGGGCGGACCAGGACTTGAACCGCTCCTCATTTGTCGCAGAGGCCGCCCTGGTCACCCGAACCTCCGAGCGCTCGGCGTTCAACCGCCTGGCTATTGCCGAAGGCCTGCGGTACGTGCATGAGGAATCCCTCTTCGCACTGTACGCCGGCAACATCACCTCACGAACCGCGGCCACACTCGTCAAACAAACTCGCGGCATCCCACGGGCGACCGCCCGGCAAATCGAGGCGAGCACGCTGCCCACGGCGACCACGGCCTCCGATGCCTCGATGGCCTTGCGGATCAAGCGGGCACGGGAGCGACTGCACCCCCAACCGGCCGCGGACCGCCGCACGCGGGCCGAGATGGGGCGTTCGCTGATGTGGTGGCCCGAAGAGGACGGGATGGCCGTGCTGCAGGCCTACCTGCCGGCCGAGGACGTGCTGTCGATCTACAACACCGTCTCCGCCCACGCCAACCTGCTGGTTTCCGGCGAACAGGAACGCCCCTTGGGCCAACTGCGGGCAGACGTCTTCCGGGACTCGTTGGTCGACGGCTGGCCGGGGCAAATCAAGAGGAAGCCCCCGCTCTTTGTGGGGCTGACGATTCCGGCGCTGGAGCTCCTGACAAACCCGGAACGCGGCGTTGCCAACCTCGAGGGATACGGCCCGATTCCGTTGGGGATTGCCTTGCGCCTTGCAGCCAGGGCGCCCTCCCTGAAGCCCATTCTCACCGATCCGTGGACGGGTTCGATCCTCGACCTGGGCCGCAGGCGATACAAGCCCTCGAAGGCATTGCGTGATTTTCTGCGGGTGCGTGACGAGCATTGCCGCTTTCCCGGTTGCCGGCGGGCCCCGGAGCTGTCCGAGTTCGACCACATCGACGATTGGGCGGCCGGCGGTGCGACGTCGGTGCAGAACGCGCAGCTCTTGTGCAAGAGGCACCAGATCTACAAGCACGTGCTGGGCTGGCAGGCGGTCTATCTGGGCAACGGATCGCTGCAATGGCGCACTCCTCACGGGATGACCCAGCTGGAATTGCCCGATGGGCTGCTTTTCCCACGCCCGCTGGGGCCCAATCCGCCCCCGGTCCAGTTGATGCTGCCAGGAACCTCGATCGACGCGCAGACCAAGAGGTTGCTGGGCTGGGACGATTCCGAAGGCGTCCCGGGGGTCCCGGACAATTCACAGGAGACGTGATCCGGCCAGGCGGGCGGACCACGGGGCGCGGATTTCGGGCCAAGGCCCTACCTCGGGTAGACTACTTGTCGGCCCCTCATGTGGTGTCATCCTGTTGAACTCCCCCAGGACCGGAAGGTAGCAAGGGTAGATGGGCTCTGGCAGGTGCATGAGGGGCCTTTACTATTTCCCCGGGGATCGTTGACCCATTCACCTCGGATCCGGGAGTCGAAAGGGAGTATTCCATGGGTGCCGGTCGGTTCGCCCCAAGCCCCTCGGGGGACCTGCATCTGGGAAATCTGCGCACGGCGATCCTGGCTTGGCTCTTTGCCCGCTCCTCCGAGCGGGCGTTCCTCATGCGGGTGGAGGACCTTGACCGTGCACGTGCCGGCTCCGAGGAGCTCCAGCTTGCCGACCTCGCCGCCATCGGCCTCTCATGGGACGGCGACGTCGTAAGGCAAAGCGAACGATCCGGACACTACGCCGGCGCGCTTGACGAATTGCGGGACCGCGAGATGCTCTATGAATGCTTCTGCACCCGGCGCGACATCGCCGAGGCTGCCAGCGCGCCGCACGCCGCCCCCGGGACCTACCCCGGAACCTGCAGGAATCTCACCGGGACCGAACGCGCCGCGAAGCGCGAACTGCGCCCCGCGGCGTTGCGGCTCCGGACCGAGGTGGGATCCTTCGCCGTCGCCGACCAGTTGCACGGCACATACACCGGGGCAGTTGACGACTTCGTGGTGCTGCGCAACGACGGGGTTCCCGCATACAACCTGGCAGTGGTGGTCGACGACGGACTCCAGGGCATCGACCAGGTCGTCCGCGGCGACGATCTGCTCTCCTCTGCCCCGCGGCAGGCGTACCTGGCGCAACTGCTCGGTTACGGCATCCCGGGTTACGCCCATGTCCCGCTTGCCCTGAACTCGCACGGCAAACGCCTGGCCAAGCGGGACGGCGCGGTCACACTGGCCCAACTTGCCGTCCTGGGCATCGACGCCGATGGGGCGCGCAGCATGATCCTGGCCTCGTTGGGACTGCCCACCGCCTCGCTGGACGCCGCACTGGATGCCTTTGAACCAACATCGCTGCCCACCGACCCGTGGGTATTCACAACTGATCCGAATGCGCTTGGCACCGGAAAAACGATAGGGTGGCCATCGTGAGTACAGCTCTTTACCGTCGCTACCGTCCAGACAATTTTGCGGACGTGATCGGGCAGGAACATGTCACCACACCGCTGATGACGGCCCTGGAAAAGAACAGGGTCAACCATGCCTACCTTTTCTCGGGTCCGCGCGGCTGTGGCAAGACCACATCCGCCCGCATCCTTGCCCGCTGCCTGAACTGTGCCCAGGGACCGACGCCGACCCCGTGCGGCACCTGCCCCAGCTGCATCGAACTGGCCAGCGGCGGACCGGGTTCCCTTGACGTCATCGAGATTGACGCGGCTTCCCACGGCGGCGTCGACGACGCCCGCGACCTGCGAGAACGCGCGACCTTCGCACCGGTGCGCGACCGCTACAAGATCTTCATCATCGACGAGGCCCACATGGTCACCTCGGCCGGCTTCAACGCCCTGCTGAAGATCGTCGAAGAGCCGCCGGAACACATCAAGTTCATCTTCGCGACGACCGAGCCGGACAAGGTCATCGGCACGATCCGCTCGCGCACCCACCACTACCCGTTCCGGCTGGTGCCGCCCGAGCCGCTGATCAAGTACCTCGAGTACCTGTGCACCGCCGAGGGCGTCGAGGTGGCACCCGGCGTGCTCTCCCTGGTCATCCGGGCCGGCGGCGGGTCCGTCCGCGATTCGCTGTCCGTGCTCGACCAGCTGATTGCAGGAGCGGGGCCCAATGGCCTGGACTACGAGCTGGCGGTTTCACTGCTCGGCTACACCCATGCCTCACTGCTTGACGACGTGGTTGACGCCTTGGGCGCCGGCGACGCCGCAACGGTGTTCGCGGCGGTGGACCGCGTGGTGCAGACCGGGCACGACCCGAGAAGATTCGTCGAGGACCTGCTCGAGCGCTTCCGCGACCTGATCATCGTGCGTGCGGTGCCCGAAAACGCCTCCCAGATCATTCGCGGCCTGCCCGAGGACCAGCTCCAGCGCATGCACGCCCAGGCAGCGGGGCTTGGCCAGGCCGAGCTCAGCCGCTGGGCGGACGTCACCAATGCCGGACTGACCGAGATGACCGGCGCTACGTCGCCGCGGCTTCACCTCGAGCTGCTCTGCGCCCGCCTGCTGCTTCCGGCATCCGATGCCACCGAGCGCGGGTTCAATGCGCGCATGGACCGGGTCGAGCGTCGTCTGGCCTATGCCGGCGACGATCTTCCGCCGGCGCCGTCCGGCGACGGCGAATACGCACACGCCGGGGGTTCGCCGGGCGCCTCCGGATTCGAGGGGGAGAACGCCGGTCAAGGTGCGGCGGCAGTGCGCGAGGCGCTGCGTGCGGCCCGGGCCCAAAAGGAGGGCGGCGCACCCGAGGCACCGTCCGCACCCGAAGCAGTGCCTGCCGCCTCGACGGCCCACGAGCCGGAGGCCGCCCAGGCATCCGAACCTGCACCGGAACCGGCCTTGGCCGAGCCCGAGGTTGCCGAGGCCTCCGTCCCGGCCGCCACAACGCCGTCGACAGCCGTCGAGGAAACCCCCTCCGTGGAGGAATCCACCGGGCACTCCGCCGATTGGGGCGGCACCTGGGGCCCCGTTCCCGACGCCCCGGTCAACCCCGTCACCGAGCCGGTGTCCCCTGCCCAGGGCTCCCCGGTGCAGCCTCCGGCAAATGTTCCGCCGTTCAGCATCCTGCCCGATCGTGCCGCCGAGGCAGAGGTCGAGCCCGCCGCCCCCGCGACCGAGCCGGCACCGATCCAGCAGAACCAGGCCATGGCCGACTTCGCCAGGAAGGTCAAGGAGGAGCAGGCCGCCAAGGAGCGTGCTGCCGCCGAGCAGGCAGCTGCCCAACGCGCGGCGCAGGAAAAGGCGGAAGCCGAACAGCGCGCCGCCCAGGAACGCGCGGCGCAGGAACGTGCCGCAGCCGAACAACGGGCCGCGCAACAGCAACAGGCCGCCGCCCGGCCGCAGCATGCGCAGCAATACGCCGCGCAGCAGCAGAACCAGCCACCGCAGCAGCAAGCCCCCGGCCAGCAAGGCCAGCAGCCACCGGTGCAAGCCCGGCAACAGGGGCAGACCCAGGGCCAGATACCTCCGCAGCAGCAGGCACCACGCCAACAGCAACCACCGGCGGCACAGCCACAGCAGGGCCAGGCTCCGGCGGCGCACTCCGGCGGCACCGGCTCGGTGGAAATGTTCCGCCGGGCATGGCCCGACATCTTGGAAGAACTGAAGAGCAACAAGAAGTTCGTCTGGATGATGGTCGCGCCAAATGCCTCGGTGACCGGGTTTGACGGCCGCACGTTGACCGTCAGCTTCGCGCACAGCGGCGCACTGACCGCGTTCACGGCGCGGCAGGAAAATGTGGCAATCCTGGGGCAGAGCATCAACAAGGTACTCGGCGTCAACGTTGAGTTGGCCATCGCAGCGGGAGGTTCCGCACCGGCGGGTGGTTCTGGCCCAAAAGTTGATCGCCGGCCCGAGCCGGCGGTGACCAATGGTCCAGCTGAAACCGCACCACTGCAGCACACCGCCCCCTCCCCCTCCAGTGCGCCCGCTTCCACCCAACCCGGACACGGCAGCGCACCGCTTCCGGCGACCGTGACGGATGCGGCACCGCCTGCCTCCCGACCCGAACCGGTGGCACCGGCACCCCTGGCGGAACCGGCTGCACCGCGGCCCGCCGCCCCAAGGCCCGTCGTCCACCAAGCCCCGCCGCAGGCAGCCGCGCAGCCCGCGGCCCCAAGACCCGCCGTTCGGCAGGAATCCGCGCGGCCGCCGGCCGAAATCGTACGCAGGGAACCTGCGACGGAACCGCCGGCCCAGGCGCCGGCCCAGGCGGACGAGGATCCGGGCTTTGGACCGGAACCCACCTGGGATTCGGAGCCGTGGGACGACGGCGGCGGCGACTGGGATGCTTCCTCGGTCCCCGTGCCCGACTGGGAGGCCGACCTCGGCACCTCCACGGCGGAGCCTGCCCGCGACGCAGGCCCGGCGGCACCCGCCCCCGTGTCCGGCGAAGTCCCGCGCCCGGCCGCCCCGGCCCCGGCCGCACCCAAGGGCTATGTGGCACCGGCGCCGTCGCTGGGCGCTGCCGATCGTCCGGTGGCCCCGCGCCCCGGCGCCTCGGCCGCAACCTGGGGGATGCCGGTTCCGGCACCCGTGGCCGAAACCGTCGAGGTGTCCGGCGCACCCGCCGGTCCCGTCGCCGGGGCCAACGGCGGAAAGCTCAGCCGCTACCAGCGGCTGATGAACCGTGCCGCGGGGATCACCGGCTCGGGTCCGTCACCCGTGCCCGCCCCCATCGCCACGGACCCGGCGGCCGGGGCGTGGGGCAACCCCGACGACGCCCCAGACTTCGCCCGCCCCCGCCCCGCCGCACCCGAGGAAAATTCGCGCGCCCCGGAACCGGCCAGGGCCGTAGAATTGGATGACACGGAGTTCGTCCCCAGCGACGACGACATCGCGATCGAGGATTCCTCGCTGATCGGGGTCCCCGCCATCGAACGCATCCTCAATGGCCGCATCATCGAGGAACGCGACGCCGCCGGCAACGTGATCGAGCGGCCCAACCGGCCCCGCTGACCGCCGGGCCCGGGCCCGGGCCCGGTATCTAGCGTGGGAGCGGGCGTGTAGTGTCTGGTGCACGCAAACATAGTTGCAGCGAACAGCAAGATTAGGCAGTGTGAATCCAAGTGTACGAAGGCGCAGTCCAGGAACTGATTGACGAGTTGGGAAGGCTTCCGGGCATCGGCCCCAAGTCTGCCCAGCGCATTGCCTTCCACATCCTCGAGGCGGATCCGGAGGACATGAAGCGCCTGGCCACGTCCATCTCCGTGGTCAAGGAGCGGGTGAAGTTCTGCACCGTGTGCTTCAACGTCTCCGAGTCGGAGACCTGCTCGATCTGCCGGGACGAGCGCCGCGGCGATGACATCATCTGCGTGGTCGAGGAGTCCAAGGACGTCATCGCCATCGAGCGCTCCCGCGCCTTCACCGGCAGGTACCACGTGCTGGGCGGGGCCATCAACCCGATCAACGGGATCGGCCCGGAGCAGCTGCACATCCGCGAGCTGATCGCCCGGCTGGGAGATGAGCGCATCACCGAGATCATCCTGGCCACCGACCCCAACCTGGAGGGCGAGGCGACGGCCACCTACCTGGTGCGCACGCTGCGCCCGCTGGGCATCAAGATCAGCCGGCTGGCCTCCGGGCTGCCGGTGGGCGGGGACCTCGAGTACGCCGACGAGGTCACCCTCGCCCGCGCCATCGAGGGCCGCCGCAACACCGCGCCGGCGGCCCCCGCCGCACCCCTGGTGCGCACCGCGCTCCCGGCCCAGGAACCGGTGTCGGCCTCCTAGCCGCGCAGGCGCTCCATCTTCGGATCGAAGAGCGGATCGGCGGCCACCGTCGCCGGAATCCTGCGGCCAAAGTACTCGATCTCCACCTGGTCGCCCTCCACCGTGGAGGCCGGCAGCCAGGCGTAGGCCAGCGGGGTGCGCACCGTGTAGCCGTAGGCCGCCGACGTCACGTAGCCGGCCGGGGCGCCGTCGAGGTACACCGGTTCCTTGCCCAGCACCATTGACTTCCCGTCGTTGACGGTCAGGCAGCGCAGGGCGCGCGTCGATGGCTTGTTGCGCAGCACGTCCACCGCCTCGGCACCCACAAAGCCCGTCTTGTCCTTGGCGATGGAGAAGCCCAGGCCCGATTCGAACGGGTGGTGCTCCGGGGTCACGTCGGTGCCCCAGAGCCGGTAGCCCTTCTCCAGGCGCAGGGAGTTGAAGGCCCCGCGCCCGGCGGCGATGATCCCGTGCTCCTCACCGGCCGCGAAGAGCACGTCCCAGAGCCGCTGCCCGGTCTCGGCGCTGGCGTAGAGTTCCCAGCCGAGCTCGCCCACGTAGGACAGGCGCATCGCGGTGACCGGGATCCCGCCGATGACCACCTCCTTGCTGCGGAAGTACCTCAGCGAATCGTTGGAGAAGTCGTCCTCGCTGACCTTGGCCATGACCTCGCGGGCCAGCGGCCCCCACAGCCCGATGCAGCAGGTGGACCCGGTGATGTCCGCGACGTGCGCCCACGTCGCCGGGTCTTGTGCCGCCTGCCGGCGCGCTTCCACGGTGAAGTAGTCGAGGTCGATGTTGCCGTTCACGCCCAGCTGGAAGCGGTCCTCCCCCAGCCGCGCAATCGTCACGTCCGAGCGGATCCCGCCGTCGGCGTTCAACAGCAGGCAGTATGTGACGGCGCCGGGCTTCTTGGCGATGTTTCCGGTGCTCAGCCGCTGCAGCAGCGACAGGGCCCCGGGACCGGTGATTTCCAGGCGCTTGAGCGGGGTCATGTCGTACATGGCCACCGCGGTGCGGGTCCGGTGGGCCTCCGCCGCGGAAATCTCGGAGTGGAACTGGTTTGACCAGGCGTCGCGCTCCGGGGAACGCCATTGGTCGGGCAGCGACTGGAGCAGGTGCCGGTTGGCCTCGAAGAAGTGCGGACGCTCCCAGCCGGCGGATTCCAGGTAGAAGGCGCCCAGCTCGTCCTGCCGCGCCCGGAACGGGGAGGATCGCACGTCGCGCGGGGAGGTCCGCGGTTCCAGCGGGTGGCGGATGTCGTAGATCTCCACGAAGTTCTGCTGGGAGGTTTCGCTGACGTATTCCCTCGTGGTCTGCACGGCCTCGAAGCGGGTCACCTCGCCCTCGTGCAGCGAGATCGAGGACTGCCCGTCGACGAGCAGCTCGGCCACGGCCCGCGCGATGCCCGCCGAATGGGTCACCCAGACGGCCTCGGCCAGGTAGAAGCCCTCCAGCTGCGGGGCCGCGCCCACCAGCGGGCCGCCGTCGGGGGTGAAGGAGAAGATGCCGTTGAAGCCGTCCTCGATCGACCGCTCCCGCAACGCCGGCAGCAGCGCCTTCGAGTCCTCCCAGGAGGGCAGGAAGTCCCCTTCGGTGAAGTCAAGGCGCGAGGGCATCTCGTGCTCGCTCATCCGATCCGCCGGCACCTTGGCCAGCGTGTCGAGCTCCACGGGCATCGGGCGGTGGGCGTAGGAGCCGATGCCGATCCGCTCGCCGTGCTCGCGGTAGTACAGGTCCTTGTCCTGGTGGCGCAGGATCGGCAGGGAGGCGCCGTTGGGCGCCGGGTTGTGCCCGGCCAGCTCCGGCAGCGCGTCGGTGGTGACGTATTGGTGGGCCAGCGGCAGCAGCGGCACGCGCATCCCGATCATGTCCCCGATGGCGGGGCCCCAGAACCCGGCGCAGGAGACCACGATATCCGCCTCGATGACCGTGTCGTCCCCGATCCGCACCCCGGTGACCTTGCCGGCATCCTGCTCGATCCCGGTCACCGTCGTGTCCCCGAGGAACCGCACCCCGGCGGCGGTCGACTTCTCGATGAGCAGCTGCACGGCCCGCGCAGCGGACGCCAGTCCGTCGGAGGGAACCAGGAAGCCGCCCAGCACCGCATCCTCGTCCAGCAACGGGTAGAGCCGCTTGCATTCGGCGGCATCGACCAATCGCGACTCGAGTCCCCACGAGGTGGCGAATCCGTGGCGGCGCTTGAGCTCCTCCAGGCGTTCGGGGGTCGTGGCGATTTCCAGCCCGCCGACCTGGTTGAAGCAGGAGGTGCCGTCCTTCTGCAGGGAAAGCAGCTTTTCGACGGTGTAGCCGGCGAACTCGGTCATCGACTTCGAGGCGTTGGTCTGGAAGACCAGGCCCGGGGCGTGCGAGGTGGAGCCGCCGGCCAGGTGCAGGGGCCCCTGCTCGATGACGGTGGTGTTTGCCCAGCCGCGGGTCGCCAGCTCGTCGGCAAGGTTCGCGCCGACGATGCCGGCCCCGATGATGACGACGCGGGGTGCTTGGTTCATGGAAATGCTCCTTTTCGGGGGTGTTTAGCGGAAGACGACGGTGCGGGTGTTGTTGAGCAGGATGCGGTGCTGGCAATGCCAGGTGATGGCACGGGCCAGGGCCTGGGCCTCGGCGTCGCGCCCGATCCGTGCCAGCGCGTCTGCGTCCGGGACGTGGTCGACCCGGAACACCTCCTGTTCGATGATCGGGCCCTCGTCGAGGGACTCGGTGACGTAGTGCGCGGTGGCCCCCACCATCTTCACGCCGCGGGCGTATGCCTGGTGGTAGGGCTTGGCGCCCTTGAAACCGGGCAGGAAGGAGTGGTGGATGTTGATGGCCCGTCCGTGCAGCGCGGCGGTCAGCTCGTTGGAGAGGACCTGCATGTAGCGGGCGAGCACCACCACGTCCGCCCGGTGGTCGGCGATGACGTCCTGGAGCCGGGCCTCGGCGGCGGGCTTGGTGTCGGCGGTGACCGGGATGTGGGTGAAGGGCAGACCGGCGGCCTCGGCCATGGGACGCAGGTCCTCGTGGTTGGAGACGACGCCGACCAGTTCGGCACCGAGCGTGCCGGTCCGCCAGCGGTAGATCAGGTCGTTGAGGCAGTGCCCGAACTTCGAGACCATGACCAGCACCCGCTGGGCGCGCCCGTCGTGGAATGCGAAGTCCATGTCGAACTGCCCCGCCAGTTCCCCGAATGCCGCTTCCAGTTCCCCGGCGGTGACCTCCGGGTCCCCTCCGGCCAGCGCGGTGCGCAGGAAGAGCCTGCCTCCGACATGGTCGTCGAATTGCTGGTGCTCGGCGATGTCAAAGCCGGCATCGTCGAGGAATCCCGTCACGGCCCGCACGATGCCGGGCTTGTCGGGGCAGGAGAGGGTGAGGACGAAGCGGACGCTGCGCGGGTGCGTGGCATCCCGGGTCACTGCCGTCTCGTGGATCATGGTGCTCACGTTTGCTCCCTTGGCTCGTTGAAAGGTGGTTGGTTGTGGCTGGATATTGGTGTGTGGATTGCGGACGTTCTCATGCGCCGTCGGCGCCTCGGCCAGGGCAGCGGTCTTCGGCGTCGCAGGCCTCGGTGCAGTCGTGTTTGGTCACCAGTTCGAAGGGCACTCCGCCGTGTTCGTCCACGCCGCTGCGGATGGCCCGTTCGACCACCGAGTCGGCCAGCTTCCTGCGAAGTGCCAGCGGATCGCGGCGCAGGTCCTTGACCAGGGCGATGCACAAGATGAACATGACGGCAGCGAACGGCAGAGCGGAGACGATGGTGATGTTTTTCAGCCCGTTCAGCGCCTGTCCGGGATTGTCCCCGCCGGCCAGCAACATGATGGAGGCAACCGCCCCGGTGAGCACTCCCCAGAACACGATGACGCCCTTGGAGGGTTCCAAGCGCCCATTGGTGCTCAGCGAGCCCATCACGATCGAGGCGGAGTCTGCGCCGGTGACGAAGAAGATGCCGATCAACACCATGGCCAGGATGGCAATGGCCAAGGTGACCCCGGGGCTGGCGCCAAGGTGCTGGATCAAGTCGAACATGGCGCCCTCGAAGTCGATGGAGGGTTCCCCGTCGACCATGCTCACCATCGAATCCGACGCCCCGTTTGAAGCTGCGGACTTGAGCTGGATGTCGAAGGCGGCGCCGCCGAAGATCGAGAACCAGATAACGGAGACCAGCGACGGGACCAGCAGCACCCCGGTGACGAACTGGCGGATGGTGCGTCCGCGACTGATCCGGGCAATGAACATGCCCACGAACGGCGCCCACGACACCCACCAGGCCCAATAGAAGATGGTCCAGCTCGACATCCACGCCCGCACCGACTCGTCACCGGCGGACTCGGTGCGCGAGGCCATCGAGGGCAGGTCCCGGACGAAGTCGCCGATGGCCGACGGGATCAGGTTGAGGATCAGCAGCGTGGGCCCCAACACGAACACGAGCACCGCCAGCAACAGGGCCAGGACCATGTTGATGTTGGACAGCCACTGGATGCCCCGGGAGATCCCCGAGACCGCGGAAAGCACGAAGCAGACGGTCAGTACCGTGATGACCCCAACCAGCACCGGCGAGGCGACCTTGCCGACCCAGCCGTTGAATTCGATGCCGCTGGCGATCTGCATGGCCCCGAGCCCCAGCGAGGCGGCGGTGCCGAAGAGCGTGGCGAAGATGGCCAGGATGTTCACGATCTTGCCGGCTGGCCCTTCGACCCGCGGACCGAAGAGGGAAGTGAAGGCCGAGGAGATCAACTGCCGGCGACCCAGCCGGAAGGTCGAGTAGGCCATGGCGATGCCGACCACCGCGAACATGGCCCAGGGGTGGATGCTCCAGTGGAATATCGACGTGGCCATGGCCGTCTGGATGGCCTCGGGCGTGCTCCCGTCAACCGTTCCCGGTGGCGGGGAGACGTAGTGGTAGAGCGGTTCGGCCACCCCGTAGAAAACGAGGCCGATTCCCATGCCGGCGCTGAACATCATCGAGATCCAGGAGACAGTGCGGAACTCCGGCTTTTCCCCGTCACGCCCCAGCGGGATGTTGCCGAACCGGCCTAGAGCCAGCCAGAGCACGAAGATCACGAAGAACGAGGCCAGCGAAACAAAAAACCAGCCGGTGTTCTCGGTGACCCAGGACAGTGCAGCGTTCGAGGCCGCCGAGAGCGAGGCGGTTTTGACCAGGCCCCAGATGACGAAGGCCAGCGCGAAGGCCCCGGCGACCCCGAAAGTGACCTTGTCCAGTCCCTCGGGCAGGCGCGGAATCATCCGTGTTGCCTTCCGCTCCGATTCGCCGTCCCTGAGCTCCTGCAGGATGGCGGTGTCAACTGGTGGCGCGGAACCCGCGACCGGATCCTCGACCACGTACTCGTCGGGCACGTCCGGTTCTTCGGACATGGTCTCGTCGGTGTTCACTGCCATGGGTGTTTTCCTTTGCCTGGTGAATGCGAACGTGTCTTTGGTCCGTGGACCGGGGGCGGTCACCCGCCGAGAGAACCGCTATCCCGCGGGATTGCAGTCCTGGAAATCGGGGCATCGGAGTGGCTTCGTCGCCCGTGGTGGAGCTTTGCAAGACCGTGGCGTATTGGATGCGAGCCTGCAACCGGGTGAACAGGGGCCTCCTGCGTTCAGGTGCAGTAGCTGGCGAGCAGCCCAGCGCCGTCGATAGGCATTGCGGCAATCAGGGCCGGCTTGTCCAGAAGGGCGCCACTGCGGGACAACCGTTTCGATGGACAGGCTTCGTGCATCGCGCATCGACTTCCTTTCGGCTGTTTCGTTCGATGGTTCGGCGGCGATTCAGTCTCGCTATGATCAACAGCCTTCGCCCTGTGCAACAACTGTGGCGCACGCCACAGAAGGGTGTCAAGAGGTTTAGGTCTTTTTCCTTCCGGCCATCCCGACTCTGGGGCCGCCCTGCGTCGCGCCACACCGGAATCACCCCTTTGTTGTGGAACCTGGCCCAGGCGACGCATTGGCGTAACAGTAGAAGAGTTGCGCCTACAGATGCTTGATGTTTATTACGCAATTGGGAAACAGAGGTCCCAGTACAAATCGAACCGACTTCCCGAATGCCCCGAAGTCAGGGGTTAGCCAGCCGGCTGATGATCATCTGCGGCCATTCGCAGGACCACTGCGATTGCATCTCCGCCGTACGCGAATCACCCCGGGAAAGGTCACGGAGTCCAATTTCTCTGGTACGGATAGATCGGGAACCCGGGAGCCGCATGAGGGCAGGGAAGGGAGGCCGTCCCTCCAGGACGACATCATGGGATCTTCCGGGATTCGCCCGGGAGACTTGGTGCGAGCCAGGACCCTGGCATCACAAACCTCGGTTGATGACCGTGGTATCGACCACGACGCGATGGCCAGATGGAAGGCCATCGTCGGTCATGCAGCCCGGCACGTCGTCAGCAGCGCACGGAGTGCGCCGACATCATCGACCGGCGAGCCTCAGCCGGCGGTGTAGCCAAGCGACGCGCTGACCTGCAGTCCTGCCTGTTTGAGCCCCTCCAGCAGACCGGGCTCCATTTCGGGGGCGAAGCGGAAGGCAGGGCCCGAGATGCTGATGGCACCAACGACCACGCCGAGGTGGTTGCGCACTGGCGCCGCATAGGAATTGATGCCCATCTCGAACTCCTCGAGCGCCTGAGCGTAACCGTCCTTCACGACCTGAAGCAGTTCTTTTTCCAGAGCCGTCCGGGTCCGAATGGTTTTGGCGGTGCGCTGAGGAAGCTTGGTGGCTTTCAGGATCCGCCCCCGTTCATCGGAGCTGAGGCCCGCCAACAGGACCTTGCCGCTGGAGGTCGCATGCAGGGGGGTGAGGCTGCCCAGCCAGTCATATGTCGCCAGGGTCGAAGGGCCCATGGCCTGGTCCACGTTCACCGCGTATTCCTCGCGCAGCACGGCAAGGTTGACAGTCTCTTTGTACTGCTCGGCCAAGGCCTCAATGACCGGGCGGGCCAGAGCCACCAGTGAAAGCCGGCCTGGAATGGTGCTGGCCAGCTTCAGGATGCCGAATCCCAGCTCGTATTTTCCCCGATTGGTGTTCTGCTGCACCATGCCGCGGGCCAGCAGCGAGCCCAAGAGCCTGGAAGCCGTGGACTTGTGGATCTGCAGTTCTTCGGCAACTTCGCCGACCCCGGAACTTCCGTCCCGGCCGAGGATTTCCAGGATGGCCAGGGCGCGGTCCACCGATTGGACACCCCCATGCACGGCATCGTCGTCGTCCATTTCCGGGCGATGGGATTCATCGACTGCCAAGGGCCTGCCGTCCTTTGCGTTCATCTTCATACTTGGTCGCTTTCGTCCAGCTTATGCGCTGGCCCCGGCAAGGTGCGCGCCATCGCCCCGGCGCCCAGCGCCAAGGCGGGTTGGAAGCCCCGGCGACGAGCCGGCAATACCGGCTTGGCAAGCTGCTCAAATCACGCTTTCGTCCAATCCGTTACCAAATGACCCCCTCGCCGCGTGGGGCCGACCAGTCTTCCGGACGAGGTGACCTCGCCGACACCAAACCGAGCAAATAGACCAGCCAAACCACCCTTTATGACCTAGATCGGTCACGCATTGGCGTCCCGGTGCATCACAATGGCTAATATGGGGGTTGGGCCAATTATTGTCGCGCCCTTTGAAGTCCCACCTGTTCCCGTCCCATGGAGTGTGCTGACGCATGAGCCTGATTGTCCAGAAATTCGGCGGATCTTCCGTTTCAGATGCCGAAGGCATCAAACGTGTTGCCCGTCGGATTATTGACACCAAGTCCGCCGGCCACGATGTCGTCGTGGTGGTTTCCGCCATGGGCGACACCACCGATGAACTACTCGACCTCGCCGAACAACTGACCGAAGAAGCCCCCGCCCGCGAGATGGACATGCTCCTGTCTGCAGGCGAACGCATCTCCATGGCCCTGCTGGCCATGGCCATCGACGGCCTGGGTGCCAAGGCGGCTTCCTTCACTGGCTCACAGGCCGGCATGATGACCGATGCCATCCACGGCAAGGCACGCATCATTGAGGTTTCGCCGCAGCGCGTGCGCCGCGCCATCGATCGCGGCTACGTCGCCATCGTCGCCGGGTTCCAGGGCATGAGCAAGGAATCGAACGACATCACGACCATGGGTCGCGGCGGTTCGGACACCACCGCGGTGGCGCTTGCCGCCGCACTGGGTGCCGATGTCTGTGAGATCTACACCGATGTCGATGGCATCTACACCGCCGATCCCCGCGTGGTTCCGGCGGCCCGCAAGATCGACACCATTTCCAGCGAGGAAATGCTGGAGATGGCCGCCTCCGGCGCCAAAATCCTTCACCTGCGTTGCGTTGAATATGCGCGTCGTTTCGGGGTTCCGCTTCACGTGCGGTCCTCGTTCAGCACCAATGAGGGAACCTGGGTTATGCCCAGCCCCGATGACCAGATCAAGATTCAAGAGGGAGAACCCTTGGAACAGCCCATCATTTCCGGTGTCGCCCACGACCGCTCCGAAGCCAAGGTCACGATTGTTGGCGTGCCCGACATCCCCGGCAAGGCCGCACAGATTTTTCGGGTCATTGCCGGCGCCCACGCCAACATCGACATGATCGTCCAGAACTTCTCGACTTCAGGTTCGGGCCGCACAGATATCTCCTTTACGCTTCCCATGGTCGATGGCAAGCAAGTCAAGGAGGCCCTGCGATCCGCCCAGGAGGAAATCGGCTTCGAGGACATCTCCTACAACGAGAACGTTGGCAAGCTTTCGCTCATCGGGGCAGGTATGCGTTCAAACCCGGGCGTTTCCTTCACGTTCTTCGAGGCCCTGCACCAGGCCGGCGTGAACGTGGACATGATCTCCACCTCGGAAATCCGAATCTCCATCGTCACCGACGCCAACAAGCTCGATGCCGCGGTGCGAGCCATCCACGCGGCATTCGACTTGGATGCTGAGGACGAGGCAACGGTCTACGGCGGCACCGGCCGCTAAGGTACATATGCCTTAACGCCACGCGGTCCGTGGCACCGGGGCACGCCAAGGGGCGTGCCTTCGGTGCTGCGGACCGTTTTTGGTGGTGGGCGTGGTGCGGCGGCGGAACTCTGCGGTGTTCAGGCGGGGGTGCCGGGCAGGGCGGGTGCCGTGGAGGTGTATTGGGCCCCGGTGGGGGTGGTGATCAGGATGGTGTGCCGCCCGCCGGTGTCCAGCACTTGTTCTTCCCAGCCGGTCTGTTCCTTTGTCTGGTTGCAGGCGGCGCATCGTCCGGCACTGTTGGCTTCGTTGGTCGGTCCGCCGCGGCTGTGTTGGACCACGTGGTCGAAGTGCTTGATCGGTGCGTTGCAGTAGGGTGTGCGGCAGTACTGGTCGCGGATGCGGATCAGGTCCTTGAGCGCCTTGGGAAATTGGCGGGAGCGTGAGTCCATGCCCACCAGGGCCCCGGTGTCGGGGTGGGTGTAGAGCCGCTTCAGGGCCACCTGGGAGCGGCGGCGTTCCCGGTCCTGCGGTTCGCGTCCGCCGACCAGGTTCCTGGCCCAGGTGGAGGGGACAGTGCCGTAGCCTTCTAGGAACGCCGGCTCGCTGCCGCCCTGGAGCAAGGTCCGGTCGGACATCGCCAGGTACAACATGAGCTGGGTTCCTTCAGCGGTGGACCTGCCGGTGATCCGGTCCACCGCGACGTCGACCATGATTTGGGCCCGTGTCCGGGTGTCCCCGGCCGCCTTGAGCCTGTCAACTTCGAGGGTGAGGGCCTGGCGGATCGCCAGCCCGTCCTCGACAGAGAGCATCCCGGCGACCTGCATCATCGCGTCCCGGGCCGGGAACACCGCGAGGTACCGACAGGACTTGGCCTCTTCCAGGCGCGTCAGCGCGTCGGAGCTATCGTATGCGTAGGCGAGCCGGCGGACCCGGTCGACGACGGCACGCACGCACAGGCCCTTGAGCCCTTCCGGATCGCGAAGCAGTGCCGCGTCGATCTCGCCGCGCTGCGCCGAAGGCAGGTTCGCGGTTTCGCGGTCAATGGTCCGCGCCTGGGACTCGCCGATCTTGCCGCGCACCAGGGCAATGAGGGTGAATGGCAGGTCCGAGACCAGGCGGCCGGATAAGCCCAGGAAGGCCCTGCCCTGTTCCGGGGATTCGCGGCGTGCCAGGGCGACTTGTGCCCCGACCCCGTAGGACGGGTTGTTTTCCCGCACGCCGGCCTCGGTGCGCCGGGCCACGACGTCGGCTTCCATGAGGGTTGCGGATATGACCTGGGCGCCGGCCGCGGCGCTCTTGATCTCCTCGGCCAGGGCGATCTTTTCGTGATGTTCCTTGGCGGTGCCATCCGTGTCCAGGGCCGCCAACCCGTCGCGCACGTATCGCAGGAACGCCAGGTCATCCTCGTGGCATCGCCCCGGGACAGGCGGGAGACAGGCGACGGGTGCGGGTGCGACAGGAAAGTATTCGTCGGGAGGTTCGTCTATGGAATCTCCGCTGGGATATTCATCGAACATACCTCCATTCTACGCCCGAAAACCTTCGAAAAGAAGGGCAAAAAACAAAGGAAATTACCCCAAACGCTCATGTCAAATACGCTTTATGGTTGTTCACAATCCTGCGCGGGGGGCCTTGACAAAGGTCGTTGAATCGGAGCATGCGATTCAATAATTAAGGCTTTCCCGGCCGGCGCGGCGATAATGAATGGATGCTCTCCTCCTCGCTTGCCTGGCTGCCCGAAGAGCAGTGGCTGTCGTCCGCCGCCGCTCATCAGGTGCGCGCAAAGCGTTTTGGCGAACCGTTCACGGAGCGCAGGATGAAGCGCCAGAAGCACCCGATCGAGGACTTCCTCTTTACCTATTACACACAGAAGCCTGGGCAGCTCTATCGCTGGCATCCGGGGCCCGGCGTGGTGCTATCCGGGGAGAGCGCCACGGAACGCAGAGACTGGAAGTTCTATCGCGAAGTCGTTGACGAGTCGACCGGCGAGCGCGGCTACACGGTGGACCTCGAGGCGTTTGCGCAAACCCGCACGGAGGCGATCCGGTTCGCCAACATCATCCTGGCCGGAACAGCCACCCGAGCGGCCAATTTCGCATGCTTCGGCCTGCACGAATGGGCCATGGCCTACAAATCGGCCGACAACGGGATCAGGCACGAATACCTGCCCCTGCGCCTGGGTTCGGCGGGAACCGATGCGGTGGTCCAGGAGCACAAGATCCGCTGCACCCACTTCGATGCGTTCAGGTTCTACACCCCCGAGGCCGTGCCGCTCAACGAACTGCAGCCAACCCGTGAAACCCAGCGGGACCTCGAGCAGCCCGGGTGCCTACACGCCAACATGGACCTGTACAAGTGGGCGTACAAGCTGACCCCCGCGGTGCCGAGCGACTTGGTCATGGACTGCTTCGAACTGGCGTGGGACATCCGCACCATGGACATGCAGGCCTCTCCCTACGACCTGGCCGACTGGGGCCACCGGCCCATCGCCATCGAGACTCCCGCGGGCAAGGCCGAGTACGTTCGCTTGCAGAAGGACTTTGCCGATCGGGCGCAGGTGCTGCGCGATCGCCTACTGGCCGTTGCCCAATCACTGCCGTTGCCACAGACTTAGAGGTACCGGCCGCCACCGGCGGCCGACGCATGATTGGAGGGCAACTCCATGCGGCACAGGAACCATTCGCTTCTCCCCGCGCTGCTCCTTGGTGCCGTCGCGATGCTTTCCGGGTGCGCCGGCGGCGGCGGAACCGGCGGATCGCCGAGCGCGTCGACTTCCAGCCAGGGGCAGGGCCAGGACACCGACCTGCAGATCTCGATCCGGGCCGACGGAAACGCTGAAAGCGCGCACTTCCACCTATTGTGCGACGGGCCCGTCGCCCTGGAACGGAGCAACCACCCGCGGGCCGCTGCGGCCTGCGCGCTGGTGGATGCCCACCCGCAGCTGCTCACCGAGCCCGCGGCGGGCGCCACGCGGATGTGCACCCAGCAATACGGCGGTCCGGCCATCGCACGGGTGACGGGCACGCGGGACGGGCAGGCGGTGGAGCGCACCTTCGACCTGCATGACGGCTGCGCGATTTCCGACTGGACCGCCGCCTTGGCGCTACTGGTCGACCAACCTTCAGGGCAACTGCAATAGGGAGGGGGCCTCAGCCCTGCACCAGGTAGCGGTGTTCGGGCCTGCCCCGGCTGCCATAGGCCAGCTCCAGGCGCAGCGATCCGGCCTGCACCAGGTTGGCCAGGTAGCGCTGGGCCGTGGCGCGGGAAATCCCCACGGCGGTGACCACCTGCATGACGGTGGCAGGTTCCCCCGCGGCGGCAACCGCGGCGAGCACCGCCTGCTCGGTGGGCGTAGCCACGGCCGTGCCACCTTCCTCACCGGCCAGCAGCGTGCGCTGCGCCCGGTCGATGGCCTGTTGGTCCAGCCCGGTTGCGGTGTCCAGTTGCCGGCGGTAGCGGGCGTAGGCCCGAAGGCGCGAGGCAAGGACCTTCGGGTCGAACGGCTTGACCAGGTATCCCAGCGCGCCGCGCCGGATGGCGGTGCGCACCGCATCGACCTCGGTGGCAGCCGAGAGCACGAAGGCGTCCACGTCGAGGGTGGCCAGCAGGTCCAGGCCCGAGCCCTGGGGCAGGTAGACGTCCAGCAGCAGCAAATCCGGCTGCTGCTCGGCCACGGCGCGCGGCACCATGCGGGCATCGTGCACCGGCGCCAGGGCGCGGAAGCCCGGCACCGAATCGACGTAGCCGGCGTGTAGCGCCGCCACCCGGAAATCGTCGTCGACGACCAGGACCTTGTAGTCGGTTGTCTCGGTCATGGTGCTTCGGTCCTTTCGGGAGATCCTGATTCGGTGGACAGCACCCCGGGCAGGCGTGCGGCGAAGACCGCTCCCGCCGCCGGGTGTGCGGTGTTTTCGGGTGCCGCAGGCTCCTGGCGGCCACCGGGATCCGCGATCCAGACCTCGCCGCCGCGGGTGCGCGCCAGGCGGCGCACCAGCGGCAGCCCCACGCCCTGCCCGCGCTCCGGGGAGCCCGGCAGCGCCCCGGTGCTGACCCCTTCGGCGAAGACGTCGAGCCCGGGTTCGACCCCGGTCCCGGAATCTGCGACGGCCAGGTGCAGCGTAGAGCCCTCGGACAGCAGGTCGACCTCGACCCAGCGCGGGGCCGGGCCCTCCACCGCCGCACGCAGCGCGTTGTCGATCAGGTTTCCCAGCACCGCGGTGGCGTCCTGGGCGTCGATGAGGCTTCCGTAGAGCGCGCTGGCATCCCCCACGCGCAGCACCACGCCGCGCTCGTACGCCTGGACGCCCTTGGCCCCGAGGAAGGCCCGCAGGTAGGTGTCCTCGATGGCCTCGAGGTTCTGCACCGGCTCGCGCACCGGCCCGGACTCGATGACCTCGCCGAGGTAGTCGCGGGCCTCGTCCACGTCCCCGTGGTGCAGCAGCCCGGAGATGGTGTGCAGCCGGTTGGCGAATTCGTGGCGCTGGGCGCGCAATGCCGAGGCCATGGTCTCCACCGCGTCCAGCCGCGAGCCCAGGGTCTCGATGGTGGTGACATCGCGCAGCAACACCACCTGGCCCAGGTCGGTGCCGTCGCGTCGCACCGGGTGGACGGTGGCGACCAGCGCTGCGCGCTCGGTTTCCAGGCGAAGCGTTGCACCGTCGCAGGTGGCGATGGCGGCAACCAACGGCGCGGGCAACTTCGCCTCGGTATAGGGCAGCCCGATGATGTCGGAGGATTCATGGCGGTGCGGCAGCCCCAGCATGATCCGCGCCGCCCGGTTGCGCACGCTCACCCGTCCGTCGGGGCCGATGCCGATGACGCCGTCGGCCACGCCGTAGAGCACTGCGTCGCGGTCCCGCAGCAGCTGCGCCATTTCGGCTGGTTCCAGCCCCAGGGTCTGGGCCTTGAGCCGGCGCACCAGCCAGCGCGTCGACGCCGCGGAAAGGCCCAGTGCGGCGAGCCCCAGCCCCAACACCCAGAAGCCGGCCACGCGCAGCCGGGCCGCCAATTCCTGGATCCCGACCCCGACGCTGACCTCCCCGACCACCGTGTCCGAAGCGGGCGCGAAGACCGGCACTTTGGCGCGCACCGATTCGCCCAGGGTCCCGTGCTCGCGGGACACCGATTCCTGGCCCGACAGCGCGACGGGATCGGTGGAGACCCTTTGGCCCAACAGGGATTCGGTGGGGTGCGCCAGCCGGATCCCGCGGTCCTCGGTGACCACCACGAAGAAGGCCCCGGTGCGCGTGCGCGCCGCCTCCGCCGCACGCTGCACGTACCCGGCGCGCAGGGCCGCGGCGTCGAGCGAGTTGTCGTCGTCGGCATGGCCCTTCACCTGTGCCCGGATCTCAGGGTCGGCGGCGAGCGTGCGGGCGATGGCCAGGGCGCGCTCCTGGGCCTGCTCGTTGACGCGTTCCACGGTCACCCACATGGCGCCGGCGGCAGCGGCGAGGATCATCATTCCCACCACGGCAAATTGCAGGCCCATGATCCGGGCGGCGAAACCGCGGGAGGGCTTTGGCTCTTGGGGCATGAAACCAGTTTAGGACCTTCGTGGGCTTTATGAGCAAAAAAGGATTTAGGGGAAGAAGGGTGCTTTGTGGGCACAACCACACTGGCGTGATGCGCACCACGTAGCGTGTATATCCGCGGTGCATCGGGCGGCCAACGCTTCCGGCCCCCACAGGCACCGACTCCCATCACTCGCGTAGAAATACGCACCATCTTTAGAAGGAGACCCCCCATGCTGGTAGCACTCGGGTTCCTGATGGTCGCCACGTTCATGGCGCTCATCATGACCAAGCGCATGACCCCGTTGTTGGCGCTGATCATCGTGCCAACCGTCTTCGGCCTCTTTGCCGGCGCCGGCCTGGGGCTCGGCGACATGGTCATGGACGCCGTGAAGTCCATGTCCGGAACCGCCGCACTGCTGATGTTCGCCATCATGTACTTCGGCATCATGATCGACGTGGGGCTCTTCGACAAGCTGGTCGACGGCATCCTGAAGCTGGTCGGCAACGACCCGGCCAAGGTCGTCATGGGCACCGCGCTGCTCACCGGCCTGATTTCCCTGGACGGCGACGGCTCCACCACCTTCATCGTGGTCACCGCGGCGCTGCTGCCGATCTACCTGCGCCTGGGCATGAGCCCGGTGGTGCTGACCTGTGTTGCAGGTTTGACCAACGGCACGCTGAACATCGTCCCCTGGGGCGGTCCGACCGCCCGCGCCGCGGCCGCCCTGCACGTGGACGCCTCGGCAGTGTTCGTCCCGATGATCCCGGCACTGGCAGTCGGCCTGGTTGTCGTCTTCGGCTTCGCCTGGGCCATGGGCATCTCCGAGCGCAAGCGCCTGCAGCGCGAAGACCCGCTGCGCTGGGGCCCGGGTTCGGTCATGACCGGCGGCACGTCCGGCTCCTCCGACTCCGGAAACACCAAGACCCCTGCAGGCGGCCGCGGCGTCGCCCTGCTGGAAAAGGTTGCAGTGCGCGGCGACGGCACCGAAACCGCCACCATGAACGGCACGGTCCTGGACCCGACCCGCGAGACCCTGCGCCCGAAGCTGTTCTGGTTCAACCTCTCGATGACCGTGGCCATCTTCGTGCTGCTGATCCTGGACCTGATGCCGCTGTCCTACCTGTTCATGGTCGGCACCGCCGTCGCCCTGCTGGTGAACTTCCCGAAGATCTCCGACCAGGCCAAGATGATTGCCTCCCACGCCTCCTCGGTGATCGCCGTGGTCTCCATGGTGCTTGCCGCCGCAGTGCTCACCGGCGTGCTCTCGGGCACCGGCATGGTCGACGCGATGAGCGCCTGGCTGGTCGACGTCATCCCCACCTCGATGGGCCCGTACCTGGCGATCCTCACCGGCATCATCTCGATCCCCGCCACGTTCTTCATGAGCAACGACGCGTTCTACTTCGGCATCCTGCCGGTGCTCACCGAGGCGGGAGCCCACTACGGCATCCCCGCCGTGGACATGGCCCGCGCCTCGATCACCGGCCAGCCGGTCCACATGCAGTCGCCGCTGGTTCCCGCGATCCTGCTGCTGGTCTCGATGGCCAAGGTCGACCTGGGCGACCACCACAAGAAGGTCCTCTGGCGCGCACTGGTCGTCTCCCTGGTGATGCTCGCCGTCGGCGTGCTCACCGGCGCCATCGGCATCGGCTAGGAAGCACCTCACGCCGACACGGCAACGCACCGCACCAGGGGGCGGAGGACGGGAAACCGACCTCCGCCCCCTCTGCCTGCGTGCAGTGACACAGGTGGCGCTTAACCTCGCCGAAACCGACGTGTGAAAAGCTTAGGGATACGCGAAAGAGTGAGGCGACACCCATGGAATTCCTGCTGCTGTTGGTCGGCCTGCTGTTCGGGACGGTGCTGGTGGTCGGGCTGGGCGAACGAATGCGCCTGCCCTACCCCATCCTGATGCTGCTCTTCTCCGCCGGGGCGGCGTTCCTGCCGTTCATCCCCGAGGTCCACATCAACCCGGAACTCATCCTTCCGCTCTTCCTGCCGCCGCTGCTCTACGCGGCTGCCCAGCGCAGTTCCTGGTCGATCTTCCGGCTGCGGTGGCGCTCGCTGGTGCTGCTGGCCGTGCTGCTGGTCCTCGCGACCACCGCCGCCGTGGCGGGTGTCGCCTGGCTCATGGTTTCGTCCATGGCCTTGCCGCTGGCCATCGCACTGGGCGCCATCGTGGCCCCGCCCGATCCCGTCGCGGTGGAGGCCATCGCCAGCAAGGTCAAGATGCGCCGCCGCCTCATCACGGTTCTGCAGACCGAGGGCCTGTTCAACGACGCCATGGCCATCGTGATCTTCCAGGCGGCCGTTGCCGCTGCCATGAGCGGAGGCGAGGTCGGTTGGAACGTCGTGCCGAAGTTCCTCATCGGCGCGGCCGGCGCCATCGTCCTGGGCCTGGCCATGGCCTGGCTGATCGGCACCCTGAACCGCTTCGTCCCGAACCTGGTGGCCCGCTCGGCCGCGACGCTGGTGGCGCCCTACGCGGTGTACCTGCTGGCCGAGGAAGTCCACTTCTCCGGCGTCGTTGCTGTGGTGGTCACGGCCCTGGAACTGGGGCGCAGGGCCCGCCCGCAGGACTCCGAGGAACGCCTGACCCGGACCGCCTTCTGGGACGTGGTGGAGCTGTTGACCACCGGCGTCGCCTTCGGACTGGTGGGCATCGAGATGCGCTACATCATCCAGGACGAGGGCAAGAACCTGCTGACCTTCATCCCCGGCATCGCGGCCATCTGCGCCACCGTCGTGCTGGTGCGCTTCGGCTGGATGATGGCCATGTACAAGATCGGCGGGACCGAACGCAAGAACAAGACTCCCGGATCGCTCAAGGAAGTCCTGGTGCTCTCCTGGTGCGGGATGCGCGGGCTGGCCACACTGGCGCTGGCACTGGCCCTCCCCTCGACCATGGCCGATGGACAACCGCTCGAGGGGCGCAACTTCGTGGTGGCAACGGCCTGCACGGTGCTGATCGTGACGCTGGTTTTGCCTGGCCTGACGCTTCCGGCCCTGATGCGGGCGCTCAAGCTTCCCAATGACCACGCCGTCGAAGAGCGGACCCAGCGTGCACTGGCCCGGCGGGCGGAGAAGGTCGCGCTGGAAACCATGAAGCGCTCGAAGGCCGCCGCGGCCCTTCCTGCCGAACGCCGCCAGTCCCTGGCCCGGCGCATGTCCTCGCTGCACACCATTCTCGAGGCCGACTTCGAGAAGGACCCGGAAAAGATGCTGCGCCTGAAGCAGATCCTCACCATCATGGACGATGTCCAGCGCGAGGCACTTGATGCCGCACGCGAGGAAATGCTCAAGGCCCGCAACGAACCGGGCAATGACCCCGAACTGGTGGACAGGGTGCTGCGCCGCTTGGACCTGCGCACCGTCACGCTGGACCACTGACAGCTCGTCGGGTCCCACCCTCCAAAGGATCGGGTGCAAGTGACGGCGCACGGTTGAGTGCAAGCTCGATGAAGGCAGGGGCTCGCCCGGGCAGCCGGCTGCCTTCCAGCCATCCAATCGTGGCTTCCGCTGAAATCGGACTGGGCTCCATCCTCAGGGGCTTTACCGGGTGGCCTTCGTAGCTCATGGGAGGGGGGGCAAGGTCGTTGGTTGCCGGAACAACGAGTACCCTCCACGCGCGGCCATTGAACGGATCACTTCGAAGTGCGAAGACCTCAACCCGATCCGGGGAACAAGCCCCTGCCGGGAAAGGTCGACGAGGATGTCCTCGCCCATACTCCACCCAGCGAAAAGGGATGGTTGCCGGCGCCAGAGAAGAAAAACAGCCGGCGGCCACCCGGCATTCCGCCAATCAGGCCTCGCGCACGGCCACGAACAGGGCTCGGGCACGCCCCGCAACATCGGCATCGCGCATGGATAGCACCGAGACCAGGTATTCGAGCTTGTGGATCTGCGCCGTGTAATCCGGGCCGAAGCGCTGGGCCAGCGGGCGGGCGGCGAGTTCCCCGGCCATGCGCCAGGCCACGGCCAGCGCACTTTCGAAGAGTCGTTGGTCGCCGGAGGCCGCCAGCGGGACCGAGCCGCGATCGACCATGAACACCGCATTGAGCCGCGAATCGTCCAACCCCATGGTCAGGGCCTCAAGTTCCCGGCGCACGGTGCGCAACCTGGCAGCGCCCTTGCCGAAGCGGCCCAGGCGCATGGACATGCTGCCGCCGTAGAGAAGCACCTGGTAACCGATGACCAGAACAAGCCCATTGGTCGGGAACAGCAACCAGAACAGGGGATCCAAATTGGAGTCCAGCTCCCGCTGGTCGTTCAGCGGCAGAACCCTCGCCAGGCGATCCAGGGTGTTGGACACCGCCCACTCGGGTGACATCTCGGGGGTGAAACGGTTGGTATTCCAGTCGAACCTGCCCAGCGCGGCAGTTACGCCGGTTGCGACCGCCGAGGTCAACCACGCGGGCGCCGTGGTGGATCCGTCATCAAAGAACCACACGGGCAGCACCACCTCTCCGGGGAGCAGTTCCCCGCTGCCCTCGTCAACCAAGTGGGGGTATTGGGCCTTGATCGTCCACATGGATTCCACCAGCAGCTTGGGGTCGAAACGGGTATATGCGAAAGGGTCGGAGGGGTCGTAAATCTTCGCTCGGACCTCGGGGTCCATGGTGAGCTGCAGCTCATCCTCAGCGTCCCGGGCAACCACCGTCACCACGAGGTCTTCGGTGAAATCGACCGGGAGGCCGCGGCGGATTTCATCCACGTCGAATTTGCTGTCGTCGGGCTCAAAGCGCAATGCCTGCAATGGCCGGTTTCCGGTCGGCACGGCTTCGGCCACGTCTTCGATACCGACGATGACCATCGAGCTCAGCATGGCCGAGGCCAGCACCAGGACGATGCCGGCGAGCACCTTGGCGCTCCGGCGGACGCCCGTGCGGAGTGAGGGATGCAGCGGGGTCTTGCCGCGCGCCGGTTCCGCTGCGTCATCGAATTCAGGGAGCCTGCCGAACGCTTCGCGGGCCATGGCATTCACCTCGTCCACCGCGTTCAGGGACAGCCGCGAACCCTGGGGAGTCAAGCCAAGGCTCGTACGCAACACGCTCAGGTCTTCGGCGGGCCTCGGGGCCGCCAAAGGTCGTCGCCGAAGCATGCGGCGCAACCTCCGCGGGCGGCCCAATTTCCGGGAGAGCGCATGCGCCTGGCGCTTGAGTACACGCTCCGCTTGGTCCCAGGCGCGCACGGCATGTTTGGACCCGCCCGTCTTGCCGGTGCTTGCCGCAAGCAGGGCGTCCAATGCGGATTCAAGGTCGGTGACGGCCCGCGGATCGATCGCGCCGGCCGGGGCGGCGCGCAGGCGCGCCAATAGTTCCCTGGTGGCGAATGCCAGCGGTGCGGTCAACCGCTGGAAGGTGTTTTCGCCGCCGCGGAAGCGTCCAATGACGGCACCGGCACCCATCACGGCGTCGGCCGATGCGGCCAATTGCGACACCAGGGATTCGAAACTTTCGAGCTTTCGGGCGGTTTCCGGTGTCATGCCGCTGCCGCGCGCATGCACCGCTGCGACGACCTTTTCCTCGGTGCGCGCCAAGTCCAGCGACGCCTTGCGCACCTTGGCCCAAGCGGCAGTGAACCCGCGGGGGCGTTGCCCCGGGTCGACGGCGAGGTAGGTCACCTCGAGGGCATCGAGCTCCAGGACCACGCCTGCAAGTTGGCGCTGCGCGGCGGTGAGCCGGCGGAAGCGGGCCCCCCACCGGGAACGGCGGCGTTGTGCCTTGGAGAGGGCGAACGCCGTCAGCGCCAGGCCCAGCGCAGTGGCCATGATCCAGGGCCAGGGCGAAGGCGGAGACCCGTGGTCGAGGTGCCGGGATGCTTCTTGTGCCGCGGCGATGACTGCCAGTGGCCCGTGGCCGATTCCGACATTGGCCTGGTATGCATCGTGGATACCCTGGCCGACGGCGAGGTTTTGGGCCGGATCCTCGAAGAAGGGGCGGATTGCCACCTTGTCGCGGGCTTGGGCTCGCCTGATCGAGCCGTCGTAGTTATCGATCGTTGCAGCTTTCGGGAGCTTGGTGCTCAGCAGGATATCGGTGCCCGGGGCGAGGTTTCCCTGCTGTTCCTCGAGACTCAGCGTCCGGTCGGTGACCGTGAGGGTGAGCGGTTGCCAGGAAGCGACGGGTCGGTCCAGTGCGGCTTCGACCGTTTCCCGGGAGATGTTCCACGGCTGCTGGCCCTCAATGACGATCCGGACCTCGGAATCCGGTTGGGTGGCGATGTTCACGAGCCCGGTGGTTCCGAAAACCACGGTGACAGCCCCGAGAAGGATGGATATCCAGGGGAGGCCGAAATTCGGTTTGTTGCCGGAACGGGCGGGCGGTGTGGCTTTGCGGCTCATGGACTCAATCAGGCGTATGCGGGCGCGAACCAGCCAATTCTAACGAAAATTGAATAAATGTCAGGCCGCGGAATACCCGGCCCTACGCTTTTGGAAAACATCAGAACCAGGCGAGCCAACCGCGAAACCCGTGAGCAAAAACAACTTTGTGCTGGCGGGAGTCCATATCGCAGAACGAGTCCACCAGCATGGACAGGCCGAACGCTGCGGGGTTGGTTCCGCGAGGTGGTCCGGTGCGAACGCGACCGGGCGGTTGTGAATGGCGGAATCGAACATGGTGGCTTCCGTATGGGTGGATCAGTCTTGGAGGACCGAACCACTCAACAGGAGCCACTCCTTTCTGCCCTGGCGACGAACCGACTTGACGTCATGCTCAGAATCTCAACCGAACGGCATGGGGCCCAGCCGCCGTTGCCGGCGGTTATTCCTCGCCGTCGAGGTAGTACCAGCGTCCGCCCTCGCGCATGAAATTGCTGACCTCTCGCTGGGAACCCGGCTGGTTCAGCAGGCGGTAGTGCGCCTCGAACTCGACGATGCCGCGGGTGTCGAACGGCCCTCCTGCTTCGGTGCGGATGATGTCCAGGTCGCCCCAGACGATCGCTTCGTCCAGCACCAGCTCCGCAGGGCGCGTGTCCGGGTGCCAGGTTGCCAGCAGGAATTCCGGAAGTCCCAGGGCGAAGGCGCTGAAGCGCGACCGCATCAGCGACACCGCGGTTCCGGGCCACGCGGGGGCATTCGAATCTTCGTATCCCCGGTGATATCGGCCACAGCAGGATTCGTAGGTTTCCCCGGAATTGCAGGGGCAACGCGCATCTTTTTCCATTGAACCAGCTTAAGGGCAGTCGGATCGACGGAATAACGGCGGCCGGCCTGCGCTCCGGGACCCCTGCAACCCGACACAAAACCAGAGGAACGACCCCGTGCCGGTAGACTGGGCAGGCAAGCTCGCGGAGCGCCCCCACCCTTGGCGTGAGACGGCACGTCCGCGGGCGATTAACCACCCCTCGCGCACAGGAGAACCCGGATGCCCCGGATCGTTGTTGATGTTATGCCCAAGCCCGAAATCCTTGACCCGCAGGGCAAGGCCATCGTCGGCGCACTTCCCCGCCTTGGCTTTACCGCTTTCAGCCAGGTTCGCCAGGGCAAGCGCTTCGAACTGACCGTGGACGGCGAGGTCACCGAGGAAATCCTCGAGCAGGCCCGCAACGCCGCCGAGAAGCTGCTCTCGAACCCGGTCATCGAAGACGTTGTCAACGTCGAGGTAGTCGCAGACTAATGAGCGCAACCGAACTTCCCCTGATCGGCGACTATTCGACGCCCGTCGCAGCGCTGTCCGGCGCCCGCATCGGCGTCGTTACCTTCCCGGGCACCCTCGATGACCGCGATGCTGCCCGCGCAGTGCGACTGGCCGGCGCCGAGGCAGTGTCCCTGTGGCACGCCGATGCCGAGCTTCAGGACGTCGACGCCGTGGTCATTCCCGGCGGATTCTCCTACGGCGACTACCTGCGCGCCGGCGCGATCTCCCGCTTCGCACCGATGATGGGCAAGATCATCGACGCCGCGAACTCGGATGCCAAGCTGCCGGTCCTGGGCATTTGCAACGGCTTCCAGATCCTGACCGAATCGCACCTGTTGCCGGGCTCCATGATCAAGAACGATCATTTGAAGTTCCTGTGCCGCGACCAGGTCCTGCGCGTGGAAAACAACAACACCGCCTGGTCCAACCAGTACGCGCAAGGTGAGGAAATCACCATCGTGCTCAAGAACCAGGACGGCCAGTACGTGGCCGACGAAAAGACCCTCGACGCCCTTGAGGCCGAGGGCCGCGTGGCCTTCAGCTACGTGGGCTGGAACCCCAACGGTTCGCGCCGCAACATCGCGGGCATCACCAATGCCGCGGGCAACGTCGTGGGCCTCATGCCTCACCCGGAGCACGCAGTAGAGGCCGGATTCGGCCCCGACCACACCGGAACCGACGGGCTGGGTTTCTTCACCTCCGTCCTGACCCACCTTGTTGGAGGCCAGAAGTGAGCGCCGCAGAGCAGACCACCGAGCAGAAGAAGTTCAACATGGACACCGTGGCCAACGCCGCGGCCACCCCGGAGACCGAACTGCCCTGGGCCGAGCTCGGCCTGAAGCAGAACGAGTTCGACGAGGTCGTCAAGGTCCTGGGCCGCCGCCCCACCGCCGCGGAACTGGCCATGTACTCGGTCATGTGGTCCGAGCACTGCTCCTACAAGTCCTCCAAGAACCACCTGCGCCAGTTCGGCGACAAGGTCAGCGAGGAAATGAAGAAGGACATGCTCGTTGGCATCGGCGAAAACGCCGGCGTGACCAACCTGGGCGACGGCTGGGCCGTGACCTTCAAGATCGAGTCGCACAACTCCCCCACGATGATCGAGCCGTACCAGGGTGCTGCCACCGGCATCGGCGGCATCGTGCGCGACATCATTTCCATGGGCGCCCGCCCGGTGGCCGTGATGGACCCGTTGCGCTTCGGTGCGATCGACCACCCGGACACCGCACGCGTGATCCACGGCGCGGTCGCCGGCATCGGCGGCTACGGCAACTCCCTGGGCCTGCCGAACATCGGCGGCGAAATGGTCTTCGACTCCGTCTACCAGGGCAATCCGCTGGTCAACGCGCTGGCAGTGGGCGTGATGCGCCACGAGGACATCCGCCTGGCCAACGCGTCGGGCAAGGGCAACAAGGTCGTGCTCTTCGGTGCACGCACCGGCGGCGACGGCATCGGCGGCGCCTCGATCCTTTCCTCGGAGTCCTTCGACGACACCAAGCCCTCCAAGCGCCCCGCCGTCCAGGTGGGTGACCCGTTCGCCGAAAAGGTGCTCATCGAGTGCTGCCTCGAGCTGTTCAAGGGATCCCTCGTTGAAGGCATCCAGGACCTCGGCGCCGCGGGCATCTCCTGCGCCACCTCGGAACTGGCCTCCAACGGCGACGGCGGCATGGAGGTCGAACTGACCTCCGTCCTGCTGCGCGACCCGTCCCTGACCCCGGGCGAGATCCTGATGTCCGAATCCCAGGAACGCATGATGGCGGTGGTCTCCCCGGAGAACATCGAAGCCTTCGAAGCGACCATGGACAAGTGGGCCGTGGAGTACTCCTGGCTTGGCGAGGTCACCGACACCGGCCGCCTGATCATCAAGTGGGACGGCGAAGTCATCGTCGACGTCGACCCGCGCACCGTCGCCCACGACGGCCCGCTCTACGACCGCCCGTACGCCCGCCCCGAGTGGCAGGATGCGCTGCAGGCCGACACCTTCAAGTCCTCGGAGGCCGGCGCCAACCTGCCGGCCACCGGGGATGAGCTGAAGGCCGCACTGGTTGAGCTGATGGCTTCGCCGAACATGTGCGACAAGTCCTGGATCACCAACCAGTACGACCGCTACGTCGGCGGCAACACCGCGCTGGCCTCCCCGGACGACGCCGGCGTGATCCGCGTCGACGAGGAAACCGGCCTGGGCGTTGCCCTGGCCACCGACGCCAACGGCCGCTACACCTTCCTGGACCCGTACCACGGCGCGCAGCTGGCCCTGGCCGAGTCCTACCGCAACGTCGCGACCTCCGGCGCCGTGCCGATGGCCGTCTCCGACTGCCTGAACTTCGGCTCCCCCGAGGACCCGGATGTCATGTGGCAGCTCGCCGAGGCCATTCGCGGCCTCTCGGATGCCTGCCTGGAGCTCGGCGTGCCGGTCACCGGCGGCAACGTCTCGCTGTACAACCAGACCGGGTCAACTCCGATCCACCCGACCCCGGTCGTGGCGATGCTGGGCAAGTTCGACGACGTCGAGCGCCGCACCCCCTCGGGCTGGCGCGCGGATGCCGACGGCCAGGCCATCTACCTGCTGGGCACCACGTTCGACGAGCTGGACGGCTCGGAGTTCGCGAACATCCGCGGACACCTCGGCGGCCTGCCGCCGAAGGTCGACCTGGCAGCGGAGAAAACCCTGGGCGCGATCCTGATCAACGCCTCGCGCGACGGCATGATCGACTCGGCCCACGACCTCTCCGAGGGCGGCCTTGGCGCAGCCTTGGGCGAGATGGCCCTGCGCTACGGCGTCGGTGCCCGCGTGGCGCTGGATGACCTGTGCGAGCGCGACGGGGTGGATGCGTTCACCGCACTCTTCTCCGAGTCGCAGGCCCGCGCCGTCGTCGCGGTTCCGCGTTCCGAAGAGGTCCGCTTCAACGACATGGCCACCGCACGCAACTTCCCCGTGGTCCGCCTCGGTGTCGTCGACGCCGCGAGCACCTCGCTGGAGGTCCAGGGCCAGTTCGACCTGGACCTGGCCGAGCTGCGCGAGGCCCACGAGGCGACGCTGCCGAAGTACTTCGGCTAGGCACGTCTGGCCACTGCGGGGCGTCGGGGATTTTTCCCCGGCGCCCCGCCGATGTTTAACTTCATCTTCACCTATTCGGTCAAGTCAGATTGAGTTCACCGTGCGAGAGATCTGCTTGCGAGCATCTCATAATCGAGCTCAACCTATTTTGCCCGAAAGCTTATTGATCAGTTGCGGCGTTGGACGCCAAAGATACGACCTACCTACCTTTTGTTTTGTCAGGTAGCCATGTTCGGTGAGAGCGTTAAGATCAGCGCGCGCTGTTTCGTGTGACACCCTGAAGCGATCCCGATACTGCCTCACCGAAACCCGCTCATTCTCATCACGAGCCAACTTCTCCAAAATTTCCGCTTGCCGGAAATTAAACTCAACAGTTTTGCTCGCGAGGGCAGAGCGTATATCGGCGGCCTCCTGGACCTTCGCTTGCAAGTGGTCATCTAGCTCGTCAAGCGCTCGGATAAAAACGTCCAGCTGGTAGTGGATGAAGTAGGTGAGGTCGCGTTCGTCGTCCTCAGTTAGCAAATAGGTAGTTGAGTATCGCGACGGTGCTTTCTTGAGAATCTTGGAGATCGCGACATACTCACTGAGCCAGTATTCTTGCTTGAGCATGCACCAATAGAAGAGAGCTCGAGCGGTTCGCCCGTTACCGTCAGCAAAATAATGGTCGTAGCCAACCATAAAATGGACAATTACCGCCCGCACTACTGGTGGAATGTACGCCCCTTCAGGGGTATCACCGTTGGCAAAATCGCATAACGCCTGCAGTCGCTGGGGAAGTTGGTCTGCACTCGGTGGCTCATGAACACACATTTCGTTATCCCATACGGCAACTCGTTGATGATCGAGAGTTTCCAAACGACCTGCGTCGTTAGGGTCTTCCAATGTCCCATCGGTCAGGATGCGATGTAGTTCAAGGACGAATTCTGTTGTCAACGGCTCCGCGAGCGAAGTTCGAATTCTCTCCATAGCCTGATAATTGTTGTATATCATGAGCTCAGACTTGTTGCGTGGATCCCGCTTTGAGTCAAGCATCTCGATGGCGACTCGTCGCGACGTTGAAGCCCCCTCCAGCTGGCTCGAAGTAATCGCCTCTTCTACAAGCGATCGCACAATGTACTGATTTCGACCAGTTGTCCCAAAAACGTCGTCCGGCGTTCTAATCTGACCACTGGCGCGACGCGTAATTTGCTCACTCTGCTTGAGCAGGCGATCAGTCATAGTGAATTGAAAGGCCTGACCGTTCTTGTCGGACAAATCAACGGCACGATACTGGCTGCGGCGAGCAAACTTAAGCGACAACCACCATTCCTCAAGAGTCATCGCCTCAGGCGGCGTCTTATAACGAAGCTCGTCCCAATGCATATACCGTGAATCGTCAGGGTGAGCACTCATGAGTTCAAACAGGCGATTGGGTTGAACGGAATAGATCTTTTGCATCGCTGCTTCGATGTTGGGCGCGGACATTGGCAGCTTCATTGGAACTCGCTTCATTCAGATCTTCTTCAAATGGGCATCAGAATTTGAAGTTAGATGCAGTCTAGCGAACTTCAAGCTATCTTCAAGTTCAAATTTGAACTTGAAGATAGCTTGAAGTTCTCTCCGCGCCAGCACGAATGCTCGACGGGCGAAACTGGTTGAAGCGAATGGCTCCGCGCGAGGAAACCATCAACTCCCGATTTACATCCATACTTCAGTCGCCACGCATCTCGAGGAATCCACAAAGCGATAGGCCTCACGCTCATTTCCGGCCAATCGCCGGAGCGTCCGTACGCAACCGATCGCACACACATGCATCCGACGGCACGCGCATTTCCCGCGCCTCCCGCCACCCGCACTTGTGACCCACAACGCCTTGCCGTAGAGTTCTAGATCACAGGCCAAAGTTCGACTATAGAATCCGGTGTTCAAATATAGAACACGGTATCGCGGCCGCAGACAGAACTCGACGAAGTGAGGAAAGCCCGTGCAGTTCCACCACCACGGTTACGTATCCGGTGACCCGCGTATCAAGCCAGCAGCCGGCGTCGGCATCAACCGTCCGGAGGAGCTGCCCGAGAACATCGACGTGCTCATCGTGGGCTCCGGCCCCGCCGGCATGCTCACCGCCGCCCAGCTCTCCCAGTTCCCCGACATCACCACCCGCATCGTGGAACGACGCGGCGGCCGCCTGGAAATCGGCCAGGCCGACGGCATCCAGGCCCGCAGCGTCGAGACCTTCCAGGCCTTCGGCTTCGCCGAAGCCATCACAGCCGAGGCCTACCGGATCACCGAGATGGCGTTCTGGCGCCCGGACACCGAGAACCCCAAGAACATCATCCGCGGCGGCCGCGCCCTGGACGACACCGTGGGTATCAGCGAGTTCCCCCACCTGATCGTGAACCAGGCACGAGTGCTCGACTACTTCGCCGAGGTCGCCAAGAACTCCCCCACCCGCCTGGTCCCCGACTTCGGCTGGGACTTCCAGGGTCTCGAGGTGGCGGAAAGCGGCGATTACCCCGTCAAGGTCACCCTGGTGCGCAGCGCGGGCGAGGATGAGGGCACCACGCGCATCGTGAACGCCAAGTACGTCGTTGGCGCCGACGGCGCACGCTCCAAGGTCCGAGCCTCCATCGGCTGCACCATGGCCGGGGACCAGGCCAACCACGCCTGGGGCGTCATGGACGTGCTGGCTTCCACCGACTTCCCGGATATCCGCCTCAAGTGCGCCATCCAGTCCCACGACGGCGGCTCCATCCTGCTGATCCCGCGCGAAGGCGGGCACCTCTTCCGCATGTACGTCGACCTGGGCGTGGTGCCCGAGGGCGACAACGGCGCGGTACGCAAGACCAGCATCGAGCACATCATCGAGCAGGCCAACGCGATCATCCACCCCTACACGCTCGAGGTTCGCAACGTCGCCTGGAGCAGCGTCTACGAGGTCGGCCATCGCCTCACCGATCGCTTCGACGACGTATTGCCGGAGGACCGCGGCACCCGCAACCCGCGCGTATTCATCACCGGGGACGCCTGCCACACGCACAGCGCCAAGGCCGGACAGGGCATGAACGTCTCCATGCAGGACGGCTTCAACATCGGCTGGAAGCTGGCCCATGTGCTTGAGGGCCGCAGCCCCGAGTCGCTGCTGGCCACCTACTCGGCCGAGCGCCAGGTGGTGGCGAAGAACCTCATCGACTTCGACAAGGAATGGTCGACGCTGATGGCCAAGAAGCCCGAGGAATTCGAGAATCCCTCGGACCTCGAGGACTTCTACGTGCGCACCGCCGAATTCCCCGCGGGCTTCATGACCGAGTACGCGCCCTCCATGCTCACCGGCGAGGCCGTGCACCAGGAGCTGGCCACCGGGTTCCCGGTGGGCAAGCGCTTCAAGTCGGCCATGGCATCGCGCGTCTGCGACACCAACCCGATGCAGCTGGGCCACCACGCCACCGCCGATGGCCGCTGGCGCATCTACGTCTTCGCCGATCCCTCGGCCCCCGGGGCCGATTCCCCGGTGGGCGAGCTGGCGCAGTGGCTGTCCACCGCGCCCGAGTCGCCGCTGGCGGCCACCCCGGCGGGCCTGGACATCGACGCCTGGTTCGACGTGAAGGTCATCTACCAGCAGAAGCACGAGGACATCGACATCAACGCCGTCCCCGCTGTTTTCAAGCCGGAGGTCGGCCCGTTCAAGCTCACCGAGTACGAAAAGGTCTACGGCACAGTTCCCGGCAACGACATCTTTGATGTGCGCGGACTCTCCCGCGACGGCGTCATTGTGGTGGTCCGCCCGGACCAGTACGTGGCCAATGTGCTGCCGCTGGGCGCGACCGACGAGCTCGGCGAGTTCTTCGCCCGGATCCACTCGGGCGCGCGCGTCTAGCCACAACCCGAACCGAACCACCCGATGCGCACCAGCGGATCACCAGAGGTAGTGCCCGAGGCCGATGGCCGCGGGCACTACCTGCTTTGCAGGGGGCACGTCTGATCGTCGACGGCGCCAGCCCGCTTTGGCGGCGCCGACGTCTGCCGGCAAACAGTCCCTTCCCCAAAACCCTTCATTCGATCTGCCGAAAGCCGCAGACCCGGCATGGTTCCGCGATACGTTGGAAGCAGCGCGAACCGGCCTGGACTCGCATCGCCGGACGAGCAGGAATAATCCGCAAATTACATGTGTTTGCATGAATACTGGCGGACACAACCGCTGGACCCACTGAAAGGAAGCACCCATGCAGAGGTTTGAAGGCAAGTCAGTCATCATCACCGGCGCAGGCTCCGGCCTGGGACGTGCCGCGGCCATCCAGATTGCCAAGGAGAAGGGCAAGCTGGCGCTGGTCGACCTGAACGCCGCCGGGCTGCAGGAAACCGAGCGGGAGATCCGGGACATCGCACCGGACGCAGAGATCATCTCGGTGACCGCAAACGTCGCCAACGAGTCCGAGGTGCAGAACTACGTCGCCGAAACCCTCAAGAACTTCGGGACCATCGACGGATTCTTCAACAACGCCGGCATCGAAGGCAAGCAAAACCCCACCGAGGACTTCGGCTCGGACGAATTCGGCAAGGTCCTGTCCATCAACCTCGCCGGCGTCTTCTACGGGCTCAAGCACGTCCTGAAGGTCATGAGGGAGCAAGGTTCCGGCGCCGTCGTGAACACTGCGTCGGTCGGCGGCATCCGCGGCGTGGGCAACCAGTCCGGTTATGCTGCCGCCAAGCACGGAGTGGTCGGCCTGACCCGCAACTCCGCCATCGAATACGGCCAGTACGGCGTGCAGATCAACGCCATCGCCCCGGGCGCCATCATGACCCCCATGGTCGAGGGATCACTCAAGCAGATCGACCCGGAGAACTGGGAAGCCGTGGGCCAGGCCTTTGTCGAGCCGAACCCCATGAAGCGCTTCGGCAAGCCGGAAGAGGTCGGCCAGCTGGTCGCCTTCCTGCTTTCGGGCGACGCCGGGTTCATCAATGCGGCGGTCATCCCGATCGACGGCGGCCAGTCCTACAAGTACTGAGTCCCAAGACCGGATCCCCCGGCAGGCCCCGCGGTGATGTCACCGCGGGGCCGTGCCGTGCCCGCGGTCCCACAGCCCGTGCTCAAGGGCGAAGAGCGTGGCCGAGACGCGATTTGATGCCCCGATTTTCAGGTAGATATGTTCCACGTGGTTGCGTGCGGTCTTCGGGGCGATGACCAGCGCCGCGGCAATCCGCCGGTTGTCCATGCCGCGGCAGAGCAGGCGCAACACCTCGATTTCCCGACCGGTCAGGCCCGCCGGACCGGCGGAGCGCCGCCGGTGTGCCAAGGGCGTGCCGGCCGCCGTCGAGCCGCTCTCGGTGGGCGCCGGCCACCTCGGCCACCCGGCGCATGCCGGGCACCCGCGCCAGGATCCGTTCGGTGAGGAACGGGTACATGGCCAGGTGCTCCAGTTCCACCGCCGAGAGCGGCCCCGGCTTGTCCCAGACCGCGTTGGACACCCCCATCCGGCCCAGGTCGTGGACCCAGCCCGATCGGCGCAGCACTACTGTCTCGACCGGGTCCAGGCCAAGGCGTCCTGCGGCCGCGGCGGCGAGCGTGGCCACCGCCCGCGAGTGCCCCGTCGTCCACGGGGATTTCAGGTCGGCAAAATCACCCATGGCCTCCAGCACGGAATCGAGCCCGGCAGCATCCAGCGGTTCATCGGCCGGGGCGGAGGCCAGCACCGCGGGCCAGGGATCGCCCAGCATCAGGCCCCGGGACAATTCCGGGGCGCGTGCGCAAAAAAGGTCGGCGATCTCCGGGTCGAACTGGGTGCCGCGGCGTGCTGCGACCATGGCCACCGCCGCGTCGATGCCGCCGGAGCGCAGGAAGACCTCGGCCGCGTCGGCGAGCTGCGCGATGCGCATCTCCAGCGGGATCTGCGCCCCGGATTTCCCCGCGGGAAGTCCCAGGCCGTCCCAGCGCTCAAAGGTGTGGGCCAGGATCGAGGGCAGGTCCCCGTCCAGCCCCACCCGCGCCGCCAGCTGGCCGGCCGAGGTGCAATGCGAGGCAATGAGGTCCCTGACCGCGGCCTTCGCCCCGAGAGCGAACCGCGCTCGTTCCAGTGCCCGCCGCCCGCCGGCATGTTGCGAACCGGTGTGGCGCAGCATCAGCGAGAGCATGGGCAAGCCCTGTGCATCGATGAGGTAGTAGTCGGAGCGGAAGGCGATGTCGTCGTCGAAAAGCGCCGCAAGTTCGAAGGAATCCGCGTGGCAGCCGATCCAGGCCAAGAGGTTCGCGTGGTAGATGCGCTCGCGCGTCGGCTTGTCGACGCCCAGCTGTTCCGCTATCCGCAGGCCCAGCAGCGTCGCGCGCATCATGTGTTCCATGGGCTGGCCGAGCCCCAGGTCGATGGCCAGTGAGAGTGCGGCGAGCAGTTCGCTGCGGCGCGGGGCGCCCGCCCCGGCCCGCGCGGCCGAACCCGCGGACCCCGTGACCGCGGGGATCCGGTCGAAGCCGCGCGCGCCCTGATCCGCCACGCCTTCATTCTACGGCCGCAACCCGCGTCGGTGCCGTGGAGGGGAAGACGAGACTGGTGTCGGCCACGAACACGCCGCGCTGCGGCAGCCAGGCGTCGGCGAGATGCTCCTGGACGGGGAGCGGCTGCGGGATCCCGGCGTCTACTCCGTCGACGGTGGCGACCGAGGCGCGAACCATCCACACCCGCATCGGGCGAGCGCGGAAGGACTGCCCGTTGGGCACTCTCCCGGCCAGCCCCATTCTCCCGGCGCGCAACACCGGTCCCATGACCCTGCCCATGGCGCCGAGCATGGCGTCGCTGCGCCACAGCGCGTCGGGCATGGCACCGGCCACCGCACCGAGCATCTTCGTGGCCGGGGTCGAGGCCAGGTCCAGCTGCCAGTCCAGCACTCCGGGAACCGAGACCTCCAGGCTTGCGGGCCCCGTCCAGCGGGCGGATACCGGTGCGAGCACCGTCTCGTCCACGGCCGCCCCGAAGAAGCGGGCGCAACTGGTCTCCGGCGGGACGTCGGCGTAGATGCTCCAGGCCCCGCCCGGCCGGCGCAGCCACACCGACCGATAACCGGGGCCGAAGGAACTGCGCGGGAAACGCCGGTAGGCCAGGTAGTGGCCGCTGCTGAAAGGCAGGCCCATGAGCGCATAACCTGCCAGGCGTTCGGCGTCCCCGGGCGGCAGCGTCGCTGCGGTTTCTGCGCGGTGCGCGTAGTGCTGCGGTGTCTTGTCTTTCACGGTGGTCTCCTTGGCTTGTTTTCACAGCCTAGAAACTCCGCGCCCGCGGCGCATGGGGCCGGTGCCCCATGTTTTGGGCGGGCGCTCAGCCTTCCTTGCGCCGAACCATCTCGTTGATCCAGGCCGGCGCGAAGGGCGAGGTGCAGTTCGGCGGCGTCGGGTAGTCCTTGAGCACCTCGAGGCGTTCGCCGATCCGAAGCGCCCGGGCGCGAAGCGCTGGATGTTCGATGCCGATCGTGGCCAGGGCCTGGTTCATGGCCCACTGCAGACGCTCCGGGGCGTCCTTCATCTGCACCTCGATGACATCCAGCAGCCCCGGCAGGTCAAGGCCCTCGGGCTTCTTCGCGATCCGTTCGCTGGTCAGCGCCCACCCGGCGCTTGCCACCACGGGATCGGCGTCGGCCATCCAGGCGCCGCGCAACTCCTCGGCGTGGGGGCTCTTCTTCGCCACGTAGTTCACGAGCCAGTCGTGGACCTTCGGGGCGCCGGCCTCGCGCAGCATGGTGTCCAGAGTCTCGCGGCCGAAGGCCCTGGGCCGGCAGATGAGCAGCGCCAGCAGCCGCGCCGGGGTCTGCCCGGTTGCCCAGAGCTCCACTGCCAGCTCCTGCTGGGTCTTCAGCCGCTTGGCCACGGCCCGCAGCTTGGAGAGGTTCACCCCGTGGTCGTCCCCGCGCTTCTCGTTCACGGCGCGCATTTTCGGGTCCTCGAGCGCCGCCAGCTCTGCCAGCAGCCCGTCCACGGTCGTTTCCGACATCCCAACCTCCAGCTGTTCGTGTGTGTGGCTTCCAGTCTACGAAAGTTGTTCCCCCGACGGGTCCGGGCCGACGCGGCAACTGCGGCGGGCCGATCACCCGTGGCCCAAAACCATGCGGCAGAATGTTTAGGCGGGCAGGCGTGAGGCTTGCCGTTGTCGAGAGGACCTCATGGCCGGTTTCATGCACAGGACCCCGGGGTGGGTGCGCCCCGTTCTGGGCGCTGCCCTGGCGGTCCTCGGGTCCGTCCTTGCGCTGCATTCGGCCGCATCCATCGAGGTGTTCGTGGTCCTGGTCTCCGCCGGGCTGGTGGTGCTGGGCGTTGCCCGGATCGCCGGGGCCCTGGGCCGGGACGGGGACGGAGAGGGAACCTGGCCCTGGCTTGAGGGGGGCAGCGGTGCGCTCCTGGTCGTTGCGGGCATCGCTGCGTTGCTTTGGCGCGGCACCACGCTGCCCGTGCTCGCGGCCTGCGTGGCCGTGCTCCTGCTGGTCACCGGCGCCACGTCCCTCGCCGCGCTGTTCCGCAAAACCCCGGTCCACCGTGCCACCGCGCTGCTCGGCGGCCTGGCCGCGGTGCTGGCTGGCCTGCTGGTGATGTTCTGGCCCCGGCTGACGCTGTGGGCCTTTGGCGTGGTATTCGGCGGCTGGCTGGTCTTCGCCGGCCTGCACATGCTGGTGGGATTCCTGGCCCGGCGGCGGGGACCCGGGGGTCGCGCCGGGGGCCGGTGGCGGGAGTTCGGCAGGGTGGCGGGTTCCGCGGTGGCGTTGCTGATGGCCGTGGCGATGGTGGCCCTGACCGCGTTCATCCATGCCGGGGACCCGAGGCTGGTGCCCGATGCGTTCTACACCCCGCCCACCGACGTCCCCTCCGAACCCGGCAGGCTGCTGCGCGCCGAGGTGCTGGGTTCCGGGGTCCCTGCCAACGCCGAGGCGTGGCGCATCCTGTATACGACGACGAACCCGGACGGGTCGCCGGCCGTCGCCTCCGGCTCGGTGGTGGTGCCGCGGGACCGCGGCGAGGCGCCGCTGCCGGTGGTTTCGATGGCGCACGGGACCAAGGGCATAGTCCCGCGCTGCGCCCCTTCCCTCTCGCCGCAGCCATTCGAGGACGGTCCCGCCGCGGCACTGCGCGAGCTGGTGTCCCAGGGCTGGGCCGGGGTGATGACCGACTACGTGGGGCTGGGCACCGCCGGCCCGCACCCGTACCTGGTGGGCGAGGCCGAGGGGCGCAACGTGCTCGATGCGCACCGGGCCGCCCGCCGGCTCGAGGGGATCGCGCTGCGCGGGGACGCCGTGATCTGGGGACATTCCCAGGGCGGGCACGGTGCCCTGTTCAGCGCAGCCATCGCGCGGGACTATGCCCCGGAGATCGGGGTGCTGGGTGTCGCGGCACTGGCCCCGGCCAGCAACCTGGAGGATTTGGCGCTGGGGGTGAAGGACGACGCGGCGGGCAAGGTCGTGTCCTCCTACATTGCTGCCTCCTGGGAGGAGCTTTTCCCCGCGCTCGGCGTCGGTTCCTTGCTGACACCCGGCTACGCCGGAGCGGTCGAACGCATCGGCGAACTCTGCTTTGGCGGCCGCGACGCGCTCTCGGCAATCGTTGGCGGCACGCAGCTCTTCGACGCGGTGCTTCCCGCCTCGGCGCTGCACGGACCGCTGGGCGCGAAGCTGAGGGAAAACTCGGTGGCGATGGACATCGGCTACCCGCTCTTCGTGGGCCAGGGGCTGGCCGACCAGCTGGTGAAACCGGGGATGCAGCGCAACTGGGTTGCCGCGCGCTGCGCGGCGGGGCAGGAGATGGAGTATCGCGAGTATCAGGGACTTGACCACATGCCGCTGGTGCAGGACGACTCCCCGTTGATCCGTGACCTGGTCGCGTGGGCCAATGACAGGCTTCAGGGCCGGGAACCGGTGGACACCTGCCCGTAGCGGGCCGACCGCCCGAAACCCGGGCCGGCTTGCTCAGTTTCCGCCGGCAAGCCTCTGGGCTGCCGCCACGTAGCGGTCCGTGACCATTGACTGGGCGGCCGCGGTCACCGGGGAGCCCAAGCGGTAGATCCCCGGCGAAGGCCGCGAGACGGCCTTGAGCTCCAGGTACACCGCGCCGTCGGGCTCCAGCACGGCGGCGAAGGATTCCTCGCCGGTCTCCGGGTGCCCGGCCAGCGTGCCATAGGCGAAACCGCGCCGAGTGGCGGACTCGATCAGCCGAACAACGCGGCAGGGAGCCTCGATGCGTGCGGCTCCCAGGCCGATTCCGAGCCGGACGCGACTGGCCAATTGGACCATCGGAGTGTCGGCGCGCACGCGCAGTCCCGCACCCTCGTGCAGCTTCCAGGACATGATCCCCGAGGCCAACGCCTCGAAGGCCGCTTCGCCCTGCCCCACGCGCTCGCGCACGTGAAGCGTCCGGAAGCCGGCGGGTGCCGGGACGGCGTCGGTGATTCCAGCCTCGGGGTAGTCCAGGTCGTTGAGCACTCCGAGGCGGAAAAGCCTGCGGCGTGCGGCCAGTTCCGTCGGCCGCTGCTTATCCAGCGCGAGGCCCGCCATTGCGAGCGCCGCCTTTCCGCCGAGGCGGGCGGGCAGGGGAATCCCGGCCAGGGCAGGTCGCCGAAGCCCCAGCATCCGCCGGTGGTTTTCAGGCAGGGTGGCGACAACCGCGGCAAAGAGCATCTTGTAGCCGGGCAACACGGCGGGGTCCAACGGCGGGTTTTTCAGGAACGAGACGACCTCGGCGACCCGGGGACCGCCGGCCAGTTCGCCGCGGGCCTCGTAGCCGGCGATGGCTTCGCGGAGTTCGGCATCGCTGCGCGGAGGGTTGGGCACTCCCATGAGTTCGCCCGCCTTGGCCCATTCGCGAACATAGGCGTCGGCACCCTGCGGGACGGGTCCGGAAAAGATCTCGTGGCTGCGCAGGAACGCGTCGGCGAAGGCCAGGTGCACCCAGGTTGCGAGCCCCGGGTCGTTGGCCGCATACTCGCGTTCTTCCCCGGTGCCGGCGAGGTAGCTCCCGGTGACGGCTTCGTGGCGGCGGGCCACCCAAGCGCAGGCCGCGTCGGCAGCTGCGGTGTCGCCGTGAGTGAGGGTGAAGATCCAGCGGATCGTGCCTGCAAGCCTGGCCAGCGGATCCGATTGGTAGTTCGAGTGCTCGGCCACCCCGGCGAGCGCCCCCGGGTGGAGGGCCTGGGTCAGCAGTGCCCGGATGCCAGCGGCGATCGGGCTCATCCCGCCGTGCACCACCCAAACCGCGGAGTCGTGCGGGAAGTACCCCGCATCATCCCCGCGGTCCAGCTCGCGTTCCCACACCGGATCGTAGTGTTCCTGGGCGGAAAAGGTCTGCTGCAGCTTGCGCCGAAGTGGCTCGAACATCTCGGTCTAGCCGATCTGCAATTCGCCCATTTCGCCCCAGGAATCGCCCTCTACCTTGCGTGAGATGATCTTCGGGGTGGCCACCAGGGCCGGGCGCATGGCTTCCAGACCCGCCTTGAAGTGCTCGGAGTTCACGTGCTTGCCAGCGGCATCGTCGTCCAGGAACGCTTCAACAAGCACGAACTCGCTGGGGTCTTCGACGCTGCGGGACCAGTCGAACCAGAGGTTCCCGGGCTCCTTGCGGGTGGCTTCGGTGAACGGGGTCACCAGGTCCATGAATTGGGCGGTGTAGTCGGGCTTGGTCTGGAATTTTACGACGATGAAGTACATGCCATCCAGCCTACCGATTCCGGATCATCCGCGCTCTACGAGGCCCTTCCAGCCCAGCGCCGCGCGTTCGGCGGCGGGCAGCGAGGCGACAACCAGATCGTAGGAATCCTCGATCATCGCCAGCATGGTTTCCTCATCCAGCCCCGGCACCACGGTGTTCCAGTGCTTTTTGTTCATGTGGTAGCCGGGGGTGATCTGCTCGTTGGCGGCCCGCAGCTGCTCGGCGAGCGCGGGATCGCACTTGAGGTTCAAGTTCAGCTGCCCGCCGCGGTGCATCAGCAGCCCGAACATCTTGGCGCGGCCGCCCTGCTTCCCGGCAACCTTGAACACCGCCGCGTCCTCACCGAAGGGGAAGTCCTCGAAAGCGCCGGGCATCGACAGCAGCATCCCGCGCCATGATTCGTATTCCACGTTGCCAATCCTAAGCCCGGTGGGCAGGAAATTGCCCGCCTCCCCCGGTGGTTCCCCGCCGTGGCAGGCGTGGGTTGGATCGTGTGGAACTACAGGTAGGGGTACTCAATCTTCGGACAGGTGTCCATAACGACTTCCAAGCCGGCTTCCTTGGCGCGCCTGGCGGCGGCTTCGTCGATGACGCCTAGTTGCAACCACACGGCATCGGCACCCACGGCGATGGCTTGGTCAACAATGTCGCCGACCTTTTGCGAGTTCACGAAACAGTTCACAACGTTGATGTGCCCCGGGATTTCGCCCAGTCGCTTGTACCCAACGTTGCCCAGAACGCTTTCGCCGCTCAGGGACACCGGAATGATTTCCATGTCCAGCTGATCCTGCAGAAATCGCGAGACTCCAGGAGCCACACGACTCGGGTTGTTGGTCAGTCCGACCACGGCCCACCGCGCCGGGGTTTGCAGAAGTCTACGAATCACTGCCGGGTCATTGACGTGCCGCTGGCCTTGTTCATTGCTCATGCTCCTAACGCTACCGCGCCAGTACGGGGCCCGCACCAGCTCCTTTGGCTCCTAAACGGCCAGGGAGCCGGAAGATCCATTGTCCCTTCCGACTCCCTGGCTACGCTGAAGCTGACGTGCCGCCCATCTAGAGCGCCCCTGTCAACGACTCTTCGGTGTTGGCGGCGGAGTATTCGCTGAAGGCACCACGGAATTTGGCTGCCGGGTGGGTGGCTTCGAGCCGGGCACCACGCCCAAAGACCTTTTCGCGCAAGGTTCCCGGGGCGTATCCGGTCTGGGCCAGCCCGCGGGCGCGCAACTCGGGCAGGATTCCGTCGATGAAGTCCGTGTATGAACCCGGCAGGATCTGGTTCATGATGTTGAGTCCGTCCATGCCGGCGTCCTGCCAGCGTTCGATCTCGTCAACGATCTGCTCGGGGGTTCCCACGATCTGCTGGGCCTTGGCACGGTAACGGGCCAGATCGCCAATGGTTGGCTTTCCTCCCGGTACCGATGCGATGGCCGCCTCGAGGACGCCCCGGGCACCTTCCGTCTGAACGTCTCCAAGCGGCGTGTCCAGGTCCAGCCCACCCAGGTCGATCCCGATGCCGCCGCCGATGTGGGCGATGATCGCATCCAGGTCCAGATACTCGTCGTATTCCGCTTCCTTGGCCTTGGCTTCTGCCTCGGTGCTCCCCACGACGAATGACAATCCGGCGAAAACCTTGACGTCTCCCTTGGCACGTCCGGCGGCTGCTTCAAGCTCGCGGATCTTGCCCACCTGCTTGGCGACGTACTCGGGGTGCGGCGCAAAGAGGAACGTTGCCTCGGCATGTTCGGCGGCGAACCGGCGGCCGCGCGCGGAGCTGCCCGCCTGGAACAGGAACGGTGTGCGCTGCTGGCTCGGGATGGCCAGGTGCGGGCCCTCGATGGAGTAGCGGGCTCCGCGGTGGTGGATCTTATTGACCTTGGCCGGGTCGGCAAAAATGCCTGATTCCTTGTCGGCCAGCACAGCATCGTCCTCCCAGGAGCCCTCCCACAACTTATACGTTGCCTCGACGTATTCCTCGGCCCAGTCGTAGCGGTCGTCGTGGGCGGCCAGGCCGGCGGCACCGAAGTTGCGGTGCGAGTTCTCCAGCACGCTGGTCACGATGTTCCACGCAACCCGGCCGTTGGAGAGGTGGTCAAGCGTGGAGAGTTGGCGGGCCAGTTGGTAGGGCTCGGACTGGACGACCGAGCTGGTCATTGCCAACCCGATGTCGCTGGTGGTGGCCGCGAGCGCCGAGAGCAGCACGAGCGGGTCGTGCGAGGGCACCTGCATTCCCTTGCGCACGTGGGAAGCCCAGCCTCCCTCGTGGTTGCCGTAAAGACCCACGACGTCTGCAAAGAACAGGTTGTCGAACTTGGCGTCCTCAAGTTGCTTTGCCAGGTCGACCCACAGCGAGAGTTCGTTGAAGCGGTGCTGCTGGGCCTCGGGGTGGCGCCATTGGCCACCGAGGATGTGGCTGGAGGTGTTCATCAGGAATGCGCTCAGCAGCAGGCGCGGACGTGCGGCAAAAGTACCCATTTACTTGCTCTCCGATTTCGTGTCCGTGGCTTCACCGATCGAGTGCAATCCGGTGGGAATGGTGCCGTTGATGTAGTAGTCGCCCACCGAACGGGCCTTGAAGGCCACCGGGTTGTGGGTCGCGACGGTGCGGGCGTTGCGCCAGTGCCGGTCCAGGGACTTGCCGCGCGACACGGAGGAAGCGCCGGTGACGTCGAACAGTTCGCTGGTTGCATCCAGCACCAGCTTCGGGACGCTCACGTGCGCCTGCTGCACGGCGATTTCCGCGCGGATGAAGGCAGCCGTCGGATCCAGGCCCAGCGAGGCGTCGACCGCGGCGTCAAGGTCGCGGGCGGCGGCGAAAACGATCGAGTCCGCCGCGTAGACGGCCGCTGCGATGCGTCCGACCTTTTCCTGGATCAGCGGGTCGTTGCGGAACAGGTCCCCGGAACCCGTGTTGAAGGTCCTGGTGCGCTCGCGCACCAGGACGGCGGCGTCCGTGAGCGCGGCGCGGCCGATGCCTGCCAGCACGCTGAGCAGTGCGAGCTGGAAGAAGGCGGGCTCGAGCGTGGAGGAAACCTTGCGCTGGATGATGTCGTCGAATTCGACCACGACATCGTCAAAGATCGCGGTGCCGGTTCCCGTGAGGGGCTGGCCGAAGCCATCCCAATCGTCAATGATCCGGACCCGGGGATCGTCGGCGCGCACGATGGCGTACTGGCGGCCCTCGACGCCCTCGGTGCTGGCCATCACCACGACCCAGTCGGCGAAGATCGACCCGGTCGTGTAGTACTTTTCCCCGTTGAGCAACCACTGGCCGTTTTCCTCGCGGAGCTTGGTGTTGGTCGTGCCCAGGGCATTGCCGCCCTTTTCGGTGGCCGCATTGCCGAAGATCTCGCCGGCAAGCACCCGCGGGAACCAACGGAGCCGGAATTCCTCGGGCTGCAGGGCAATGGTTTCAACGAAGGAGAAGTGCGAGCGCAACAGGTGCCCGACGTTGGAGTCGGCCGCGGAAAGTTCCACGATCAGCCGGAAAAGATGTTCATGGCTGACGGGTTCCCCTCCGTGGGCTGCCGGCACCCGCAGCGTGGTGAAGCCCGCTTCCTTGAGCCATTTCACGGGCTCGAAGGGAAGCACATGGTTTTTTTCGCGGTCCACGGTGCCTTCAGCGATGCGCTCAAAAACCGGGACAAAGCGCGCGCTCAGCTCCGCGTAGCGGGCTTCTTCTGTTCGTTCCTTCACGTACGTTGCGCTCATTTGTCTTCCTTTGTATCCATGAGTTTCAAGAAATTGTTGTCCACGGCCTAATTCGTTGCCATCTCGCGCAGCAGCGCCCCGGGGTTCGAATCCAGCAGGAGCCTGGTGTAGTCGCTGGCGGGATTCTTCAGGACCTGTGCTGCAGCCCCGACCTCTACCAGCCGGCCTTGGCGCATGACTCCCACATCGTGGGAAATGCGTTCGACCACGTGCAGGTCGTGGGAAATAAAGAGGTAGGACAGGCCCTGGTTGACTTGAAGGTCCTCCAGGAGCGCCAGGATCTGTGCCTGGGTCAGGACGTCGAGCGCGGAAAGGGCCTCGTCCAACACCAGCGTCTTGGCGCCCAGGGCCAGCGCCCGGGCAATGGCCACGCGTTGGCGCTGTCCGCCGGAGAGTTCCTTGGCACCCAATGAGGCCATGCGGCTGGGCAGGTTGACCGCGTCCAGCAGCTCGGCCACCCGGATCTTGCGCTCGGTCTTGCTGCCGACCCTATAGTTTTCAAGCGGCTCGCTGATGATCCGGGACACCGAGTAACGCGGGTCAAGGGCCGAATCCGGGTTTTGGTACACCAGCTGCAGGCTGCGCCAGAGTTCGCGCTTGGCGGCCCCGCGCACCTGGGTGACGTCCTGCCCGTGGATCTTCACGGTTCCGGCCGTGGGCTGCAACAACCTCATGATCATCCGCGCGGTCGTGGATTTTCCGGACCCGGACTCACCCACCAGGGAGAAGGTCGTGCCGGGGCGCACCGCGAACGAGACCTCGTCCACGGCCGCGCGTTCGGTTTTCCCGCTGCCGAAGATCTTGCCCAGCCCCGCCACCTCAATGGCCGGGACCTCGATGCCGGGTGCATCGCCGGTGGTTCGTAATGCGTCGCCCGAGGCGGTGGCCTCGGTCAGCAGCATCCGGGTGTAGGGGTCTTCGGGCGCCCGCAGGATCTCAGGCACCGGACGGTCCTCGCGGATCCTGCCGTGCTGCATGACCACGATGCGGTCGGCGATGTCCGTGGCCACGGCGAGGTCGTGGGTCACGAAGATGACAGCGGTTCCAAGCTCGCGCGCCAGCTTGGTGAAGACCTCCAGGACCGTCTGCTGGACCGTGACGTCCAGGGCGGAGGTGGGCTCGTCGGCAATCAGCAGCTCGGGCTCCAACGCGAAGGCGATGGCAATGAGCACCCGCTGCTTCAACCCGCCCGAAAGCTCGTGCGGGTACTGGCCGATGCGCTGTTCCGGGGTGTCGATCCCGACCAGTTCCAGCAGCCGGATGACTTCGGCGCGCAGCTGCGCCTTGGAGCGCTTGCGACCCTGCGGGTGCAGGCGGAAGACCTCCGAGATCTGGGAGCCCACAGTCTTCACCGGGTCCAGAGAAGCCCCGGGATCCTGCGGGACCATGCCGATGCGTCGGCCGCGGATTGATTCCAGCTCCTTGGCCGGCATGTCGAGGAGGTTCCCGCCGGCCAGGTCGATGCTGCCGTCCAGGATCCTTGCGGATTCGGGAAGCAGGCCGATGATGGCCTTGGAGAGGGTGGACTTGCCCGACCCCGACTCGCCGACCAGGGCAACGATTTCCCCGGGCTTGAGTGCGAGGTCGATGTGCTCTGCGGCGACGACTGCTTCGTCGCCTTGGCCGTAGGTGATGCTCAGCCCACGGATATCCAGCAATGCGGATGCCGAGTCGATGGTGCTCATGCTGTTCTCCTGGCTAGAAACGGAAGATCTTGTGGAGCTGGCGGCCGAGGCCCGCGAGCAGGATGACAACGGCGACGATAACCGCACCGGGAAGGGTCGTGAGCCACCAGGCCGAGGCGAGGTACTGGCGTCCCTCGGCGATGAGCAAACCCCACTCGGGGGTCGGCGGCGGGGATCCGAAGCCCAGGAAGCCCAGGCCCGAGATGGCCAGGATCGCCACGCCGAGGTCCACCGCCAGGAGCGCCAGGACAGGGCCGCAGGAGTTGGGCAGGATGTGCTTGAAAACGACCGACCAATACGTGCCGCCGTTCATGAAGGCGGCTTCCACATAGTCCAGGCTGCGGACGCGCAAAACCTCGGATCGCACCACGCGCGCAAACGACGCGATCGAGGCAATGCCCACGCCGATTCCCAGGGAAATCGGGCCTGGGGCGAATGCCGTGACGATGATCAACGAAACCAGGAATCCCGGGACGGCGAGCAAGACATCGATCAGGCGCATGGTGACGGCATCGGCTGCCCGACCGGCGGTTGCCGCGAGCAGCCCCAACCCGGTTCCTGCCACGAGGCCGATCGTCACGGCCAAGCCCGCGGTCAACAGCGTTTGGCTGGTGCCGTGAACCACCCGGGCAAACACGTCGCGGCCCAAGTGATCGGTGCCAAACCAGTGGTCGGCCCCGGGCGCCTGGAATTTCTCAGCCGGGACGCCGCTGATGGGGTCGAGTCCGCTGAACAGCGCGGGAAACAACGCCCACCCCAGCACCATGATCAGCGGGGCGCAGGTCAGCCAGAACACCGGCGAACCGAGCGCCCCCTTCCTTGTCCGGGGCGAGGGCACTGCCTGCCCCGCCGCAAGCGCCCCGGCGAGGGCGGGCTCCTGCACGGCAACCTGAGTCAACGGTTCCTCTAGCTTGATGCTCATGGGTTCCTCTCCGTTCGTTCCTAGGCCACGAGTGCGCGCGGTGCCCCGTGCGTTCCACTCTTGAGGATCCGCGGATCCAATAGCGGGTAAAGCAGGTCAACCACGAGGTTCACGAGTACAAACGCCGTGGCGGTGATCAGCACCAGTCCTTGGACCAGGGCCACATCCTGCGCGGTGACTGCCTGCAGCACCACCTGGCCCAAACCGGACCGGGCGAACACCGTCTCGGTGATGACCGATCCGGCCAGCAACGTTCCCACCGTGATCCCGCTGATGGTCATGGCGGGTGCGGCGGCGTTCTTCAGGGTGTGGCGAAAGAAGATCCACGACGGCGAGGCACCCTTGGCACGCAACACGTCCACAAACGGCTGGGCGTAGACGTTGTCCACGCTCTTGAGTAGCACCTGGGCGATCGGCGCGGAAACGTGGATGGCCAGGACCAGGACCGGGACGGCGATCGAGGCAAACGAGCCGTCCGGGAAGAGTGACATGATTCCGAGTTGGATGGACAGGACCTGCAGGAGCACCAGTCCCAGCCAAAACACCGGGACGGCCGCGAAGAGCGGCGGCAGGTTGGTGATCAGCCGCTTCAACCACGTCCGCCGAGCCAACGTGGTCGAAGCGACCAACAGAACCGCAAACACCACTGCAGTCACGAAGGCACTGGAAGCCAGCACCAAGGTGGAACCTGCCACGGCGCCGATTCGTTCTGCAACAGGCTGGCCCGAGGCCAGCGAATATCCGAAATCACCCCGGAACAAACCGGCCAGTTGGCTGAAATACTGCACCAACAGCGGTTGGTCGTATCCGTATTGCGCCTTCATGGCCGCTATGGTTTCCGGGTTGGCCGCAGCATCCGCCGACAGGAAAATCGTCACCGGGTCATTCGGGAGCAGCTGCACGGCCAGGAAGACCAGGGTGTAGGCAAGCCAAATGACCAGTAAGGCCTGTCCGATGCGTCGCGCGATGTATGCGGCCATGGTTGGCTACTCCCCGGTCTTCCAGGCGCCCTGGAAAATCGGGGCGGTGCCGGAGGTGAATTCGACGTGGGCGTCGGCGATGCCGCCGTAGACCTGGACCTCGTCCCACAGGACCAGGGACAAGGCCTTTTCGCTGACCAGCTGGCGCTGTTCCTCGGCGACCAGTTCCTTGTGCTCCGCCTCGCTGGTGGCGGCACGTTCCTTGGCGAACAGCGCGTTGAGCTCGCTGTCGGCGTTCAACGTCTGGGTGTTGTTCTCCGGGCCAAAGACCGGGCCCAAACCGCCGTAGGCAAACTGGCGCGTCCCAAAGAACTCGATGTTGGGATCAATCATTGCCGTGGTCAGGAACGTGTTGTCTGCGGCACGGTTGACCAGCTTGACGCCGATTTCCCGCCATTGCTGCTCGATGAGCTCGAAGGCCGGCTTGATGACCACGGAGTTGTTGGAACTGGTCACAGTGATCTCCAACTTCTTGCCGCCCTTTTCACGCACTCCATCGGCTCCGACAACCCAGCCCGCTTCATCGAGCAGGGCCTTCGACTTTTCCGGGTTGTAGGCCAAATCCGCGGAGAGGTCGATGAACCCGGGGGCAGCATGGTTCAGCACCGAATCGGCAATGACGTAGCTGTCCGAGAGCACCGTGTCCTTGATGGACTGGCGGTCGATGCCGACCTGAAGCGCCTGGCGCACCTTGGTGTCCGCGAGCTTGCCGCTACCGATGCGGACCGCCGCCATATTGGTGGTCAGGTCCACGCCCTTGGCCGGCAGCACCTGGTCGCCGCTGCCTTGGAGTGTCTGCTCGTCCACGGGCTGAAGGCCGCGGACCAGGTCGACCTGTCCGGTTTGCACGGCGCCGGCCCGGTGCGCCACCTCGGGCAGGTACTTCACCACGAGCTTGTCCAGGTAGGCTGCGCCCTGGTTTGCCGCTGTCTCGGGCGCCCATTTGTAATCAGCGCGCTTGGCGAAGGTAACCTCTTCGTCGGTCTTCTCGGATTCGAAGACGAAGGGGCCCGAACCGACGATCCTGGCGATGGCCGACTGCCCGGCATTGTCCAGTTTCAGCGTGGACGGTGAAACCAGACCGGCCGTTACGGATGACGTGGCACGCAGGAAGTTCGCGTCGGGGGTCTTAAGCGTGACCTTGACCTGGTTCTTTCCCACGACTTCGGCGGACTTGTATGCGGCGAAGTCGACGTTCGGTGCCACCTGTGCGCTCTTGACGCCCTTGCCGAGGGCGTCAAGGTTTTCCTTGACGGCCTTGGCATCGAGTGGCGTGCCATCCGAGAAGCTGACGCCATCACGAATGGTGAAGGTGAACTCGGTCTGGTTCTTGTTGGCGGTGAACTCGGAGGCAATCCAGCCCACAAGCTTTCCCGATTCCGTGTCGAAGTATGTCAGGCGGTCGAGCACGCTATTGAGCACATTGGACTTCTCGTAGAAGCGTGCGGCTTGGGTCTGCCAGTTGTTGATCGGCGCCACTTCGGCGTACACGAAGGTTCCGCCCTGGACGGGCCCGTTGTTTGGTGGCCCGGCGGCGTTTCCCGCTGTCTGGTCTCCCGATCCGCATGCGCTCAGGGCCAGGGTGGCCACGGAAAGCGCGGCCAGGATCTTGACGCCAATGCCGGTGGGAAGGCGACGCTTCGCTGGTGGTGTGGTGTTGCCCATGATTCATTCCTTCTCGGTTCACCCGAGGAACGCCGCAACATGGCTAATCAGTCGAACATCTGCCTCAGGCATGACGGTATTCGGCGGACCGCGCAGATTTTGGCTATCTCCATCGGTCCTGGCGGTAGCACCGGATCCCCGTGACGGGAGTGGTTGCTGCGGCGTCAACGAGCCAGGTCTCTCAGCCGCTCTGGATGGTGTGCGTCCGTGGTGGTGTTTTCCATCCTCGAACAATTCCAGTGTGTCGCAGAATCTTCGATGGAACCAACAGAATGGGGCTTGCCATGAAACAAATCGACGCAGAGGGCGTCCCCGGTGCCGCTTTCACTTCACGGAACGTCATAAGACTGAATGTGACACCCCAAGGATCCTGGCCTTGCTTCACGCGTTCGTCATATTGATAATGCCCCCAAGTTCGTGCTCCGAAACCCAACGACTGGGCCAATTGTCGACCGATTCCCTGCCCGGGCTTCAGGTTGCCGTCCGGCTGAACCTGCACTGCCCCTTAAATGCCTCGGGCGGCGACGCACCCAAAAGGTGCGCCACCGCCCGAAATCCCTGAGGAAACTAGGCCATGCTACTTGACCTCGGCGTTGGCGAACCGGTAGTTGGCCGCGCGGTGGGAGTCCTGGACGCGGTCTCCCTTGCCGAAGAGCTTGTTGCGCAGCGTGCCCTCGACGTATTCGGTCGGGTAGGCACCGCGGGCCTGCAGCTCCGGAACGATGAACTCCACGATGTCCTCAAAGGTTCCCGGGGTGATGGCATAGGCCAGGTTGAACCCGTCCACGTCGGTGTCTTCGACCCACTCGATGAGCTTGTCGGCAACCTCGGTCGGCGAGCCGACGGTGATCGGTCCGAACCCGCCAACGCCCACCCATTCGGCCAGCTGGCGGATGGTCCACGGGTTCCCGTCGTCTCCGCTGGCCTTTTGGAAGGTCGTGACGGTCGACTGGATCGCGTTGGACTTCACGTTGGCGCCAATGACGTCGTCCGGGCCGTAGGTGGACATGTCCACGCCCATCCAGCCGGAGATCAGGGCGAGGGCCCCGTCGATGTCGGCGTAGGACTTGTAGTCCTCGAACTTGGCCTGCGCTGCCGCCGAGTCCACATCCGTGATGATCGTCTGCATGGCGTAGATGCGCACGTCGTAACGGCCGCGGCCCGCGGCCTCGGCGGCGTCGCGGATCTTGGTGACGGTGGCCTTGAGCATTTCCTTGGTCGGGGAGGTCACGAAGACCGCCTCGGCGTTCTCCGAGGCGAACTTCAGTCCGCGCGGCGAGGCGCCGGCCTGGAACACCACGGGGGTGCGCTGCGGGCTGGGTTCGGTGATGGCAATGCCCGGGACCTTGAAGTACTTGCCCTCGTGGTTGATCTCATGGACCTTGGTCGGATCGGTGAAGATGCCGCGCTCAACGTCGCGCACCACCGCGTCCTCTTCCCAGGAGCCCTCGAGCAACTTGTAGATGACCTCCATGTACTCGTCGGCCTGGTTGTAGCGCTCGTCGTGCTCGAGCTGGTCCTCCTGGCCCATGTTCCGTGCGGCGGAGGGCAGGTAGCCGGTCACGACATTCCACCCGACGCGGCCCTTGGTCAGGTGGTCGAGGGTCGCCAGGCGGCGGGCGAAGGGGTAGGGGTGCTCGTAGGACGTCCCGGCGGTGACGCCGAAGCCGAGGTTCTCGGTCACCGAGGCCATGGCCGAAACCAGCATGAAGGGGTCGTTGACCGGGACCTGGGTGCCGGCGCGCAGCGGTACCTCGTTGGAGCCGCCGAAGACGTCGTAGGTGCCCAGCACGTCGGCGATGAAGATGCCGTCGAACTTGCCCTTTTCCAGGGTCTTGGCCAGGTCGGTCCAGTAGGACAGGTCCTTATAGCGGGCGGACTGGTCCTTGGGGTGCTTCCACAGACCCGGGGACTGGTGCCCCACGCAGTTCATGTCGAAGGCGTTGAAACGGATGTGGCGGGGGGCGGGTGTCTGGCTCATGTTTGTCCTTCGCGAGGTGGTGGGAGTTTGCGGATCCGATGGTGCGCGGATCAAGTCATTGGTTCGGTGGCGGTTGGCGGTTTTAGGGGAGGCCGGTTGCCGGTATTGCACCCACGTCGCCGATGGCGTTGAGCTGCTGGGGTGCCGTTCCATTGACCTCGTAGTCGCCGATGATGCGCGCCTTGTAGATCGCCGGGTTGTGGGTGGCAACGGTGCGCGCGTTGCGCCAGTGCCGGTCCAGGTTGCAGCCCTTGGCGGTTGCCGAGGCGCCCAGTCCGTCAAAAAGCTTGGTCGCCGCCGAGAGAACCAGCGGCTGGACCACGGCTTGCGCCCGATCCGCGGCGAGTTCACACACCGCAAACCGCTCTGCCGGGCTCAGCGAGGCATCGGCAAGCGCGATCTCGATCTCCGCCACGGCGGCCAGGACGATGGAGTCGACGGCGAACGCGGTGCCCGAGATCTCGCCGACCAATTGGAGCACCTGGGGTTCCTCGCGCACCGGAACGCCCGTTCCGGTGCTGAAGCTTCGAGTGCGGGCCTGGACCGACGAGCGCACGTCATTGAGAACCGCGCGCGTGATTCCGGCTTGGACCCCCAGGAGCACCAGCTGGAAGATGGCGGATTCCGGGTCGTTGACCTGCTGTTCGTCGGGCAGGATCGTGTCCACCGGGACGTTCTCGAACGTGGTCGAGCCGGTGCCGGTGAGTTGCTGCCCGAATCCGTCCCAGTCGTCAAAGATCTTGACCCCGGAATGCTGCGTGGAGACCACCGCGATCTGGCGGCCGGCGCGGGCCGGATGCGCCACGGCGACGGCGACCCAATCGGCGTAGATCGTGCCGGTGCAATAGTATTTCTCGCCATTGAGGATCCAGCGTTCGCCCTGCTTGGCAATGGTCGTGTTGAGCGTGCCCAACCGGTTCCCGCCGCGCTCGGTGTAGGCGTTGCCGACGATCTGGCCGGCAACAATGCGCTCGATCCAACGGTGCCGCAAGGCATCGTCCTCAAGCAACAGCACGGATTCGACGAAGCCGATGTGTGAGCGCCACAGGTGCGCCACCTGTGAATCCGCCTCGGCGAGTTCGATCAAGAGGCGGAACAAGTCGGACACGCTTGCCCCATAGCCACCTGCTGCCACCGGGATGCGCAATGCCCCGAATCGCACCCGGTTCAGCCAACCGACAGGTTCAAAGGGGAGAGTCCGGTTGGCATCGCGCTCGCCGGCCCCGACCGCGATCTTGGCGAAGACCGGGCGGAAAATCGCAGCCAACTCGTCATAGTGACCGTTCAGTGGAACGCCCGGCGTGAGTTTGAGCAGGTGTCGGGCGGGGGTGTCGCCGGTGAATGCGTCGAGGTTGACGGCGCCAAAGATGTTCGGGTCCGCCTCGACGGCGTGCGCTAGTGCAAATGAATCGATAGCCATGAATTCTCTCCATCGGTCCTGGCGTGAGCACCTACCGCCCAATTAAGGGGAAGGGGTTGCTGCGGCGTCATGGAGCCAGATCTCTCGGCCGCTCTGGATGGTTGTTGGACATATTTCTACACGCCCCGGCGAAGCGGAGACAACCCGGTTCGTCACAAATGGCACGTGCGTCACAGGGCACAGCGGGCTTCCTGGCCCGCCGCGGCATCGGCTCAGTAGCGACCCAACGCCGATCCGACAACCATTTCTTCGACGAGACACCAGCCTTGGCGCGGAGGTCAGGCGACCCGGGGCCCCAGGTTCAGCCGGCCCGCCCGACAGCGGGTTCACGCGGCTGGACGCGTGATACGCGGGCCGGGAGGGCGGTCCCCCGCCGGCACTTTGGCGCTCGTGGAAAGAAGATGAAAATTCCCTATTTCATCAAATTTCATTCGATGGATTGCCGATTCTTTCCGGCTTGTCGAACGTTTCGTCACATTACGGCCGGCTTGCCTCCATGACGCCGGATCGACTTTGATGAAGGTAACAACCCATCCCGAGCGGCCGAGAGATCTGGCTCCATGACGCCGCAGCAACCACCTCGACCGAGGCCGGTGCTACCGCCAGGAACGATGGAGAGAACATGACTTCCACGCTTGACCACCCCACGCTTTCCCTACCGGCACGCGGCTCCAACCCGGCGCTTCGCGTGACGTTCAAAGGCGTTGGACGCAGCTTCGACGGTCGCAAAGTGTTGGGTGATGTCGACCTCGAGATCGCGGGCGGCGAAGTCGTGGCAATCCTTGGCCCTAGCGGTTGCGGCAAGTCCACGTTGCTTCGCTCGGTCTCCGGACTGGACCGACCCTCCACGGGCCAGGTCCTGATCGACGGCACCGCCGTCAACGGCCTGGACGCCCGATGCGCCGTGGCTTTCCAGGAACCGCGCTTGCTGCCGTGGCAATCCGTTGAAAAGAACGTGGCTTTGGGGCTTCCCCAGGGTACGGACCGTTCCATTGGCGCCACCCGCGTAGCCGAACTCCTGGAACTCGTCGAGTTGGATGCCCACAGCACCTTACGGCCGCGGGAAATTTCCGGCGGCATGGCCCAGCGCACCTCGCTTGCACGGGCACTGGCCCGACGCCCCGGAGTCCTGCTGCTGGATGAACCATTCGGCGCGCTGGATGCACTTACACGCCTGAAAATGCAGGACCTGCTGCTGGACATCCACGGCGCCTACCCGACGACCGTCTTGCTGGTCACCCACGACGTCGACGAGGCGCTCCAGTTGGCCGACCGCATCGTGGTGTTGGGTCGCCCGAACGGCGCCACCTCCGCCACCGTCACCCAGGTCCTCACGGTCCCCGGCGCACGTCCGCGCCACCGCAGCGATGAAGCCCTGGCCCGAATGCGCAGCTCGCTGCTGGCGTCGCTCGGCGTTGACGCGCACCGCCACTAGCACCGGCCCCCAATCACTTCCACTCCACTCGCTTCTTAGAACCAGCGCCGCACTGGCGTGCGGTCGAACACTCAAGGAAACCACTTATGAACCGCAAATTCTTCTCGCGTCGCGCGCTCATCGCCACCACCGCGCTGGCAACTGCCACCGCACTGCTGACCGGTTGCGCCGGCGAAGGCTCCGGCGGCGCCAGCGCCAACGAAGCCACGACGCTCAACATCGACTTCGCCACCTACAACCCGTTGAGCTTGGTGCTCAAGGAAAAGGGCTGGCTGGAAGCATCGCTGAAGGACCAGGGCGTCACCGTGAACTGGGTGCAGTCGGCCGGTTCCAACAAGGCCAACGAAGCGCTCCGCGCGGGCGCCATCGACGTGGGATCGACCGCGGGCTCCGCCGCCCTGCTGGCCCGCTCCAATGGTTCACCGATCAAGACCATCGACATCTACTCGCAGCCCGAGTGGGCTGCCCTTGTGGTCGCCAAGGACTCCCCCATCAAGGAGGTCTCCGACCTGAAGGGCAAATCCGTGGCTGCCACCAAGGGAACCGATCCTTACTTCTTCTTGCTGCAGGCCCTGGAACAGGCAGGGCTTGGTCCCGACGACGTGACGGTGGAAAACCTCCAGCACGCCGATGGGCGCGCTGCCTTGGAAAATGGCTCCGTGGACGCCTGGAGTGGACTGGACCCGATCATGGCCGGCGCCGAGGAAAACGGCGCCACGCTGATCTACCGCAACCTGGACTTCAACACCTACGGCGCGCTGAATGCGACCGAATCCTTCCTCAAGGATTCCCCGGAAGTCGCACAGGCCGTGGTGGATTCCTACGAAAAGGCCCGTGAGTGGGCTGCGGACAACCAGCAGGAAACCGCGACCATCCTGGCCGACGTGGCCGGGCTGGAAACGCCGGTTGCCGAAAAGGTGATCCTCGAGCGTTCCAACCTCGATGTTTCGGCGGTACCCGGTGAAAAGCTGATCGACGTCCTCACCGTCGTCGGGCCGATCTTCGTTCAAACCCACGACGTCACGGACCAGGCCGCCGTAGATGCCGCACTCAGCACCCTGATTGACGACTCGTTCGCCAAGAAGGCCGATTCATCCAAGGTCAAGGCCTCCTAATGTCCGCTGACCTGTCCCTGGACACCAGCGAATCGACCAACGGCAACGGCGCGTCCATGCCCGGGGGCCCACTGCTGGCATCCCGGCTGGGCCGCATCGGCCTGGGCACGTTGGTGCCGCTGTTCATTCTCGCCCTGTGGCAGGGTGCGACCTCGTTCGGGTGGGTCACCCCGGCTCAGTTGCCGTCGCCGGCCTCGGTGTTTTCCGCCGCGGTGGATCTTCTCGGTCGCGGAGAACTGGGCAACCACATTGGCATCTCAACCCAGCGCGTCCTGGTCGGCTTTGCCATCGGCGCGGTGCTGGGCCTGGCCATCGGCGCCTTGGTCGGCTTGTCGCGCATAGCCGACGCTTTGCTGGCGCCGACCATCGGGGCATTTCGCGCGGTGCCATCCCTGGCCTGGGTCCCGCTGTTGATCCTGTGGATGAAGATCGGTGAGGACTCAAAGGTCACCCTGATTGTCATTGGTGCGTTCTTCCCCGTATTCACCACCGTGTACCTGGCCCTGCGCCACGTGGACAAGAACTTGATCGAGGCCGGCCGCGCTTTCGGACTCAAGGGCGTCAAGCTGTTGACGACCATCCAGCTTCCCGCGGTGGTTCCGGCAATATTTTCCGGCCTCCGGCTGGCCCTGGCCCAAGCCTGGCTTTTCCTGGTGGCCGCCGAATTAATCGCATCCTCCATGGGCCTGGGGTTCCTGCTGCTTGATTCTCAAAACAACGGCCGCATCGATCGACTGATCCTCGCCATCATACTGCTGGCCGTGCTGGGCAAGACCACCGACGCGTTGGTGGGCTTGGCCGAACGCTGGGCCATCAAACGCTGGGCCTGACCCGGCAAACCTGCCCAAGAACCACCGAAGAAAAGCATCCCGAGCGGCCAAGAGAACCGGCTCCGTGACGGCGCAGCAACCACATATGCGGTGGAGTGCCAGCGCCAGGACCGATGGAGAAGACAATGACTGAAACCCTGAACACGACCGCCCCCGGCATCGCCAACGAGGCCACCTGGAACGAAGCCGAACGCCTGGCCTTCTGGGACGCCGCGGCGCGGCGCCTGAGCTGGTCCGACCAATGGCACACCGTCCACAGCAGCACCGGCGTGGACCCGGAGACGCGGCGTGGACCCGAGTTGCGCTGGTTCGAGGGCGGCAAGCTCAACGCCGCCTACAACTGCGTGGACCGCCATGTGGAAGCCGGTCGCGGCGACAAGGTGGCCCTGCACTTCGAGGGCGAGCCCGGCGACACCACCACCGTCACGTACAAGGACCTGCAGGACCGTGTTTCCCAGGCCGCCAATGCGCTGGTCGCCTTGGGCATCACCAAGGGCGACCGCGTGGTCATCTACCTGCCGGTGTTGGTGGAAACCATCGTCATCACCCTGGCCTGCGCGCGCATCGGCGCAGTGCACTCGCTGGTCTTCGGCGGCTTCTCCGCCGAAGCCCTGAAGTTCCGCGTCGAGGACACCGCCGCCAAGCTCCTGGTCACCACCGACGGCCAGTTCCGCCGCGGCACATCGGTCCCGGTCAAGGCGCACGCCGACGAGGCCGTTTCCGGCGAAAACTCGATCGAGCACGTCCTGGTCATCAACCGCACCGGGCACACCGACATCAACTGGGTGCAGGGCAGGGACGTGTGGTGGCACGAGGCGGTCGACACCGCGAGCACCGAACACACCCCCGAGGCCTTCGACGCCGAAACGCCCTTGTTCATCATGTACACCTCCGGCACCACCGGCCAGCCCAAGGGCCTGGTCCACACCACCGGCGGCTACCTGACCCAGGCCTCGTGGAGCCACGAGTTCCTCTTCTCGAACCCGGATCCGGCCAAGCGCGAGAACGACGTCCACTGGTGCACCGCCGACCTGGCCTGGGTCACCGCGCACACCTATGAGATCTACGGACCGCTGTCCAACGGCGTCACCCAGGTCATCTACGAGGGCGTGCCCAATGCCCCGCACCCGGGCCGCCACTTCGAAATCATCGCCCGCTACGGCGTGACCAGCTACTACACCGCGCCCACGTTGGTGCGCTCGCTGATGGGCTGGTTCCCCGAGGGAATCCCCGAGGACTACGACCTGTCCTCGATCCGGTTGGCAGGAACCGTCGGCGAAGCCGTGAACCCCGAGGCGTGGCGCTGGCTGCGCAGCCAAGTCGGACGCGACACCGCCGCCGGCATCCCCATGGTCGACACCTGGTGGCAGTCCGAGACCGGTGCCACGATCCTCTCCCCGCGCCAGGACGACACCGCGTTCAAACCCGGCTGCGGCACCCGCGCGCTGCCCGGCGTAGCCGTGGACATCGTCGACGATGCGGCGCAAACAGTGGAGAAGAACCTGCAGGGCTACATCGTGCTGACCAAGACCGGGCCGTCCATGGCCCGCACCGTCTGGGGCAACCCCGAGCGCTACTACACCTCCTACTGGGAGAAGTACGCGCAGCAGGGCTGGTTCCTGGCCGGTGACGGGGCGCGCTTCGATGAGGACGGGGACATCTGGATCCTGGGCCGCACGGACGATGTCATCAACATTTCCGGGCACCGGCTTTCCACCATCGAAATCGAATCGGCACTAGTCACGCACCCGGCAGTCGTCGAGGCCGGGGTTTGCCCGACCAGCGATGCCAAGACCGGCCACGCGGCCACCGCGTTCGTGGTGCCGTTCGACAAGTCCTTGGTGGGAACGGACCTGGCCGGCGAAGCGCTGGCAAAGCAACAGGCCCTCATTGCGGAGCTTCGCAACCACGTGGCAACCCAGATCGGTCCCATCGCCAAGCCGCGCGAGATCGTCTTCGTTCCCGATGTGCCCAAGACCCGCTCGGGCAAGATCATGCGCAGGCTGCTGACCCAGCTCTTTGAGCGCAGCGCCCTGGGCGACACCACCAGCCTGCAGAACGAGCCGTGCATCGCACAGATCAAGGAGATCTGCGACGCCTAACCGGCTACCGCGAAATCTCCACGTACGCCATCGCCCCGCGACGGGCCAGCGTGACGGATCCAAGACCGCTGGCCCTGACTTCGTCGAAGAGCTCGGTGCCGGATCGGATCCTGGCAATGTCTCCGTGCGCCTTCAGTAGCGCAAGATAGGCGTTGGACCGGGCCGATCCCCTGACCAATGAGGCCAGGAACAGCTTCCCGTGATCTTCGAGTTGCCTGCCCAGCTCCCGGACGGTGGCGGTGACATCCGGGACCAGGTGCAGCAGCCCCAGACCGAGAATTGTTTCGTACCGCCGGCCCCCCGGGGGCGCGAGCATGTCCCGGCATTCCAGGGTGATTCGATCGGGCAGTGTGCCTCCGGCGGCAGTGGCGATGGATTCACCGGCCAACTTCAACATCGGTCCGCTCATGTCCACCAACGTCGTCGTCCGGGCACTTGCCACGTGCAGTGTCGCCGTGGCCTGCGCCGTGCCGACCGCAACCTCCAGCAGCGGACCTTTCCCGGAGGCAATGGCCTGGGCCGCGAAGATTGAATATTGCCGGGGGTCGGTGCCCCAGAACACCTTGTTGTACACCTTTGAGCCGATCATGGCGTCGTAGGCCTTCGCACACCGGGCATAGTATTCGGGATCCCCAAAAAACGATTCGCTCATGCACACATGGTGCGCCCGCGCGGGCAGTGTTTTCTAGGCGTGGACCACGCCGATCTTCACGCGGTCCCGTCCACACGCATTCGCCACATGGTATTTGCCCTCCGGCACCTCACGACGTCGCGCCCCCGGGCGCGAACGCCGCGATCGCGGCTTCACCCTTCCCCATCCAGCCGTTCGGTGAGGATTCGCTTCGCCCTGCCCTGCAGGATCCCGAGCGATTCCTTGATCAGCGGTGAGCCGAGGCTGCCTTTGCGCACCGCCGCGACAATCCTGCGGGCGGGTTTCCCCTGGCCCGAGATGCGCAGTCGGGTCACATTCTCTGCGCTTCCCAGGGGCGCCAGGCGCGGCAGCAGTCCAACTCCAAGACCAGCTCCGACGAAGGCGACCTGGGTTTCCCACTCAACGGCCTCGTGGGCAATTCTCGGCGTGACTCCGACGGCCGTAAACGCCGCAGTGAACAGGGAATGATAGGTGGACCCCGGGGCTTCGGTGATCCAGGGCTCGCTCGCCAGCTCTTCGAGCGTTACCGTCTCCCGCGTTGCCAGCGGGTGGTCGGAGGGGAGGATCACGTCGAGGGGATCGTTGAGCAGCGTTGTCTGCTCGAAGCGCGGATCTTCCTCAACATGGGTCTGGGACTGCATGGCCACGATGACCGCCAGGTCGATTCGTTCGGCGACCAGCAGGTCGAAGCAACGTGCCGGATTCGCCTCGAGCACCTGGACGTCCACCGAGGGACGTGCCGTACGCAGGGTGGCGGCCAGCGGCGCGAGCAGCTGGGCAGCCGCGGTAGAAAAGCCGCCCAGCCCGAAGTGGGACTGTACCTGGTCGCCGGCCTGGAGCGCCGCGGCCCGCAGCCGCTCCCATTCCGTCATCAACACGTCGGAGCCCGTCACGAGGAACCTGCCGGTGGCCGTCAGGCGCACGCCCCGCCCGTCCTTCGCCAGCAGCTCCATGCCCAACACGCGCTGCAGCTCACGCAACTGTGCCGACACCGCTGAGGGCGAATATCCGGTGAGTTCCGCGGTTGCCCCGACGGTGCCGGTCCGGGCAAACACTCTGAGCGTGGTGAGTCGCGGATCGATCATGCACCTATTCTGCATCATTATCCCCAAAATCTTGCGCTTTTATTGCAGAGCATCGATCCATACCCTCGTGAGTAAGAAGTTTCCGGCATTTCGGTGACCTGGATCACCAACCGGGACCCCGGCCCGCATGCCCGCCCCATTCCCCCGAGGAGTAAACACATGTCTGCTTCAGTGAACGTGCCCCTGTCTTCACGCGGCAAGCTCGCTTCGTCCTTGCCCGCAGAGCAGCTGGCCGAGATCACCGAGTTGTTCGACTTCCGCCGCGAAGGCCATTCCCTTGACGCGCCGTTCTACACCGATCCGGCGATCTTCAAGATCGACATGCAGGCCATTTTCGGCGAACACTGGCTCTTTGCCGCAAGCGTCGCCGAGCTCCCGGAACCGGGCGACTATGTGACCGTCGACTACGGGCCCTACTCCCTGATCGTGCTGCGCAACGACGAGGGCGGCGTGAACGTCCTGCACAACGTGTGCCGCCACCGCGGCGCGCGCGTGTTGACCGAGTCCACCGGAACCACGGGGAACCTGGTGTGCGGCTACCACTCCTGGACCTACGCCCCCAGCGGAGACCTGATCCACGCTTCCGCACCCGGGGAAACGAAGTTCGACAAGGGCTGCTTCGGCCTCAAGCGCGCCCACGGCCGCGAATACGCCGGCCTGATCTTCGTCTGCATGGCCGAGGAACCGCCGGCCGACTTCGACGAAACAGCGAAGATCTTCGAGCCCTACCTGGCCCCGCACGACCTCTCGAAGGCAAAGGTCGCCTACCAGCAGAACATCATCGAGGAGGGCAACTGGAAGCTCGTCATGGAGAACAACCGGGAGTGCTACCACTGCGACGGGCACCCGGAACTGGCCTGTTCCCTCTTCCCCACCTGGGGTTTGACCGAGGGCCTGATCCCGCCGCACCTCGAGGAGGTGTGGGACCGCAACACCGAGGCGCAGGCCGCGCTCGAAGCCCGCTGCCGGCGCTACGGCATTCCCTACGAGGTCGTTGAGGAGCTAGACACCCGGGTGGCTGGCATCCGCATCTCGCGCGAGTCCCTCGACGGCGACGGCGAATCGTTCTCCCCCGACGGGCACCGGCTCTCCAAGAAGCTGCTCGGGGACCTGCGCGACTTCCGCCTCGGCCGCTGCTCGATGCACCTGCAACCCAACAGCTGGTTCCACTTCCTCGGCGACCACGTCATCACCTTCGCAGTGTTCCCCGTCAACGAGCACCAAACCCTGGTGCGCACCACCTGGCTGGTCGCCGACGACGCCGTGGAAGGCGACGACTACGACCTGGAGAAACTCACGCACACCTGGAAGCAGACCAACCTGCAGGACAAGGAATTCGTCGAACTCTGCCAAAAGGGAGCCGGCAGCCCCGCCTACGAACCAGGGCCGTACATGAAAAGCGAATACCAGGTCGAGGCATTCATCAACTGGTACATCCAGCGCGTGCAGGAACACCTGTCGTGACCATGACCACGACCGAGCCCACAATCATGACCGAGACCACGACCACGACCATTACCGCGCCCCACCAGGAGCCACAGCGCATCCGCGGCCTGGAAATGCCGTGGAACCGCGTGCTGGGCAGCACCGAGGGACCGGCCAGTGCCGCGCGCGCCCTGGGCCCCTGGCACCCGCAGGAGTTCCTGGCCGAATGCGTCGAGATTGTTCCGGAAGTCGGTGGAATGCTGACCTTCGTGTTCCGCCGCGCAGACGGCGCGCCCCTCGCGTTCCGCCCGGGTCAATACGTGAACATCGCCTTCCCCGTGAACGGCGAGGGCGGGGACCCGATCGACCGCAGCTACTCCCTGTCCAGTTCGCCCACGAAACCGTGGACCTTCGACATCACGGTGAAGCGAGACCCGGCCGGCCGGGTCTCGCCGTGGGTGCACGAAAACGTCGGACCCGGCACGGTGCTCGAGATGCTCGGACCCGTCGGCGCCTTCCACCTGCCCGACGCCGACCGGCGGGCGCGCTACCTCCTGCTGGCCGCGGGCTCCGGCATCACCCCGATCATGTCCATGCTGCGGACCATCCACTCGCTGCCCGGACAGGCCGACGTGGTGGTGCTCTATCACGGTGCCGCACCCGGAGGCTTCGCCTTCCACCAGGAACTGGGCTACATCGCCACCGTGGATTCGCGCGTCACCGTCCACTTCTCCCTGGGCGACCGCAGCGCGCCCGCGGACTGGGAAGGCCTCACCGGACGGCTGACCACCGCGATGCTGGACGAGGTGGCGCCAGATGCCAACGGACGCCAGGTCTATGCCTGCGGCCCCGAGGGCTACCTGAACAACGTGTCCGAACTGCTCGCCGCAGTCGGCGTCGACGACACCTCCATCCACATGGAATTCTTCTCCGGAGACTGCGAGACGACCCTGGAATACCAAGCGGAGGTCGCACTGGCTGAGGAGATTGCCGAGGAAATCGCGGAGGAAATCGCCGATTCCGCGGAGGACTACTACGAAAGCCAGCCTTCCGCCCTGGGCATGTACGAACCGGCCTACGACGACGAGGGCCCGCTGGAGGCCACGGGACTGCCGCTCCAGGCGGCCGATCCCGACTTTGCCGAACCAGACCCCGTCGATTCCGAGGTTCCGGCCGCCGAGGCAGAAACAGCGGAACCCTCCGCCCCCGACGTTTCGGCATTCGACACCGTCGGCACCGGAAGCCTCACCCTGTCCTTCATGCGCACCGGCATCAACGTGCGCATCGACCCCGAGGAGAAGATCCTCGGCATTGCCCAGCGAGCCGGAGTCAGGATCGGCGCCAACTGCCAGGAAGGCATGTGCGGCTCCTGCAAGATCGTGAAGCTTTCCGGTGATATTGAGATGAACCACCAAGGCGGGATCCGCGCACGGGAGATCGAGGCCGGCAAGTTCCTGCCGTGCTGCTCGACCGCGCGGACCGATCTGGTGATCGACGCCTAGCTGGCTGGTTCCAGGAGGTGACGTCGGAAGCATGGATGGCGGGCATGGAGGTCATCGGCCCTCCCGGCGCAAGGCCAGGGGGTCGTCAAGGACGTTCCAGCCATGCCAACGTGGTTCATGTTGGAGGGCGGAATTTCCTAGTGTGCGGCGGCGGACAGGTGCCGCTGCAGCAGGCTGATGTCCACTTCGACGATCTGGCCATTGCGCAGCGGTTTGGTTCGCACGCCTCCCTGCAGCTCATCAACAGTCAGTCGGATCAATGTCCCGTGGGCCACGGCAATGATGTTCTTGCCCTCGTAACGCAGCACCAGCTCACTGAGGGCGGAAATCCCGCGCTTCACCACGTCTTCCTCGGGCTCTGCCGAGTGCAGCAGGAGGTCGATCTCCTCGCGGGGCAGGTCGCGGACCACACGGCCTTCGGCATTGCCGTAGTGGCGTTCCTGGAGACCGCCCAATTTTTCGGTCAGCGTCAACCCCAGGTCATGCCCGATGAGTTCCGCCGTTTCCGCTGCGCGGCCAAGCGTCGATGAGACCAGTACATCCCAGTGGCGGGTTGCCAGTTCCCGGCCCGCGCCACGTGCCTGCTCACGTCCCAGCTCATTGAGCGGAATATCCGTCTGACCCTGAAGTCGACCTTCGGCATTCCATGCCGTTTCACCGTGACGGACCAAAACCAAGGTTGCACTCATGGCCACAAGCCTAACCCGGCAGGAACGCCGCCGGGATCCGGTGCAGATCCTTCGATTCCCATCCCCCCCGGACGCAACCTAAGCACACATTCTTTGGCTACAGGCAATTTTCTTGCCACAATGGATCCCAGACCCCCATCCCGAGCGGCCGAGAGATCTGGCTTTACGACGCCGCAGCAACCTTCCACACTCCGGTGGACAAGGTGCTACCGCCAGAAACGATGGAGAACGCACCAGCGATCTTGGGTGTCGATGCGCCCGCAGGGAAACCCCTCCCCTAGGGCACTTCGGCACCGCATTCATCCGGGAGAAGCACCACCCGCCCCACCACAGGCGAGGACAGTCCGCACCCAGGGCTGCCCCAGCCGTATACGCAAGGAGTCAGCCACCCTCATGGCCGAACACCAATTTGGATTCCGCACGCGCGCGCTGCACGCCGGCGGCACCCCTGACGCCGAGCACGGCTCGCGCGCCGTTCCGATCTACCAGACCACGTCGTTTGTCTTCAAGGATTCCGACGACGCCGCGAACCTCTTTGCGCTGCAAAAGTACGGCAACATCTACTCCCGCATCGGCAACCCGACGGTGGCGGCATTCGAGGAGCGCATCGCCTCCCTCGAAGGCGGCATCGGCGCGGTGGCCACCGGCTCGGGCATGGCAGCTGAATTCATCACCTTCGCCGCACTTGCAGGCGCCGGGGACCACATCGTGGCCTCCTCCAAGCTCTACGGCGGCACCATCACCCAGCTCGACGTGACGCTGCGTCGATTCGGGGTGTCGACGACCTTCATCGACTCCACGGATCCGGCCGAGTTCGCCGCCGCCATCCAGGAAAACACCAAGGCCGTCTACACCGAAGTCGTGGCCAACCCCTCCGGCGACGTCGCCGACCTCAGGGGCCTGGCCGAGGTCGCCCACGCCGCGGGCCTCCCGCTGGTTGTCGATTCGACCCTCACCCCTCCGTACCTGTTGCGCCCGATCGAGCACGGTGCCGACATCGTTATCCACTCCGCCACCAAGTTCCTCGGCGGCCACGGCACCACCCTCGGCGGCATCGTCGTGGAGGCCGGCACCTTCAACTGGGGCAATGGCAAGTTCCCCGCGATGACCGAGCCCGTGGCCTCCTACGGCAACGTCTCCTGGTGGGACAACTTCGGCGAGTACGGCTTCCTGACCAAGTTGCGCAGCGAGCAGCTGCGCGACATCGGACCGGCACTGCCGGCACAGTCCGCGTTCCAGCTGCTGCAGGGCGTCGAGACCTTGCCCCAGCGCATGGACTCGCACCTGGCCAATGCCAAGGCCGTGGCCGCATGGCTGGAGGCCGACCCGCGCATTTCCTACGTGAACTACGCAGGCCTGCCCTCCCACCCGCACTACGAGCGTGCCCAGGAGCTGTTGCCCCTGGGCGTCGGCTCCGTGTTCAGCTTCGGAGTCAAGGGCGGCCGCGCCGCCGGCAGTGCCTTCATCGAGGCATTGCAGCTGGCCAGCCACCTGGCCAACGTCGGGGACGTGCGCACCCTGGTGCTGCACCCGGCTTCCACCACCCACCAGCAGCTCTCCGCCGACCAGCTGGTTGCGGCAGGCGTTCCCGAGGACCTGATCCGCTTCTCGGTGGGACTGGAAGACATCGATGACATCCTCTGGGACCTGGACCAGGCCCTGACCGCTTCGCAGCTGGTGGCCGACGCCCCGGCCGAGGAAGCCTACGACGGGGCAGCCTGCTCCATCGACGCCGCCCGCGCGGCCGCCGTGACGGGAGCCAAGTAATGAGCAACGCCGTGGAAACCCGCACCTGGGAAGGCCCGAACGCAGCCGAACGCCTCGAGATCCTGCGCAACACCAAGTCGATCGCGATCGTGGGCGCTTCCAACAAGCCCTCGCGCGCCAGCTACTTCGTGGCGACCTACCTGTTGTCCTCCTCCAAGTACAAGGTCTACTTCGTCAACCCGGTGCTCGATGAGATCCTGGGCCAGCCGGTCTACAAGTCGCTGGCCGACCTGCCGGAGACACCGGACCTGGTGGAGGTCTTCCGCAAGCACGACGACCTGCCCGGCGTCCTGGACGAGTCGATCGCCGTGGGGGCCAAGACCCTGTGGCTGCAACTGGGTTCCTGGCACGAGGAGGTCGCGGCCAAGGCCGAGGCCAACGGCCTGAATGTGGTGATGGACCGGTGCGTGAAGATCGAACACGCACGCTTCCACGGCGGGCTGCGCCTGGCCGGGTTCAACACCGGCGTCATCTCCTCCAAGCGCCAGCTGCTCGCCTAGCAAGACAGTCTGCCCCATGCGAAGGGTCCGTGCCCGAAACCCCATGGTTTCCGGCACGGACCCTTCCCATTGGAGGGAACCCGCGGGACGGCCCGAGCGATTCCCGTAGGCAACCCGTCATTCAGGGGCGGCCCGTGGTTCTCATTACCACCCGGTGTCGTCCTCGTCGTCGGCCTCGGAAACCCCGAGGTCCGGCTGCTGGTTTGAATCGAACTCCGCCCAGGCCTCGGCAAAGCCGAGGATGTCCTCGAGCGCTTCTTCCTCGTCGTCGTCCAACAGTTCCAGGGCCTCGGGGGTGTCGAGGATGATTCCGATCGCCGAGGCAGGGTGTTCCTCGAAGTAGTCGATCGGTGAGTAGTCGGCGTTGAAGGTCATGTCCTTGCTCTGCCCATACAGTTCAATGAAGGCCCGCACAGCCTTCGGCACACGAGCCAGGTCCAGGCCGGACAATGAGTCGTTGTAGGCCTGCGCCGTTGCCTCGGCCCATTCCTCGATGATGGCTTCATTCATTTGCGTGTCGGTGGTGCCCACTGCCCTATCCTGCCTAATTGGAGTTACATCGAGCACCAATAGTAGTGGGCGGAACCCGAAGCGTACATGCCCAGAACTGTGAAATTCGTTGGGTCGCGGCCGGCGCTTCGGCGGCCGGGTTCAGGCTGCCCGCGGGAGACGCAAAGGGAGCCCGTGCGGGCGCCTGGACGGCACCCGCACGGGCTCCCGGGCATTCCTTTTCCTACAGCCTGCGGTTGGCCAGCACCGGCAGGAACTCGCGCACCTCGTCGATGCGCCGGCGCGTGACATCGGTCGTCACCAAGCCCTCGGCATCGTCGCCCAGGTACTCGATCGGCACACCCATGGGATCCAGGATCGCCGAGTGGCCGATGGTGTGGCTCGAGCTGGTTCCGGCGGCCGCGACCCACACCGTGTTCTCGATCGCGCGTGCCCGCAACAGGGTTTCCCAGTGCTCGATCTTGTGCTCGCCCTTGAACCAGGCGGCGGCCACGAGCAACAGTTCGGCACCCTCGTTGACCAGCCTCCGGGCGATTTCCGGGAAGCGCAGGTCATAGCAGGTGAACACCCCGACCTTCATGCCGGCGATGTCGAAGACGGGGACCTCGGCAACATCTCCGGCCTTGATCGACTTCGATTCCTGGTAGGAGAATGCGTCGTAGAGGTGGATCTTGCGGTAGGTCCCCAGGATCGCGCCATCCTCTCCGAGCACCACCAGGGTGTTGTAGGGCCGTTCGTCGCCACTTTGCTCGTATCCCCCGGCCACAATGGCAATCTTGTGCTCGGCGGTCATGAAGGAAAGCTGCTGGACGAATTTGGTCCAGTTCCCTTCGAGGGCGTCATTCAACGGGCCCGTCACCTGCGAAACGGCGAGCATGGCCTCTTCGGGAAAGAGCACCAGGTCCGCGGCCTCGGCCTTCGCCTTGGCAACCAGTCGTTCCATGGTTTCCAAGTTGTCGGTGACCGACCCTGTGGGGGCAAATTGACCAACGCTGACCTTCATGGCGATTCCCTTCGTCGCTGAGTTCTTTCACCCAGCCTAACGACAATCGCCAACTCGGCGAGTCGGCTGCAGTGATTTTTGCCCCGACCCGAAGAATGTGACGGCAAAACGGTCGACAGGGGGACGGTTCGGCATCCTGAGGCAGGTCAAGACGGCATCCGTGCCCCGGACACGGCAAGGGCGCGGTGCCGGGCCAGGTGAATGTCATTCATCCTGCCCCACACCGCGCCCGAGCGCGTCGCTGTCAGTCGTTGATCAAATCGTGACGGACGATCGTCTGCTCACGGTCCGGTCCCACGCCGATGGCGGAGAAACGGGTCCCGCTTATGGCTTCGAGCGCCAGCACGTAGTTGCGTGCATTCTCCGGCAGGTCATCGAGGGTGCGGGCACCGGTGATGTCCTCGGTCCAGCCGTCGAAGTATTCGAAGACGGGCTTGGCGTGGTGGAAGTCGGTCTGCGTCATCGGCATCTCGTCGTGGCGCACTCCGTCAACGTCGTAGGCCACGCACACCGGGATCTTCTCGATGTTGGTCAGCACGTCGAGCTTGGTGACGAAGTAGTCGGTGAAGCCGTTCACGCGCGAGGCGTGGCGGGCCAACACTGCATCGTACCAGCCACAACGGCGCGGACGGCCGGTGTTCACGCCGAATTCCCCGCCGGTCTTCTGCAAGTATTCGCCCATGTCGTCAAAGAGCTCGGTCGGGAACGGCCCTGCACCCACGCGGGTGGTGTAGGCCTTGATGATGCCGATCGAGCGGCTGATACGGGTTGGGCCGATGCCCGAGCCGACCGAGGCGCCGCCGGCGGTCGGGTTCGAGGACGTCACGAACGGGTAGGTGCCGTGGTCCACGTCCAGGAACGTGGCTTGGCCGCCTTCCATGAGCACGACCTTGCCGGCGTCCAGCGCATTGTTCAGCTCGAGCGTCGCATCGATGACCAGCGGGCGCAGGCGCTCGGCGTAGGAGAGGAAGTACTCGACGATTTCGTCGATCTCGACGCTGCGGCGGTTGTAGACCTTGACCAGCAGTTCGTTCTTCTGGCGCAGTGCGCCCTCGACCTTCTGGCGCAGGATGGATTCGTCAAAGACGTCCTGCACGCGGATGCCCAGGCGCCCGATCTTGTCCATGTAGGCCGGGCCGATGCCGCGCCCGGTGGTGCCGATGGCGCGCTTGCCCAGGAAGCGTTCGGTGACCTTGTCCATGGTCTGGTGGTACGGGGCGACCAGGTGCGCGTTGGCCGACACGCGCAGCTTCGAGGTATCGGCACCGCGTGCCTCCAGTCCCTCGATCTCTTCGAAGAGCGCCTCGAGGTTGACCACACAGCCGTTGCCGATGATCGGGATGGCATTTGGCGAAAGAATACCGGCGGGAAGGAGCTTGAGCTCATACTTTTCACCGCCAACGACAACTGTATGACCTGCGTTGTTGCCGCCGTTTGGCTTTACAACGTAGTCAACCTGGCCACCCAAAAGGTCTGTGGCCTTGCCCTTGCCTTCGTCGCCCCACTGGGCGCCGACGATCACGATTGCTGGCATGGGATCCTCCCCCTTGCTCGATTCAGCGCGGCCGGCAAAAATGCCGGGTCCCGGCGGTGCCGGGCGCAGAAATGCCCCTCGCTCTTCGATTGGCCCAAGCAGGATCAGGAAGAACAGTAAGGGGCTCTTACGTCACGAGTTTACCCGATGCAGCATCAATGAGTGGATTTATGCTTCCTTGGGCTCGTCTTCTGCTTCGACCGCCGCCGCCAATGCGGCGCGTGCCAGTGTTTCCCAGTGCTCGATCGATGTTTCGGGAACGGATACCCAGTCGCGGAAGGGCCGCCCCTGACCCGAGGGGTCGAAGAGGCCGGCACCGGGATATTCCAGGGCCTTGCGCATGATTTCACTCTCGCGTCCCACCTTGAATCCCATGGTGTCCTCGATAAGGCAGGCGATGGCCTTTGATTCGTACTTCAAGGCGTCCTTGCCAAACATCTTTCCGGCAGCCACTCCCTCGCCAAGCAGGGCACGCGTGAGCCGCTGGAACTCTTTCATGGCCTCTGGTGTAGGAAATTGCATACTCATGCCCCCATCAAACCCCGCCTTTGCCCCTTGCGTCGAGGGATCGACCAAAAGTCTTTTGACGACTGCGCCTCCCGCCTGCAGCTGCTCCAGATGATGACGCGAAGAAATGCGCCCACATTCAGACTTGCTTGGAGTGCCGCCTAGACTGGGAGCCATGGCCCTGACGCGTGAACAACTCATTGATGCCGCCGTGGGCGTGCTCTCGGAGTTCGGCCTGGCCGACCTGTCCATGCGCCGGCTGGCACGGGAACTGGATGTTCAGGTCGGGGCGCTGTATTGGCATGTGAAGTCCAAGCAGGAACTGCTCGTGGATGTTGCCGCCAGGCTCCTGGACGCGGTGCCTCGCCCCGCATCACCCACCCCTGCAGTGGCACCGATGGCCATCGCCGCGCTGCTGCGCCAACTGCGCACCGCGCTGATCACAGTTCCGGACTCGGCCGAGGTCATGCAGCTTGCTCAATCCATGCGTCCCGAGTCCTTGGACCCGTTGGGCTGGATCCTGGATTTCCTGCGGATCGCGGGCGTCCCGGAGAGCGATGCCACCTATGCCCGGCACGTGCTGGTCAATCATTTGCTGGGGTCGATCGGCGCACACCAGGAGGCGCTGGCATTGGCCGCAGGCACCGAACCGTCCGAGTCATCATCTGACTGGGGCGACGAGGCTTTCGACTACGGTGTTCGGGTGATCCTGCGAGGGATGGCACTGGAACCCATCGCCGGTTAACTGCCCAGACGCCCGTTCGAAGCTTCCAGGTAGCAAGCTCCGCAGAGGGATTCGTACCAAACCTCGTCCCCGTCGATGGCCACCTGGTCTCCATCGAAAATGATCTCGGTGCCGATCCGGCGGGTGTTGAACACCGCCTTCTTTCCGCAGCGGCAAATCGTCTTGAGTTCCTCAAGGCTGTGCGCGATCTCCAGCAGGCGCCGCGACCCGGGAAACGCATGGGTGCGGAAGTCCGAGCGGATCCCGTAGGCCAGCACGGGGACGTTATCCAGGATGGCGATGCGGAACAGGTCATCGACCTGTTCCGGCGTCAGGAACTGGGCCTCGTCAACCAGCAGGCACGCCACCGGAGGCGCATCCACGTGCTGCAGCAGGGCATCCGGGTCGTCCCCGGCGACTTTAGTGGCAAAAAGTTCCCGGGCATTCGCTGACGGTGGGATGAGGAAATCCACGTCGCGGCTCATTCCCAGGCGGGAAACTATTGCCGAGTCGCCCTTCGTATCGATCCCCGGCTTCGCCAAGAGGACCCGCTGTCCGCGCTCTTCATAGTTGAAGGCGGTCTGGAGAAGACCCGTGGACTTGCCGGAATTCATTGCCCCATAGCGGAAGTACAGCTTCGCCACATCGTTCCTTTCGAGTTGGACGCCGTGGACGATTCTATGTCCCAAAGCTTTCCCGTAAGGAACGGCAGTGCTCCCCCGCGCACAACATTGTTCCGGCGCCCGGGGCCTCGGCAGCCCCCAGGCACCGGGACAATGCGGTCGTGGATTCTGTAGGGAATCCCGCAGAAATGCGGACCGGTGACCTAAGTGACGGCGTGGCGCGTGCGGAAGGCGGGCACGTCCCAGGCGCGAGTTTCAAGGATGTCGCGCAGAATTTCCACCGCATCCCAGATGTCAGTGTAGGAAAGGTAGAGCGGCGTGAGACCGAAGCGCAGCACCTCGGGCTCTCGGTAGTCTCCAATGACGTCCCGATCGATCAACGCCTGGATGATGGCGTAGCCCTCTGGGTGGCGGAAGCTGACATGGCTGCCGCGTTCCGCATGGTTCTCGGGCGTCACCAGCTCGAGGCCGAATTCGCCGCATCGCTCGCGCACGAGCGCAATGAACACGTCCGCTAGGGCGAGCGACTTGGCACGCACCAGATCCATGTCGGCATCCAACGACACATCCAGCCCGCATTCGACCATGGCCATGGAGGTGATCGGCTGGGTGCCGCACAGGAATCGGCGAACGTCGTTCGCGGCCGTGTAATTGTCGGCCATGGCGAACGGGGCGGCATGGGACCACCAGCCCGTCAGGGGCTGCCAGAAGCGGCCCTGGTGGCGTGCGTTGACCCAGATGAAGGCCGGGGAGCCCGGCCCGCCGTTGAGGTACTTGTAGGTGCAGCCAACCGCGTAGTCGGCGTTCGCCCCGTTGAGGTCCACCGGGACGGCGCCGGCCGCGTGGGCCAGGTCCCAGATGACCAAGGCTCCTGCCTCGTGCGCGGCGGCGGTGACTGCGCCCATGTCCCACATGGCGCCGGTGCGGTAGTTGACATGAGACAGGGCGAGCACCGCCACGGAACCATCCAGCGCCTGCTCCAGCGACAGGTTCTCGTCGATGAGTCGCACTTCGTAGTGCTCGTTGGTTTCGGCGTTGACCGAATTCAGGAAATCGCTGATGCCTTCGGCAATGTAGATGTCCGTGGGGAAGTTGTCGCGCTCGGTCAGGATAACGCGGCGGGACGGGGCTTCCTGCTGCTGGATGCGCACGGCCGAGGCAAGTGCCTTGAACAGGTTCAGGCTGGTGGTATCGGTGACGACGGTTTCACCGTCTTTTCCTCCGATGAGCTTGGAAAGCTTGTCTCCGAGACGGCTGGGCATCTCGAACCAACCCGAAGTGTTCCACGAGCGGATCAGACCCTGGCCCCATTCGTTGTTGATGACTTCGGCAGCCCGTTCGGCTGCACCGCGCGGCAACGGGCCGAGTGAGTTTCCGTCAAGGTAGATCAAGCCCTCCGGGAGGGAAAAACGTCCACGGAAAGACGCCAGTGCATCCACAGCGTCCTCTGCTTGGAGACTTTCGCGATCCGTGTGGGTGGGTGTGCTCATGATCGGGTTTGTGGCCTTTCTGGAATCAATGGCGTTCCCCTGCTGCGGAATTCGTGCCACGGCAAGGAAAACCCATCATAGAATTATTCACGATGCACTGGATAGGACCTTGAACAAGTGCTCAAAATGATGGGAGTTTTTCGTGTTAGATTCTGAATTCATCAGGAATCATGACAGCCAGCGAAATGCTGTTCGGCTCGATGATGTGGATCTGCGGATACTTCGCGAACTCAGCGCCAACGCGCGCATCCCCAATAACCTTCTGGCTTCACGTGCGGGGGTCGCCCCGTCCACCTGCCTGAGTCGCGTCCGCGCGCTCCAGGAGTCCGGGGTGATTCGCGGGTTCCACGCGGACCTGGACCCGGCAAAACTGGGCTTGCGCATCGCCGCCATGGTGTCCGTGGTGGTTCGCTCCGAATCCCGCGATTCCATGCTGGAATCCGCACGCACCCTGCGCGGGCTCACGGAAGTCCAGGATGTGTTTGTACTTGGAGGAACCCCCGACATCCTGGTTCACGTCGTCACCGATTCCATCGAGTCACTGAGGGATTTCGTGGCCAAGAACCTCGGAGCGAATGCCGCCTTTTCGTCCACGCAAACCAATATCGTCTTTGAGCACCTGTCCCCCGCCAAGAAAGCCTGACGAACACCGGGAAAGCCTTTGGGCGCCTACGGGGCCGCTTCCGCATAGGCGCGCAGCGATTTCAAGGTATCGGCCTCGGATCCGGCAATAGCGGCCAGAAGGTCCCCGACCTCATTTCGAAGTTTCTTGGCCGCTTCGACCTTGATAGTCAGCCGGACCCGAGTCTGTGCTGATTCTCCGGCGAGCGCATATCGGTAGTGCACGCTGATGTCCCCGCCGCCGGAAGTGAGGGTGATGGCCTTCTCATCGACCAATTCCGAAATCAGCAACTGACGTTCATGGAATCCGGAACGGTAGTCGAGGACTGTCCCGAGGCTCGTGAGCTGCTCGGCCTCCATCGAATCAACCCCGGGCATCCATTTGGGCGCGGCCACCCAATCGGTAAGCAGTTCCCACACTCGCGGCACCGAGAGGTGAATCAGCTCCTGGGAATCCAAAGCCTGAAACTGTGTCATAGCCGAATCGTGTCACGCCGCAGCCCAAAATGAAACGCCTACAGGCCCTTTTGCCTCTTGCGCATCCCGAGCATCAAGGCGCCGCCCAGCAGTAGTGCCAGCCCGAGCCCACCCATGACGACGGTGCCGTTGCTGCCGGTATTTGCCAGTTCATGCCGTTGGGAATCGACGAGGGGTTTGGCGACTGCCTGGGCAACTTGCTTTTTCTGGACCACGGGTTTGGTGACGGTCGCAGCGGGCTTGATTTCAATATCTCGCTCTTCTGGCTCTTGCGTCGGCGTGGTCGGCTCCGGCGATTCTTGTTCGGCGACTTCCCATTCGCCCAAACCCGCCAGGATTCCGTCGAATGCTTCCTGCGCCCATTCAGGGTTGTCCGGGAAGAGTTCGTTGAGGTACTCCCACAATTCGTCCAGATAGTACTCGTCGCCGGTCGTTGCAAAGTCAGTGACAATGTCGATGATCGTCTGGAGTTCAGGTGAATCCATCATCGCGTTGTTGTATTCATCGATGAATTCCTGGCCTTCGTCTGAATCCAGGAATTCATTCCACTGGCTCTCGTCCCACGCCTCGGAACCTTCGGGCATCGTCAGGGTCGGCATCCAGGCCGGCATTTCTGGTTCCTCTGCAGGGTCCTCGGCCATCGGCGGAGAGGCCGACTCTTCAACGATTTCGATGGTACTGCCTCCCTCAGCGCCCTCCGATTCGGTCGTTCCAGTTGGGCTCGCCACTTTAACGACCTGACCGCTGACTTCCACCGAAGGGCCGGATGGCACGGCGTCTACTAGATGATTAAGTCCTAATCATTTCAGTGGTCGTAGGCGGTTAGGGAGCGTTTGCGGGGTGCGTTGGTTTTCCAGTTGTGCCAGATTCCTGCCGCGAGGGCCAGGAGCTTTGACGCGACGCGTGCGTAGAGACCTTCGAGGGTTCTGGCGCCGTGGTGTTC